>NZ_CP084742.1:618235-927352 GCF_020520285.1 Pseudomonas sp. L5B5
CGCGTAGCCGGCAACCTGGCCATCGACACCCTGCGCCGCGAGCAGCGCCAGGCCGGCAACTCGGCCGATAGCCTGGAACACGACGAGGCGGTGGACCCGGCTCCGGCCCCCGAGGCGGTGCTGCTGGCCAAGGAGCGCCTGGCGGTGCTCGACCAGGCCCTGCAGCAACTGTCGGACAACGCTCGCCAGGCCTTGTTGCTCAATCGCCTGGAGGGCCTGACCCAGGCCCAGATCGCCGTGCGACTGGGCGTTTCCGAAAGCATGGTGGCAAAATACATCGGCCAGGCCCTGCGCCACTGCCGCGACTGGTTGCAACAGCACCATGAATGATCCCTTCCTGCCCGCCGCCGACGCTGCCATGACCGAACACCCCGAGAACCTCGAAGACACCGCCATCGACTGGCTGGTACTGCTGCATTCCGGCCAGGCCACGGCGGCCCAGCGCCTGGCGTTCCAGCGCTGGCGCCAGAGCAGCCCGGCCCATGCCCGCGCGGCGGATGAGGCGCAGCGCTTGTGGGGCGATCTGGGCCAGACTCGCTCCGCGCAGCAGCACCGGCAGGATGCCAGCCCGGCTGCCAGGCCCCGTCGCTGGTGGCCGGCGGTGGCTGCATCGGTGCTGCTGGCCCTGGGCAGCGTGATTGGCTGGCAGCAGTGGCCGGCCTGGACCTCGGACTACTACACCGCCGTGGGGCAGCAGCAGAGCCTGACCCTGGCCGATGGCTCGCGGGTAACCCTCAACAGCGCCAGTGCGCTGTCGGTGGCGTATTCGGCGAATGAACGACGGGTGATCCTGGAGCGTGGCGAGGCGCTGTTCGAACCCGCAGCCGATGGGCAGCGGCCATTCGTGGTCCAGGCCCGGGCCGAGCAGTTGCACAGCGCTGCCGGGGCGTTCAGCGTGCGTCGGGAGGGCGACCGGTTGACAGTGGTGGTGCGCGAGGGCCAGGTGCAATTCACCGGCGAGCATGCACCGGTGCTGCTGCAGGCCGACCAGCGCCTGCAGTACCAGGCTGGCCAGCCGCTGCTGGCCCAGCAGAGCGTGGATGCTGCCAGCCTCACCGCCTGGCAGCGTGGCAAGCTGATCTTCAACGGCCGGCCACTGGGCGAGGTGATCGGCGAACTGGAACGCTACCAGCAGGGCCGCATCCTGGTATCCGATGACCAACTGGCCAGGCTGGCCATCAGCGGCGTGTTCGATCTCAACGATCCCCAGGGCTCGCTGCGCACCTTGCAGCAACGCTATCCGCTGCAGATCACCTACTTGCCCTGGCTCGCCGTCCTGCACTGAATTTTTTTTGCTCCGGGCACTGCAAGTTCCTTTCCGGCCAATCGTCGTAGTGAGACTGAGAAGAAAATCGTTCTCATTGACGTCATTTCAACGGGCTGGGAAGGAACACGTGAAAGCTATGTTCAAGCTGTCGATACGCGAGCGCGGTCAACACCTCATGCGCCATACATTACTGGCCCAGGCCGTACTCGTTGGTGGGCTGGTACCGATCCTGGCCCAGGCGCAGCCGCCACTGCCCGCCAGCCAGGCCAGCGTGGCCCAGGAGCGGCGGGTGTCGCTGCAATTGCCGGCCCAGCCCCTGGACCAGGCCCTGACCCGCTTTGCCGACCAGGCCGACCTGCGCCTGCTGTACACCACCGCTGATGTGACGGGCTTGCAGGCGCCGGCCCTCGCCGGTGAAGTCAGCATCGCCCAGGCCCTGCAGGCCTTGCTGGCCGGCAGCGGCATGAGCTGGTCGTTCAGCGATGAACGCACGGTGATCCTGCGCCGTGCCGAACCTGCCGCTGCCAGCCTCAACCTCAAGCCGACCCAGGTCACGGTGGCATCGCGTACCAGCACGGCCATCAGCGAGATTCCCGGCACGGTCTGGGTGGTGGAGCAAAGCCAGTTGCGCGAACAGCTGGAGACGGGCGTCAGCCTCAAGGAAGCTATCGGCAAGCTGGTGCCGGGCCTGGACCTGGCGCCGGAAGGTCGCACCAACTATGGCCAGAACATGCGCGGGCGCAATGTGCTGGTGATGATCGACGGGGTCAGCCAGAACAGCTCCCGGGGCTTGTCGCGCCAGTTCGACAGCATCTCGCCATTCAACGTCGAACGTGTGGAAGTGCTCTCCGGGGCCAGCGCGATCTATGGTGGCGGCGCCACCGGCGGCATCATCAATATCGTCACCAAGAAAGGCGAGCCGGGGCCGGCGCGTTTCGAGACCCAGCTGGGGGCCAGCAGCGGTTTCAACAACAGCGATGATCTGACCACTCGCATCGCCCAGTCGGTCAGTGGCGGCAACGATGCCATCAGCGGCCGCCTGTCCGTGGCAGGGGAGCAGAACCAGGCCTTCTACGACGGCGCCGGCAAACAGATCTTCATCGACAACACCCAGACCGACCTGCAGTACAACCGCACCCTCGACCTGATGGGCAGCCTGGCCCTGAACTTCAACGAAGAGCAGAGCCTGGATCTGCTGGCCCAGTACTATGATTCGGGCAATCGCGGCAGCACCGGGATCTACTTCCCCAACCTCAAGTACCAGGCGCCTTCGGACCTGGAGGACGCCAAGTTGCGCGGAGGCTACTCCACCGACCTGGAACCGCGCACCCGGCGCCTGTTGCTCAATGCCAACTATCACCATGCCGACGTGCTGGGCCAGGACTTCTACCTGCAGGCCTCGTACCGCAAGGAAAACGACAACTTCTATCCGTTTCCCTACTACAACACGGGCAAGCCGACAGGCTCCAAGGGCGTGTACTTCGCCGCTTCGCAGCAGAACTTCGAGGTCAGCAGCCTCAAGGCGCTGTTCGCCAAGGAGTTCGAGACCGTCAAGCTGACCTATGGGGTGGACCTGGATCGCGAGCGTTTCAACGCCGAGCAGAGCACCTTCGACCAAGGCATTTCCTCGGGCAGCGGTGGCCTGGACCTGGTGACCCAGAGCAAGGCTGCACGCTACCCCAGCTACCGGGTCGACGGCCTGTCCGCCTACACCCAGGTGGACTGGCATGCCACGGACAACCTGACGGTATCCGGTGGCTACCGGCGCCAGCAGATGGACGTGGACGTCGGGCGCTTCAAGAACGTGCCGGGGGGCAAAAACGACTACCAGGTCAACCTGTTCAACCTGGGCACGATCTATGATTTCAAGAATGGCCACCAGGTGTGGATCAACTACGGCGAAGGCTTCGATCTGCCGGACCCGGCCAAGTTCTACGGCAAGCCGGGCTTGAGCGTCGACGACAACCCCCTGGCCGGGATCAAGAGCCGCCAGGTGGAAACCGGCTGGCGCTTCTCCGATAGCGACTGGGACGCCCAGGCGGCGCTGTACTACATCTGGTCGGACAAGGTCATCACCACCGACAACGCGACCCTGACCATCGACGTCAAGGATCAGAAGAGCCGCGACTATGGTTTCGAAAGTGCCCTGACCCGGCATTTCCAGAACGGCTGGGAGGCCGGTGGCACCCTGCACCTGGTGCGTTCCGAAGAGGAAGGCAAGAACGGTGGCTGGATCAAGCGCGATGCACGGTATGCCTCGCTGTCCAAGTCCACTGCGTTCGTCGGCTGGAAGGGCGACAGCAGCAGCGTACGGCTGCAAGGCAACCGTGCCTTCACCCTCAAGGACGACGCCGATCACACCATCGACGGTTACACCACCTTCGACCTGCTGGGTAGCCAGGACACCGGTTTCGGCACCTTCAGCGGCGGCATCCAGAACCTGCTGGACAAGCAATACAGCACGGTCTGGGGCCAGCGCGCCAAGCTGTTCTATTCGCCGACCTACGGCCCCGAGTACCTCTACGACTACCAGGGCCGCGGCCGAACCTACACCCTGAGCTGGTCCATGGCCTATTGACCCGATTCATCCGGTGCCCGCTGCGCGGTCATGCGCAGCCTGGGGCAGCGGCTACACGGAGCTGTTGTAGCCACTGCCGAGCGTGCGAGGCTGCGGCGGCAGGGTCCGTGTCTCCTGACAGTGTCTGTCAGGAGGCTCTGCTATCCTGCGCCGGAATTTTTCCGGGAGTCCCGCCAGGTGTCGCGAGCCAGTCGATTACTCACCCTGCTGCAAATGCTGCGGGGCAAAAGCCGTCCGGTCACCGCCGCGACCCTGGCAGCGCAACTGGAGGTGTCCGAGCGCACCCTGTATCGCGATATCGCCGAGCTCACGGCCCTGGGCGCGCCGATCTATGGCGAGGCGGGGGTCGGTTACGTGCTGCGCAGCGGGTTGTTCCTGCCACCGCTGATGCTCAACGCCGATGAGACCGAGGCGGTGGTGCTCGGCTTGCGTTACGTCGATCAGCGCGGCGACGAGGAACTGAGCAAGGCCGCTACCGATGCCATGGCCAAGATTGCGGCGGTGCTGGCACCGGCGGCCCAGGATGCCTTGCGCAATCCGACGCTGTTGCCGGGACCGGCGGGCTACGGATTTCCTGACAACCCGGTGTCACTGAACGTGTTTCGCCAGGCGATCCGTCATCAGGCCAAGCTGGCGATCGACTATGCCGACGTCAACCGCACGCCCAGCCAACGACTGATCTGGCCCCTGGCCCTGGGGTTCCTCAACGAGGCGCGGGTGGTTGTTGCCTGGTGCGAGCTGCGTGGGGATTACCGGACCTTTCGCACCGACCGGGTCGCGACGGCTCGGGAGCACGGAGAGGCGTATCCGGGCCGCCGCAGCGACTGGTTGCGGACCTGGCGCAAGAGTCTGCAAAGCGAGGACGGCCAGCGCTTCACTCCTGACAAGAAATGACGCGATGGGCTCTTAACATGCCGGCCTCATTCACTTGCAGGGAGCCTCTTTCATGTCAGTCATCAATCGATTTGGGCAAGGTGGAAGCGCCGGAGCACTGGCTCCGGCGATCCAGGCCTATGTAGCGGCCACCAATGCGGGAGACGGTTCGCAGGCGGCAGCGATCTTTGCACCCCAGGCCCAGGTGTTCGATGAATGCGAGCATCGGGTCGGGGCCCGGGAGATCGCCCGCTGGATGGCCGATCACGGTGGTCGCCAGGGTTGCCGGCTGGAAATCGTCGGGGTGCAGCAACGCACCGGCAAGGTGCTGCTGGACAGCCTCGCCCGCGGCGACTTTGCCGGTAGCCCCCAATCATTGCGCCATGTCTTTCGCCTGGATGAGCAGGGCCGCATCGCGCGCCTGGATATCTCCCGCGGAGGTGCGTGAAGCTGAAGGTCGCGCTGGCTCGCCTGGTGGGCCCGAGAACGATCACAGGCGGTGCCCGGCGATGGCATACTGCGGCTTTTTGCCGGGAGGCCATGGGCCCATGTCGTTCGATTCCCCCTTGAGTGCCTACCAACACGCCCTGGAGCAGCAGGGGTTCGTTGCCGACCCGGCCCAGGCTCGGGCGGTGCAGGCCTTGCAGCGCTGCCATGAAGCGTTGCACCAGGGGCGCGGGGCAGTCCAGGGCGTCTATCTGTGGGGGGCGGTGGGGCGGGGCAAGACCTGGTTGATGGATCAGTTCCACCAGAGCCTCAAGGTACCGGCGCGCCGCCAGCACTTTCATCATTTCATGGGCTGGGTGCACCAGCGCTCCTTCCAGTTGTCCGGTATCGCCGACCCCTTGCAGGCCCTGGCCCGGGAGCTGGCCGAGGAGGTGCGGGTGCTGTGCTTCGATGAACTGTTCGTCAATGACATCGGCGATGCAATTATCCTCGGCCGCCTGTTCCAGGTGATGTTCGACCAGGGCGTGGTGATGGTGTGCACCTCCAACCAGCCCCCCGAGCAACTGTATGCCGACGGTTTCAACCGCGATCGTTTCCTTCCGGCCATCGAGGCCATCAGCCGCCATATGCAGGTGGTGGCGGTGGACGGTGGGCAGGACCATCGCCTGCACCCCGGTGCGGCTACGCAGCGCTACTGGGTGTGTGCCCAAGGGCAGGCCAGCGCCCTGGGGCCCTTGTTCGAACGGCTGAGTGTCGGGCAGCCGGTGTCCGATGCACCGGTGCTGCTCGGTTATCGGCCGGTGACTGTGGTCAAGGCTGCCCGGACGGTGATCTGGTGTCGGTTCGCCGATCTGTGCGAACAGCCGTTTTCGGCCATGGATTTCATGGCCCTGTGTGATCGCTATGGCGCCATCCTGCTCAGTGAAGTGCCTGGCCTGAGTGCCCAGCAGCGCCCGGGACGCATTGCCCGGGGCACTGAAGACGCTGCCGAACGCGTGGTTGCCGGGGATCGCGAGCTGCCGCAGTTGTCGGCCCATGACGATGCGGTGCGGCGTTTCATCGCCCTGGTGGATGAGTGCTACGACCGCAAGGTGCCCTTGTACCTGGAAGCGCAGGTGCCGATGCAGCAGTTGTATACCGAGGGTTACCTGGAGTTCGCGTTCCGTCGCACCCTGAGTCGCCTGCAGGAGATGCAGCTGGAGCGTTTCGGCAATCCTTGAAGGGGAAGGGGTTCCGACTGCGGTGCATCCCGGCCATTGACTAGGATTTTCTGTCGCAGGTGGGCAAAAATCTTCGTTTGGTCAAATCCCTCGGCCTACAATCCGAGCTGCCCGAGCCTTGAGCGCTCATTTTCAACGCATTGATCGAGGATGAACATGGACGTTGCCGATGTCGTGGTGCTGCAAGCCAGTTACAGCAACCCGGTGCATGCCGAAGCCATAGGCGTGTTGCTCAATCACTATGCCGAAGACGTCATGGGCGGTGGCCAGTCCCTGTCGGCGGACCAGCTCCAGCAATTGCCGGAGGAGTTGGCCAAGCGGCCCCAAGCCTTCAGCGTGCTGGCCTTCGCCGGCGGGCAGCCAGTGGGCCTGGTGAACTGCTTCGAAGGTTTCTCCACCTTTGCCTGCCGGCCCCTGGTGAATGTCCATGATGTGGTGGTGCTCGACAGTTTTCGCGGTCAGGGCCTGAGCAGGCGCCTGCTGCAGAAGGTCGAGGACATCGCTCGCCAGCGCGGCTGCTGCAAGATCACCCTGGAGGTACTGGAAGGCAATGCCCGGGCCCAGGCAGCCTATCGGGCCTGCGGGTTTGCCGATGCCATGCTCGACCCGGTCCACGGCCGCATGCTGTTCTGGAACAAACCCTTGTAATGCTGCCTGCCACCGCCGCGGGCAGCCCGCACCGCACGGATACGCCCTGGAGCATCTTCCTGGTGTTCCTGCGCCTGGGGCTGACCTCCTTCGGTGGGCCGGTCGCGCACCTGGGGTATTTTCGCCAGGAGTTCGTCCAGCGCCGGTGCTGGCTGGGGGAGGCTGCCTATGCCGAGCTGGTTGCGGTGTGCCAGTTCCTCCCCGGCCCGGCCAGCAGCCAGGTAGGCATGGCCCTGGGGTTGTCCCGGGCCGGGGTGCGCGGAGCCTTGTGCGCCTGGGCCGGTTTCACCTTGCCCTCCGCGCTGGCCCTGGCCCTGCTGGCCATGGGACTGGGAGCCGGGGTTCCCCCTGGTGTCTTGAAAGGCTTGCAACTGGTAGCCGTGGCCGTGGTGGCTCAAGCCCTGTGGGGCATGGCCCGCAGCCTGTGTCGCGGACCATTGCGGATCGCCATCGGGGGGATCGCAGCGCTCTTGATGCTGCGTTGGCCGGGGCTGGAGACACAGCTGGTGGTCATGGTGCTGGCGGCGCTGGCGGGCGGCCTGTGGATCAAGCCGGCATGGGCCTTGTGGTTCGAGGTGCCGACCGTCCCGGCCGGCCGTCGCCTGGCAGTCGTGTCCCTGGGCCTGGCGCTGGCGTTGTTGCTGTTGCTGCCGGCCATGACGCTGCTGTGGCCGAGTCGCTTGCTGGAGCTGTTCGACGGTTTCTATCGCGTCGGCGCTCTGGTATTCGGCGGCGGCCATGTGGTGTTGCCGCTCTTGCAGGCCCAGGTGGTTGAGTCGGGATGGATCAGCGAGTCGCTGTTCCTGGCCGGTTATGCCAGCGCCCAGGCAGTACCAGGGCCGCTGTTCAGCGTGGCGGCCTTTGTCGGTGCGGCCATCGATGGCTGGAGCGGGGCAGTGGTCTGCCTGCTGGCGATCTTCCTGCCGGGCATGTTGCTGGTGTTCGCCGTGGTGCCGTTCTGGCAGGTCCTGAGCCAGCGCCAGGACGTCCAGGCATCCCTGGCCGGGGTCAATGCTGCGGTGGTGGGCTTGCTGGCGGCGGCCTTGTACCAGCCGCTTTGGACGTCCACGGTTCATGGCCCCCTGGAATTGTTGGCAGTGTTGTTGGCGCTGCTGTTGTTGCGCAGTGGCCGGGTGCCGCCCTGGGCCCTGGTCCTGCTGGGGGCGGGGCTGGGCGGCTGGGGGTTGTAGCGCCTAGAGGTCGTGCTGTGCGGGATCGAGCTTGGGAAACACCAGGCAGAACTCGGTCTGGCCGTCCAGGACGCTGCTGGCCTGGGCCTGGCCTTCATGCAGGCTCATGATCGAGCGCACGATTGCCAACCCCAGGCCCGTGCCACCTTCGGCGCGGGTCCGGCTGCTGTCTATCCGATAGAAACGCTCGAACAGGTGGGGCAGGTGGCAGGCTGCAATGCCCGGGCCGGGGTTGCTCACGGTCAGGCTCACGGTCTGCACCTGCTGTTCGACGCGCAGGCTGATGTGCCCCCCGGCCGGACTGTGGCGAATGGCATTGGACAACAGGTTGGAAATCGCGCGCTGGATCATCAGGCGGTCGCCCAGCACCCAGGCATCGCCGGTCTGCTGGAGCTCCAGTTGCTTGTCCTCGGCATTAAGGGCGAACAGTTCCATGACCTTGCGGGCTTCGACCCGTAGCGAGATCCGGACGAAGCGGGCCTGGGAGGCGGGCTGGCTGACCTGGGCCAGGAGCAGCATGTCGGCGACCATCCGTGTGACCCGTTCCAGCTCCTCGATACTGGCCTCCAGCACCGCCTTGTATTCTTCCGGCGGCCGCTCCCGGGACAGGGTCACCTGGGCCTTGCCCATCAGGTTGCTGATGGGCGAGCGCAGTTCGTGGGCCAGGTCGTCGGAGAATTGCGACAAGCGCTGCACGCCGCCATCCAGGCGCTGCAGCATGACGTTGATGCCCTGGCCCAGTTCCGCCAGTTCCCGGGGCAGCCGGTCGAGGTTCAGGCGATGAGTCAGGTCCTGGGTGGTGACCTTGGCGGCGACCCGGGTGAACTGCTGCAGGGGCAGCAAGCCCCGTTGCACCAGCCACCAGGCGCCGATGCCGATCAGACCGAGCAGCAGCGGCAGGGCGATCACCGTCGAGCGCAGGTAGGCGCTGAGCAGCGCCTGGTCATTGCTGCGATCCAGGCTCAACACCACGTGCACCCGCTCGCCATTGCGCAGGGGCATCGGTTGCGAGGCGCTGAGCAACTGGCTGCCGCGGCTGTCGTTCCAGTCCAGATAGGCGCCCGAGCTTTCTCTGAGGGCCTCGGGCAGCGGTTGCCGGCTGCTGCCGCCGACGTCCAGCAACGGTGGGGCCAGCGGGTCGCTGCCCAGCACCGACAAGCGCAGGTTGTCGTGGCCCATCACCAAGTCCAGCAGGGAATGGGGCTGGGCCGCCAGGTCGCTGCTCTTGAGGTCGCTGATGAGGCTGTGCTGGATCTGCTCCAGCTTGCTCTGCAGACTCTTGCGCGCCAGGGTCTCGAGTTCGTGATTGAGGGCCAGGTAGGCGAGGGTGGCCAGCAGCAGGACCAGGGCCGCGCCCATCAGGCTCACGGTCAGCCCCAGGCGCATCGACAGACTGCTGTTGCTGGAAGGCCCAGCCATCATTGGCGCACTTCCAGTACGTAGCCCACGCCGCGCAGGGTGTGGATCAACTTGATTTCGCTGGTGTCGTCGATCTTGGCTCGCAAGCGGCTGATGGACACTTCCACGACGTTGGTATCGCAATCGAAGTTCATGTCCCAAACCAGGGAAATGATTTGCGTGCGGGTCAGTACTTCACCGCAGTGGCGCATCAATACATGCAGCAGGGTGAACTCTTTAGTGGTCAGGTCAATGCGTCGCTCGCCGCGATAAGCCCGGTGACGCCGCGGGTCAAGTTGCAGGTCGGCAACTTGCAGTACTTCCGGCTGGGCCACGGGTTCGCTTCGGCGCATCAGGCTTCGGACCCTGGCCAGCAACTCGGGAAATTGAAAGGGCTTGACCAGGTAATCATCGGCGCCCAGGTCAAAGCCCTTGACCTTGTCTTCCAGGCGCCCGCGTGCGCTGAGCATCATGACTCGCGCCGGATGGGGTCGATGCATATGTTGCAGTACTTGCCAGCCATCTTTGCCGGGCAGGTTTACATCCAGGATCACCAACTCGTAGGGTTGTTGTTCAATCAGGTGCAGGCCGTCCACGCCATTGTCGGCACGATCGACGATATAACCACTTTCGCTCAGCCCCTGATGCAAGTAGTCCGCGGTTTTCGACTCGTCTTCAATCACCAGAATACGCATTGCCTGTTGTCCTCTCTAAATAGTCGGATGTTGTCCAATGAGTCGATGGTGAAGCCTGAAGTAACTACAGGGTCAATCGATTAGGGCAGGAAATTCAATCGATTAGATAATCAATCGAGAGTCGGCAGAGCGCCGGAAGTGGCGTGTTTATTGAGGGTTCCGCAGCAAGAGGGTGTCTTGGAGCCAGTGGTTGATTTGTTGTTTCAATTCGTTTCCTGGTAGCAGTGGGCCGATCGATTGATGCGCGGATGTTAAGCGAGGAGTCCGCGTCGATGTGCCACATGACAGTTTTGTAATACCTGGGTCATTGACTTGAAAACTTTGATTTCAATAAACGCACCTCAATAAAAAAGGCGCCCACGAGGGGCGCCAGAATATCCAGCTCTGGCTGAGGAGCAGTTATCCAGAGTGGCTGCACAAAAGCTGTATCAGGCGTCGGGCTGCTGGCTTACTTGTTTTTCTTGTTTGGCATCCGAAGTGGAATATGAAGAGGTGGGCTTCTGCTTGTCGTTCCTGGCAGTATTCTCGGTCTGGTTCCCGTGAATCTGCTGCTGGTTGACGCGGAAGTTCTCGTAGAACTGTTGTACGCGCTCGGAACCACCTTCGGCGAAGGCTGCGCTGGAGCCTGCGAGAATCAGGCCGCTGAGTACAATAGTTGAAAGTTTCATGCTGTGTTTCCTGCTCAAGAGTATTCGGCTACTTGCTTCGTCCCTGTATGGCAAGTGACGGGGGAAGTTAAACCGAATTCTATTAAGTGAGGGTTAACGACAGCCTGAGCCGATCATTACATTTTCGACATCATGTGTCCGTGGCTGCTGGGCCCGGATGATTGCACCGGCCCACGAGTGTGGACCGGTAGTGGTGACTGGCGGGGTATATTGGCAGGAGGCAAGCCTGCGCAAAGCCGTTGCGGCCTTGCGCAGAGCAGGCTTACTTCTGGACGACGGTGGTGTCGGCAGGTGCCTTGGGTTTCATCAGGCTGAAGTCGATCAGGGGCCTGTTCTGGCGTTGAGTGGGATCGCCGATCATCAACGGCCGTGGCTTGAAGCTGTCGCTGACCAGGCTGCGGCTAGGGTCCAGCTGGTCGAAACTCAAGCCTGCAAGGTCAGCCCAGGTATGCACCAGTTGCGAACTCATGTAGGGCCGGCTGAGGTCTGAGGCGAAGTTCCAGTCATGGGTTGCCCGCCACTTCGGCGATGCCCAGGCCATGAATGGAATGGTGTACATCGGCGCGGTGGGCTTGCCTTCGTTGCGCCCCAGGGTGTCATGGCCGGCCGAGTCGAAGACGTCTTCGCCGTGGTCCGACAGGTACAGCAGGAAGCCATTGGGGTCGGTCTTGGCGTAGTCCTTGATCAGGCTGGAAACCACGAAGTCGTTGTACAGCACGGCGTTGTCGTAGCTGTTGTAGGTCGCCACCTGGTCATCGCGCACGCCGGCCGGCACCCCCTGGCGGTCGGTGAACTTGTCGAAACTCGGTGGGTAGCGGTACTGGTAGCTCATGTGGGTGCCCAGCAGGTGGACCACGATGAACTTGCGCGGCGCGCTGTCGGCCAGGGCCTTGGAAAAGGGCTCGAGGACGTCACCATCGTACTGACGGGCATTCTGGTTGCGGTTGTTGTTCAGGTACACCTGCTCGTCGGCCTGCTCGGAGAACGTGGTGAGCATGGTGTTGCGCTTGGTCATGGTCTGCTGGTTGGTGATCCAGTAGGTCTTGTAGCCCGCCTGCTTCATCACGCTGACCAGGGATGGGGTCTTGAGGTACAGGTCGGGATTCTCTTCGTCGGCGAACGTCAGTACCTGCTGCAGGGCCTCGATGGTGTAGGGGCGCGGGGTGATGACGTTGTTGAACACCGCCAGCTGGTCCTTGAGCTTGTCCAGCTCAGGAGTGGTCTGGCGCGGGTAGCCGTAGAGGCTCATGCGCTGGCGGTTGGTGGACTCGCCGATCACCAGTACCAGGGTTGCCGGCTGGTTGGCCATGCTGTCCTGGAGATTGGTCAGGGGCGGGATCTTGCTGACGCTGTCGAGCATGCCCTGCATGCCGTTCAGTTGCTCGCGGTAGCGCCGATAGGCGACCACCATCTGCCAGGGCACTGCAGGTTCGATGCGGGTCTCGAATTTCTCCAGGCCCTGGGCCAGGGTATCGGTACGAGAAATCTGCTTGACCAGCGGGTAGCCGACGATGGCCACCAGGATTGCCACGGCGGCGGCCAGGCCCTGGAGCCTGGGCAGGTACACCGGGCGCAGGCGGGTCCAGAGGAAGAAGGCCAGGGCGGTATGGGCAAGGAACGCCGGCAGCATCCACCAGGCAAAGTACTGGGTCAGGTATTCACCGGCTTCCGAGGGGTTGGACTCGAACATGATGAAGATGACGCTTTGCGAGAATTCCTGCTGGTAGATGAAGAAGTAGCCGAGGCTGGCCATGGAGCAGGCCCAGAGCACGATTCCGATGACGGCGGCCATGAGCCGGGTGCGTGCCGGAAAGAGCAGCATTGGGGCCAGCCAGATGGCGCTCATCAGGAAGGCTTGGCGGAAACCGGCGAAACCGGAGGTGTCGGTCAGCTGGATCAGCAGCTGGGTGATGCCCGAGAAGTACCAGAAGAACAGGAACAGCCAGAGCAGCCCCATCCAGTCGAAACCTGTCGCAGACGTGTTGCCGCGTTTGAACAATGCCATTCAGCGCTCCCCAGGAAACCATGATCATTGGCCGCCGGTCCGGCACCAATGAAGACCGCCTTGTGTAACAAGACGGCCACAATGGCCGGGAGTATCGAGAGTCAAGTGTGAAAAGTTCGTCAGCAGAACGTTGGTATTTCGTACCCGTGTCCAGATGGGATGGACGGCTCTTGGCCACCGGGAGAAGGGGCAGGGCGCGAAAGCGGGAAGGGGGGAGCACAGCGCCGGGCCGTGCTCGGGGCGAGGTTCAATTCGCGGAACGAAGCGCCCGGGACATTACCGGCAGCTGCCCCTGGTCTTGCAGCAACTGGCGCAATTGTGCGAGCTCGTCTTTCAGCTGGTCGCGCTCGTCTTTGAGTTGGCGTAATTCGTCACGACGAATGGTGACATACAGGGTTTGTGCAGGCCTTGCCGGTAGAACTGTGCCCATTGCTTCACCTCGCAAATGGCGGGTCTGAACTATGCTTTGCGATCCGCATTCCCTTGCACAAAGCACCGTTGCAGGCACCTGGCACAGAGTTGCCAAACCGCCTGATGGAGGCAATTTTATTTATTTTTCGAGTGAAAGGAACTTTTTTATTTCTGAAGGTCGCTGTGTCTTCCTGGCGATTTGCATCGTTATCGCCTCAACATTTGCGAAACTTCGTCGCAGGTGCAGCGGACTAATCTTCCATCAGGCCAGGGTGACGGAGGTCGTCGCGGGGGGGGATGGAGCGCAGTTGGACGTGCGAACTCGTCCATCAGGGTAAAGATTGCGCTGTCTTGGAGCGCCGTGCCTTGTATAGTTGCGCCCCTTGAAATTTCACCTGGCCCATTGGGCTATATATTTTTGATCTGGATTTTTGCAGTAGGAGCATCAGCACATGCAACTGGGGATTATTGGACTGGGCCGCATGGGCGGCAACATTGCACGGCGCCTGATGCTCAATGGGCATGAGACCGTAGTCTTTGACCGCAATACCGATTTCGTCAGTGCCCTGGTCGCCGAAGGCGCCAAGGGTGTCGCCGATCTGCCGGCCCTGGTGGCAGGGTTGCAGCAGCCGCGCGCGGTCTGGGTGATGCTGCCTGCCGGCGCGCCGACCGAGGAGACCATCGAGGCCCTGAGCCAGTTGCTGGAGCCGGGCGACGTGATCATCGACGGTGGCAATACCTACTACAAGGACGACATCCGTCGCGGTCGGGACCTGGCGCAAAAGGGCCTGAAGTACATCGACGTCGGCACCTCCGGTGGCGTCTGGGGCCTGGAGCGCGGCTACTGCATGATGATCGGCGGTGATGCCGATGAAGTGCTGCGCCTCGATCCGCTGTTCGCCGCCCTGGCTCCTGGCATGGGCTCGATCCCTCGGACCAAGGACCGGGTCGCCAGCGACGATCGCGCCGAGCGCGGTTACATCCACGCCGGCCCTGCCGGTGCCGGGCACTTCGTCAAGATGATCCACAACGGTATCGAATACGGCATGATGCAGGCCTTCGCCGAAGGCTTCGACATCCTCCAGACCAAGGGCTCGCACAGCCTGCCGGAAGACCAGCGTTTTGACCTGAATGTTGCCGATATCGCCGAAGTCTGGCGCCGTGGCAGCGTGGTTTCTTCCTGGTTGCTGGACCTGACGGCCGACGCGCTGGCCGGTGATCCCAAGCTTGACGGCTTCTCCGGTTCGGTGGCCGACAGCGGCGAAGGTCGCTGGACCATCGAGGCGGCCATGGAGCAGGCGGTGCCGGTTCCGGTGTTGTCCAACTCGCTGTTTGCCCGTTATCGCTCGCGCGGCCAGGGGACCTACGGCGACAAGATCCTGTCGGCCATGCGCTTCGGCTTTGGCGGCCATGTGGAGACCGGGAAGAAATGACCACCGAGCGAAGGAAGTCCAAGGCGTTGCCGGCGCCGGCGACCACCCTGTTCCTGTTCGGCGCCCGTGGAGACCTGGTCAAGCGCCTGCTGATGCCGGCGCTGTACAACCTCAGTCGCGACGGTTTGCTGGACGAGGGGCTGCGGATTGTCGGCGTCGACCACAATGCGGTGAGCGACACCGAGTTCGCCACCCTGCTGGAAGACTTCCTTCGCGACGAGGTACTGAAGAAACAGGGGCAGGGGGCCAGCGTTGACGCTGGGGTATGGGCCCGCCTGACCCAGGGCATCAGCTATGTCCAGGGTGACTTCCTGGACGATGCTACGTATGACGAGTTGGCGGCGCGGATTGCCGCCAGCGGCACTGGCAACGCGGTGTTCTACCTGGCCACTGCACCGCGCTTCTTCAGTGAAGTGGTGCAGCGCCTGGGCGCCGCGGGCTTGCTGCAGGAGGGGCCCGAGGCGTTTCGTCGGGTGGTGATCGAGAAACCCTTCGGTTCCGACCTGCAGACCGCCGAAGCCCTCAACGCCTGCCTGCTCAAGGTCATGGGCGAGAAGCAGATCTATCGCATCGACCATTACCTGGGCAAGGAAACGGTACAGAACATCCTGGTCAGCCGTTTCTCCAACAGCCTGTTCGAGGCCTTCTGGAACAATCACTACATCGACCACGTGCAGATCACCGCGGCGGAAACCGTCGGGGTGGAAACCCGTGGCAGCTTCTATGAAAACACTGGCGCCCTGCGAGACATGGTGCCCAATCACCTGTTCCAGTTGCTAGCGATGGTGGCCATGGAGCCACCGGCGGCCTTTGGCGCTGACGCCGTGCGCGGCGAAAAGGCCAAGGTGGTCGGTGCCATCCGCCCCTGGACGCTGGACGAGGCCCGTGCCAACTCGGTGCGCGGCCAGTACAGCGCCGGCCAGACAGACGGCAAGACCCTGGCGGGCTACCGCGAGGAAAGCAACGTTGCGCCCGACAGCAATACCGAGACTTACGTTGCGCTCAAGGTGATGATCGACAACTGGCGCTGGGTCGGGGTGCCGTTCTACCTGCGGACCGGCAAGCGCATGAGTGTGCGCGACACCGAGATCGTCATCTGCTTCAAGCCGGCGCCCTACGCGCAATTTCGAGACACCGAGGTCGAGCGCCTGATGCCGACCTACCTGCGAATCCAGATCCAGCCCGACGAGGGCATGTGGTTCGACCTGCTGGCCAAGAAACCGGGGCCGACCCTGGACATGGCGAACATCGAGTCGGGCTTCGCCTACAAGGACTTCTTCGAGATGCAACCGTCCACCGGCTACGAGACCCTGATCTACGACTGCCTGATCGGCGACCAGACGCTGTTCCAGCGGGCGGACAATATCGAGAACGGCTGGCGTGCGGTGCAGCCGTTCCTCGAGGCCTGGAAGCAGGATGCGGCGGTGCAGCTGTACCCGGCCGGTACCAATGGTCCGGAGGCGGGCGATCAGTTGCTGGCCCGTGACGGCCGGGTCTGGCGTCCCTTGGGATGAGCGAGCCGGACCGTTACCCCATAGGCTTTGTGCTCAGCGATGTGGATGGCACCCTGCTGCGTCCGGATCACAGCATCAGCCCTCGCACCCTGGATACCGTGCGCGCCCTGCGTGAGGCCGGCATCGTCTTCAGCCTGGCTTCGGGGCGTCCGCCAAGGGCCATGAGGCAACAGCTCGAAGCCTTTGGGATCGATGTCCCCAGCGCTGGATTCAATGGCGGCAGCATCGTCCATCCCGATGGTCGCTACCTGGTCCGCCATCATGTGCCGGTGGAGGCGGCGGTGACGGCATTGCTGTTGTTCGCGACCTATCCGCAGGTGGAGACTTGGGTCTTCGCCGACAACCAGTGGCTGGTGCGCGACCCGGACGGGCCACTGCTGCCCCTGGAGCAACAGGCCCTGGGCTATGCACCGCAGGTAGTGGACAGTTTCGAGGCGTACCTGCACTGCATCGACAAGGTCGTGGCAGCCAGCAGCGATGTGCGCTTGCTGCTGGAGCTGGAGGTACGGCTGCAACAGCAGACGGCGGGACAGGCCCAGGTTTCCCGTTCACAGCCGCGGTTCCTGGACATCACCGCCGTGCAGGCAGACAAGGGCCAGGCATTGGTCACGCTGGCCGAATACCTGGGGGTGCCCCTGGAGCGCACCGCGGCGCTTGGTGATGGTGGCAACGATCCAGCCATGTTCCAGCGGGCCGGGTTGTCGATCGCCATGGGGCAGGCCGAGGACCAGGTCAAGAGTCAGGCCGACGTGATCACCGGCAGCAATCTGCAAGACGGTGCTGCCCAGGCGATCGAGCGCTATATCCTGCTGCGTTGAGTCTGCAACCGCCTTGGGGTCCTCGCGGGCCCAAGGCAGCCCCTGACAACCCCTTCTATAGCCAGTAACTGACCGCGTACCAGCCCAGTGCTCCCATCACCAGGGTATAGGGCAGGGCCATCCAGACCATGCGTCCATAGGACAGCCGTACCAGGGGGGCGATCGCCGAGGTCAGCAGGAACAGGAAGGCCGCCTGGCCGTTGGGGGTGGCGACGCTGGGCAGATTGGTACCGGTGTTGATGGCGATGGCCAGGGTCTCGAAATGCTCGCGGCTCATCTGGCCGTTGAGGAACGCCTGCTTGACCTCGGTGATATAGATGGTGGCCACGAACACGTTATCGCTGATCGCCGACAGCAGCCCGTTGGCAATGAACAGCATGCCAGGCTGGCTGTCCGCCGGCAGCGCCAGCACCCACTGGATCAGCGGGGTGAACAGCTGCTGCTGGTGGATCACCGCCACCACGGCAAAGAACACCACCAGCAGCGCGGTGAAGGGCATGGCGTCCTTGAAGGCGTTACCCAGTCGGTGCTCGTCGGTGATCCCGGTGAAGGCGGTGATCAGTACGATCACCAGCAGGCCGATCAGCCCGACTTCGGCCACATGCAGGGCCAGGCCAACGATCAGGATCAGCGCCGCCAGGCCTTGTACCAACAATGCTGCACGCTGGCGCGCAGTGCGCTGGGCGTCGTCTTCGGCGGCGTAGTTGGCCAGGACCTGGCGCACGTTGTCCGGCAGCAGGGTGCCGTAGCCAAACCAGCGCAGCTGTTCCAGCAGCATGCACGTCACCAGGCCAGCGGCCAATACTGGCAGCGACACCGGCGCCACCTGAAGGAAGAAATCGGCGAAGTGCCAGCCCATCTCATGGCCGATCAGTAGATTCTGCGGTTCGCCCACTAGGGTACAGACGCCGCCCAGGGCCGTGCCCACGGCGCCATGCATCAGCAGGCTGCGCAGGAAGGCGCGGAACTGTTCCAGGTCGTCATGGTGCAGGGCCGGCATGTGGCGGTCGTCGCCGTAGCCACTGTCCTGGCGCGGATCGTTGCCCGACGCCACGCGGTGATACACCGAATAGAACCCGACGGCGGCGCTGATGATCACCGCCGTGACCGTCAAGGCGTCGAGAAACGCCGAGAGAAAGGCCGACAGGAAGCAGAACAGCAACGCCAGCAGTGCCTTGGAGCGCACCCCCAACAACAGGCGGGAGAACAGGAACAGCAACAGTTCCTTCATGAAATAGATGCCGGCGACCATGAACATCAACAACAGGATCACCGGGAAGTTGTGTTGCAACTCCTCGTACAGCGCCTGGGGCGTGGCCATGCCCAGCAACATCGCCTGGACCAGCAGCAGGCCACCGGGCATCAGCGGATAACACTTGAGGGCCATGGCCAGGGTGAAGATGAACTCGATCACCAGGCACCAGCCGGCAGCCGCCGGGCTGACGCTGAAGAACAGCAGAGGATTGAGCAGCAGGAACGCGACAATGCTTGCCTTGTACCAGCGCGGAGATTGGCCGAGAAAATTATGCGCGAACGCCTGGGCCATTGAGCCGGACATGGGCTGCTCCTTGTAGTGAGAAGCGCGCAAGTTGCCGCAAGCGCCAGGGAGAATCAAGAAACTATGAAATCTTTTGCCACAATCTGCCAGGCCAGCAGCGCCTGTTCGGCCGTCACGAGGCGGCCGGCGGCAAATAACCGTTGACCTTCGAATTTGTCCTGTTCTAGGGTCGCGCCAGGCTGTCGCTCGACTCACGCGGCAGTGTTTCAGGGGTATTGCAGTTTGCCCCCGAAGACCATCCAACCAACAGTAAGGGGGCACGGCCAGGCGGCAGTATTCGGCCTTGCAGGGAAAGCAGGCAAATAAAGGGAATTTCAATGAAAGCGATGCGCAAGCTGGCGGTAAAACTCTGTGTGGGCAGTATGTTCCTGGTTTCAGCAAGTTTGGCGGGGGCTTCGCAACTGGTTCCGGCGCTGGGACTGGCCAATGAACAGTTCGCCAAGTCACCAGGACCCTACACCGTGGCAACCAATGCGGTATTGAGTGATTGTCGTGGTTTGCTGGGTGTGCTGGCACGGATACTGTTGCTGGATAACAACCTCCAATGCAACCAGTCCTTTCCGTATGGTTTCGCCAGTCCCGTTTCAACCAGTGTCTATTATCCGGCCAATATAAAAAGTCTGGACAAGTTGCCGGTGGTCAACTTCGTCGGTGGCATTCTTTCCAACCAGGGGCAATACACCGACATGTTGAGGTTGTGGGCCAGCTACGGGTTCATCGTGGTGGTGTCTTCCGACTTCATCAATACCGCGCCGAGCATGCATGTGCTGGGGGCGGTGGAGCTGAGCAAGCTCAACCAGGACCCGACCTCGCCGCTGTTCGGCAAGGTCGATCTGTCGCGCACCATCGTGGCGGGACACTCGGCGGGAGGCGGGGCCTCGATTCTTTCCTCGAGCCTGATGCCGCAGACCTTGAAGGCCATCGACCCGCAACTGGACTTCATCGGCTCGCTGCCGATCGAGCCCGGCCCCATTGGGCTGGGGTCCACGGTACGTACGCCAACGCTGGTGCTCACCGGGGCGGCCGATGTGGTGGTGCCGGCCTGGGCCTGGCCACGGCTCTGGCAGGGCGGGCTGATCAGGACGGTGCCTGGCTGGAGTGCCACCGCTCATAACGCCACGCATTTCAGCCCGGTAAGAGTCGTCAGGGAAAACGAGTTCGCCGGGATCACTACGGCGTGGATCCTGTACCTGGCCAAGAACGATCCGGCGGCCAAGGCCTACTTCGTCGGCGAGGACTACAAGCTGGCGCGAGACCCGCAGTTCATCCGCCTGGCCTTCAATCCTCTGCGGGTTCAGCGCAACGAAGTAGCCGACGAACTGCAATAGCGTTGCACTAGGCGCGTACTCCCATCGACCGATTGCGCCGGGAACAAGTTCAGAACTGTTCCCGGCACATATGCACTTCTATCTGTTCGGCCCCACAGGCAATCGAACGGTTAATCACATTGGGCAAACTCGGGTGTTTTATTCATGAAAGATTCTTCCGGGACCCTGCGCATATAAGGTATTGGCAAGCCTGCAATAAGTGGCGATATGAAGTTGTTGGTAGGGTCTGGAGTTATTGCAACGCCAGTGTCACTGCATTGTTATTTGAAATGAATACTTTGCAGGCAGCGTTATCTATCGCGTTGCAATCACAAGGACTCAATTCTCCATGCCCAATATTTCACGCAGGAAGCTCTTGCAAGCCGCCGCCATCGGTTCGTTCTTTTCATCTTTGCCGCTTTCGATCCGCCAGGCGCTTGCAATACCGGCGAACAACCGCACGGGAACGATCAAGGATGTCGAGCATGTGGTCATCCTGATGCAGGAAAACCGCTCCTTCGACCATTACTTCGGCACATTCCCCGGCGTGCGCGGTTTCAGCGACCGCTTCACCATTCCCCTGGCCGGCCAGCGCGAAGTCTGGGAGCAGCAGGGCAAGGGCCGGGTGGTCATGCCGTATCACCTGGACAGCACCCGGGGCAACGCCCAGCGCGTCAGCGGAACGCCCCACACCTGGAGCGATGCCCATTCGGCCTGGAGCGATGGGCGCATGAACGCCTGGCCCACCCACAAGACCAGCACCTCCATGGGTTACTACCGCGAGCAGGAGTTGCCGTTCCAGTTCGCCCTGGCCAACACCTTCACCCTGTGCGATGCCTACCACTGCGCGGTGCACGCCGGCACCAACCCCAACCGGCTGTTCCTCTGGACCGGCACCAACGGACCAACGGGCGGGCAGGTGGCTGCGGTGGTCAACGAATGGGACGGCCCCGGGCCGGCCAACGTCGGCTACAACTGGAAGACCTACCCCGAGCGCCTGGAGCAGCAGGGCGTCAGCTGGAAGGTCTACCAGCATCTGCCGGACAACTTCGGCGACAACCCCCTGGCGGGCTTTCGCCCGTATCGCGCCGCCAGCGTCCAGGTGGGCAACCCGGCCCAACCGCCTAGCGGGTTCAATGCCTTCGTGCCCTACACCGATGCGCTCAATGCCGTGGCACCGCTGTACAAGGGCAACGGCAATACCCTGCCAGCCAGCAGCGGCAGCAACCTGGAGGCGATCATTGGCGGTTTTCGCAACGACATACAGGCCGGCAAGTTGCCCCAGGTCAGCTGGATCGTGGCCCCGGCGGCTTATTCCGAACACCCCGGGCCGTCGAGTCCGGTGCAAGGCGGCTGGTTCACCCAGGAGATCCTGCAGGCCCTGACCAACAACCCCGAGGTCTGGAGCAAGACCGTGCTGCTGGTGACCTATGACGAAAACGACGGTTTTTTCGACCATGTCCCGTCACCTTCGGCACCTTCCCAGCGCAAGGACGGCAGTTTCGCCGGCAAATCCACCCTGGGCTTCGACAGCGAGCTGTTCAAGCATCCGGCTCCGCCCGGGTCGACTCAGCAGCCGCGGCCTGACGGCGGTGTCTACGGACCAGGGCCTCGGGTGCCGATGCTGGTGCTTTCGCCCTGGAGTCGTGGTGGCTGGGTCAACTCGCAGGTGTTCGACCACACCTCGGTCCTGCAATTTCTGGAAACGCGGTTCGGCGTTCGCGAGCCGAATATCAGCGCCTGGCGCCGGGCGGTCTGTGGCGACCTGACCTCGGCGTTCAACTTCGTCGATCCCAACCACGAACCGCTGCCAGCCTTGCAGACCACCACCCGCCAGGCGGCCGACAGCCTGCGCCAGCGCCAGGAAAAACTGCTGCCGGTGCCGGTACCGTCCACTAGCCAGCAACTGGCACCACACCAGAAGCGCCTGTCGCGTCCTTCGCGGGCCTTGCCGTACCGATTGCATGTCGACAGCCAGGTGGACCACAAGGCCCGGACCGTGTCCCTGAGCCTGCAGAACACCGGGACCCAGGGAGCCGTGTTCCATGTCTACGACGCCCCGCACCTGGGCGATCTGCCACGGCGCTATACCGTGGAGGCAGGCAAATCGCTGCAGGACAGCTGGACCGTGGTGGAGCGCTATCAGCTCTGGGTGCTGGGCCCCAATGGCTTCCATCGCAGCTTTCACGGCCAGATACAGCAGCGCCAGCCGCAAGTGCTGGTGACTTCCAGCCAGCATCAGTTGCAACTGACCCTGAGCAATCCGGGGGAGCACGCCGTGTCGGTCACGGTCGATCGTTGCCCCTACACCCAGCAGGGCCCCTGGACCCTGTCGATCCCGGCGGGAGGCGAGGTGCGCCAGGTCTTCGCCTGTGAATCCAGCGGCGGCTGGCATGACCTGACCTTGCACAGTGATGGCGGCTGGCTGCGCAGGGTCGCCGGGCGCCTGGAAACCGGCGACCACAGCATCAGCGATCCGCTGATGGGCCAGCCTTGAACAACAGCTTGGAAAAGTTGCCGGAAAACGGCTGGAAAAGATGCTGATTCGATCAGCGAAGAAACTGGCAGGGGCAACTTGCCAGAACTGCAGGGGCAACTAGCGCCGGAACAAAAGGCGTAGCAGGAGAGGGCGGCTGAAGCACTAGCTTAGTTGCAGTGTCAAACAGCGGATCACTCATGTTGGGTGATCCGCTGCTGGTAATGCTTACTTGGGCATGACCCAGGACTGCAGGGTGTAACCGTCCTCGCTCAGTTCGGCACGGGCCTGTTTGAGCAGGTGCTCCAGCTGGGCTGGATCGGAATAGGCGCTGCAAGGAATCTGGGCGTGGCCGATACGGGTGCTGGTACGGTCGATGACGGTCAGGCTCAACTCGCCGTTACCGTCCTGTGGAGCCCAGGCCACGCATTGGAAAGGCTGGAATGCGCGGTCGGCGATCAAAAGTGCTTCGTTGATACGGAGCGGGGCGTTCATGGGGTCTCTCTCTATGTGCCCAATCAAATGACGTGCCGTCGGTTGGGCTTACCGTTCGGCTGGTTATTGGTACTGATGCACTGAGGTAGGGGGCGGGTCACACCGAAAAACAAGTTTTTACATCTTCTGTGTGCAAGCCCCGGGGCAGAGCCCTTAGTTACGGGGTTTTTAAAAAACTACTGCGACAATCGGTCGCTCGAATGCAGACTTGGAAAGGCACTTTAGTTCCTTTGGCAATCAGCGCTATAAGCAATCGATACATTCACGCGTCAAGTTCTTGCTAATGTTACAGCCAGATTTGCCAAACCACTGTTTCTAATAACTTTTCCGCTCTCTGGAGCAAGGAACAGTCATGCTCGAAGCTCCTGTGCAGCGTCGGTTGCTGGTGGTCGATCCCTGTGATGATTGCCATCGCTTGTTGCCCGGTTTGCGCACCATTGGCTGGGATGTCGACAGCTGTGACCTGGAGTCCGCCCGTGAACGCTCCTGCGATGTCGGCTTGCTGCGCCTGCAACCCTTTCACCTGGAACGTCCCGAAGCAGTCAAGGACCT
Organism: Pseudomonas sp. L5B5; assembly: GCF_020520285.1. Taxonomy (NCBI): domain Bacteria; kingdom Pseudomonadati; phylum Pseudomonadota; class Gammaproteobacteria; order Pseudomonadales; family Pseudomonadaceae; genus Pseudomonas; species Pseudomonas sp. L5B5. The sequence goes on from NZ_CP084742.1 coordinate 641,789, forward strand.
GATCAGCCGCAGCGGCACCGAGTGGATCGCCGTGCTGAGCCAGGAAGTGCTGCGCCTGCAAAAGGTCGGGGACTTCGTCTGCGAGTGGTTCTTCGATTTTCATACCTTGCCGTTCGATGTGTCGCGGGTTCAGGTGACCCTGGGCCGGGCATTCGGCATGGCTCGCCTGAGGGGCCAGGGTTCGGTCCATGTGGACCAGCCCGAGCACGAACTGCTGGGCGACAGTCGTTCGATCCGCGATCTGCGCAAACTGCTCGGCAAACTGGCGCCTACCGAGTCCCCGGTGCTGATCCGGGGGGAGAGCGGCACGGGCAAGGAACTGGTGGCGCGCACCCTGCATCGGCAGTCGCAACGCCATGACAAGCCCTTTGTCGCCATCAATTGCGGAGCTATCCCCGAGCACCTGATCCAGTCCGAGTTGTTCGGCCATGAAAAAGGTGCGTTCACGGGCGCCCATCAGCGCAAGGTCGGACGTATCGAGGCAGCCAACGGCGGAACGCTGTTCCTCGACGAAATCGGTGACCTGCCCCTGGAATTGCAGGCCAACCTGCTGCGTTTCCTGCAGGAAAAACACATCGAGCGAGTGGGCGGCAGCCAGCCGATTCCGGTGGATGTGCGGGTGCTGGCGGCAACCCACGTGGACCTGGAACAGGCGATCACCAGCGGTCGCTTTCGCGAGGACCTGTACTACCGGCTCAATGTGCTGCAGGTCATTACCGCCCCGTTACGTGAACGCCATGGTGACCTGGGCATGCTGGCGAGCCACTTTGCACATTTCTACAGCCAGGAAACCGGGCGCCGGCCCCGCAGCTTCAGCGAGGATGCCCTGGTGGCCATGGGCAAGCACGAATGGCCGGGCAATGTCCGTGAACTGGCCAACCGGGTACGCCGGGGCCTGGTCCTGGCCGAGGGACGGCAGATCCAGGCCAGTGATCTGGGCCTGCAGGGCCTGTCAGCCCAGGAAGCGCCCATGGGCACCCTCGAGGACTATAAGCACCGCGCCGAACGCCAGGCCCTGTGCGACGTGCTGAACCGCCACAGCGACAACCTCAGTGTCGCGGCCAGGGTCCTGGGGATCTCGCGCCCGACCTTCTACCGCCTGCTGCACAAGCACCAGATCCGCTAGGGCGGAAAAAAACCAAGGCCCGGCGCGATTGGGGAATCGCGGCGGGCCTTGGTCCGGGTGGGGGCGGGGTCAGAAGTAGTAGGGGAATTTCAGGCTGAAGGTGAAATCCGGGGCGTCCTGGGTCATGCCCAATGACAGGTTGGGCACGATGGTCAGGTGGTTGGTGGCGGCGATGGTCATGCCGACGTTGAAGTAGGCGGCATTGGCATCGCTGGACTGCACGGACTGCCAGTCCTGGCCGTCATACTTGATCTTGCTCTTGCGCTGGATCTGGTCGGAGACCGAGAAGGCCATGCTCATCTTCTCGTTGAGGGCGAAGGCCACACCGGCACCGATCTGGAAGCTGTCGCCCAGCTTGACCTTGCCGGGCGCCTTGTCGGAAGGGTTCGGGCTGATGTCGCTGAACGAGTCTTCCATGTTGTAGGTGTAGGACAGGCTGCCGAAGAGCACCGCCGGGTCGAAGGTCTTGACCAGGGAAATCCCCGGGGTGATGGCCCAGACGCCGTTGCCGGTCGGCAGGCTTTCCGGTACCGCCAGGTTGCTGTTGTCCTCTTTGGGTACAAACTTGATGCCGAAAGGGTCCTTGCCGGTGGGCGCCTTGACCCGCAGGCTGACCACGGCGTCGGGCAGGCTGTCGGATTCGTCGAGGAACTTGTAGGCGACCCCGACGTTGACATCGCCCAGCGTCGGGTTGCGGGTGACCGTATCTTCCGAGATCTGCCGCCCGGAACCACCACTGGCACCGGCGGACGAGTACGTCGATTCGCGGTAGATCACCGGTGCGTTGATATCGAACTGCCAACGGTTGTCCAGGTTATAGCGGGCGGTCAGGTCCATGGTCCAGGTATCGGACTTGATCCGGTCCAGGTTGATGCTGCCCAGAAAGATCGAATCCAGGGCCAGGAAGCCATTGAGGGTCAGCTGGCGCGTGTCGTAGCGGGCATAGGACAGGCCGGTCTCGAAGCTGAACTTGCCGCCGCCGAAGAAGCCGCTGGCCTCGTCATAGAGGTTGGTCACACTCTGGGCTGGAGTCGAATCATCCTTGAGCGACTGCCCGTAACTGGCCCCACCACCCGCGCCGCCGGAGGCTGCATTGGCCCCGGTGCCCGCCACTTGCTGGTTGCCCTTGAGTTCGGAAGGCGATTTCACCAGGCGTTTGGGCGGTGGGGCGGCAGGCTGGTCCTCGACCTGGCGGACCCGCTGCTCCAGCACTGCCAGGGCCTTCTGCTGCACTTCATAGCGCTGCTTGAGCTCCAGGAGTTCGCGTTTCAGGGCCTCGACGTCCGATTCAGGCGCTGCGTGCAGCGCCACCGGCAAGAGGGTGCTCAGACATACCACCGCGCGCAGTGAAACCGATCGATACATGAAATAAACCGTCCTTTGTAAACCCCAATGGTCGAGAGCAGCGTAGTTCAGAATTTCAAGTTGCGTAGGCCGTTGAGCGTGGTCAGGTTGCAGTCCAGCGCACCGGTGCTGGGGCCGTTGTTCTGCAGCACTACATTGAGCTGGGTGAGGTTGTTCACCAGGTTGCTGTTGCCCAGCAGCCGGGTGTTCTGCAACACGTTGCCCTGGGCCACTTGCTGCAAGGTGCTGCCCTGGTTGGCGCTGGCCTGGATCGCCATCTGGACGCCACCGTTGAGGGCGGAGACCGAGACGCTGCCTGCCGCATTGCTACCGGTGATGGTCTGGCCGCTGAGCAGGGCCTGGCCCGCATTGCTGGCCAATGCAGGTGCCTGGTTGGCCTCGCTGACGTTGATGCTGACGTTGTTGTAGGCGCCGTTGCCATCCCCCGCGGCCCGCACTACCTGCGTCACGCCCTGGCCGGAGCCCAGGCCGGCACCGCCGATCACGTTGCCGGTGCCCTGGGAGGGCGTGCTGCCGTTGCCGGTCTGGTTGATGGTGGTGACATAAAATTGTGGTTGCACAGTGGACTGCTGGATCTGCAGGGTGCTGCTGGCGCCAATCAGATCGCCACTGGCATTGCGCCAGGTGCTGCTCATGACGACACCGAAGCTGATGATCCGTCCGGGCATGACATAACGGCCGCGCAATTGCGACAACTCCTGGTCCTGCACTTCGATGGGCCGGAAACCCGCATGGGCCGGAAGCGCTGCTGCCAGGCAGGCCGCCGCCAGCCAGTATGAAGTCTTCATCTGCTGCTCCCGGAGCATCCTGCCCCTTTTTTAGTGGTCTGGGCTTCTAGAAGAAGTCGCTCTGGATGAAACCGAAATCCATCAGCTCCGCGTCTTTGACCGGGTAGAAGCCGTCGAGCTTGCTTTTGGCGGTCAGCGGGGAGGGTGGGTCGAGCAAGGCGTTGGTCTTGTCATAGCCCGGGCCGATGATGGCGAACACGATGCCGTTCCAGCCTTTGACGAAATCGTCACGGGTATAGCGTTTGTGGCCCAGGACCGGGTCGCCGATGTATACCCAGTCTTTCTGGGTCCGCTGCAGTACCACGAAGTGCTTGTAGCCACGGATGTCCATCAGCACCACCACGGGGATGCTCACGGCTTCGAGCTTGTCGGGCGGAATCCGGTAGCCCCGGGCGCGCATGCCGATGCTTTCGGCGTAGCGCTTCATGTCCAGCATGGAAAAACCCTGGGTCTGCACCAGTTGGTGGTCCGAGGTGGTCAACATGCCCTTGATCACATGTTCCTCGTCGACATCCAGCCAGTAGGCCTGGCGCAGGATGGTCGCCAGGGCGGCGGCACCGCAGCTGAAGTCGGTTTTCTGCTCGACGAGGTTGCTGAATTTGCGTTCACGCACACTTTGTACGTTCTTGAACAGCAAGCCTCCATCGGGGAGGCCGGCAAATGCCATTTGCGCTGCGTGCACCGGGCCACACAGGCTCAGCGCCAGAATAAGGATTGCAGTACGCATGATCGTCACGCCTGGTAAGACTGTGGAAAAGCCCCGTTTCCGGGGCTTTCGTTACGATCGCGACTACATGCAGGCTTTGCAGCCGGCGGCGATGGACAGCGAGTTGCTTTGTTGGTTGCCCACGCCAGCCGAGACGTTGGCACCACCGTTGCCGGAGAAGCCGTTCATCGAGTTGGTCATGCTGGCGTTGTTGACCACTGGGGCTTTCCAGCCGTCTTTGGTCAGCACTTGCTGGGTCCAGTAGCCAGCCAGTTCGACAGTGCCTTGTTCTTTGAAGGTGAGTTTCTGATCGTCGTTGTCATGGCCTTTGTTGCCATAGCCATGGCCATGATCGTCGCTTTCGATCTTGCCGCTGCCGGTGCCTTTGTAGGTTCCGGAGGCTACGAAACCGCCACTGAGGGTGTCTTTCTTGTAGGCCTGGACACCTTTGTTTTCCACGACCAGGTTGGTCGAGGACTGGTTGGCCGACGTTGCAGCGGTCGCTACACGGCCACCGGACACGGCAATTGCCAGGTTGTTTTTCTGTTGGTTGAAGTCGCCAGCGGTGACGTTCATGCCCAGGTTGCCGGAACCGTTGTTGCCGGAGTTGTTGAGCACGGCGTTGTTTTGGGTCGAGGAGTTTTTCACGTAGTTGTTGTCGTTCATCTGGGTGGCGCTGGACACGGCGATAGCGCTACCGAAGATGAAGCGTTCATCGGCAGTGGCCAGGGCGGCGGCGTTGTCTTGTTGGTTGCCATCGCCGGCGGCGACGTTGGCGCCCATGTTGCCATTGGAGCCGTTGAGCGAGCCCTCGATCTTGGCGTTGTTGTTGGTGCCCTGGTTTTTCACCACGTTGGTGTTGCTGTCTTGTACGTCGATCACTGCAGCACCGGCCCCGGCGGTGATTTGCAGCAGCGTGTTGAGATCCGGACCTTGATTGCCGTGGCCATTGTCATGACCGTGGTGACCGTTATTGTTCCCACCTGCCTGGGCAGCCATTGCCATGACGGCGGCCAGTGCGAAAACCAGTGGTTTGAGAGCCATTGTTGGTTTCATGGTGTTTCTCCGGTGCTTATTAGTTGGTTAAGTGTTGGTACTTTCCAATCGCACTACGAAGGGTCAATCTGCGACCCGGATGCTCAGGGTGTTGGCCATCTGGTTCCCCACCCCGGCACTCTGGTTCACCTGGACGACTCCCCGGCTGCCGGTGAAGGCCTGGTCGCTGGTAACGACCTGGCGGCTGCCTTGATGGGTATCAGGTGCGCCCGAGCTTGGTAACAGCGCGACGTTCTGCTGAGAAAGCGCGCTGTCGTCCATGCCTTGCGGATTGGCACTGATGCTGATCCGCAAGGCATTGACCATCTGGTTGTTGGCGCCGGACGACTGGTTCACGCCCAGGGCGCCGTTGCCATTGCTGAAGGAATTGCCGCCGATGGTGCTGCTGGCATTGACCGAGCGGTCGGCTGGCGTGGTGATCTTCTGGTTGACGCTGGTGCTGGCCCCGACCTGGGTGCCGATGGCGATGGCCCGCACGTTGGCCTGCTGTTGCTGGTCGCCGGCGGCCTGGTTGATGTTGAGATTGCCTTTGTAGCTGGAGCCGGAATTGCTCAGGGTTGCGGTGTCCTGGACCTGGCTGCCGCCGTCGGCCATGGCCGAGGCGCAGCCCAGAAGGGCCAGCAGGATCAGTGAAGACTTCATCTCAACGGCCTCCGATGTTGTTCAGGGGCGCCATGGCGGAGCCGATGGAGCGGTTGATCGAGTTGGAGATCGAGGCGCCGGAACCGCCGCCGTGCCCCGCGCTCATGCCGGGCAGGCCATTGGGGTTGGTGACGGTATTCATGCCGGCCATGCCGTTGCCGGTGGGTAGCACCGCACCGCGCACCAGGGCTCCACTGCTGACGCCGGCGAAATCGCTGTCGCTCATCTCGCCATTGGTCATGTTGGTGACCACCGCCGAAGGATTGCTGTTGACGGTCGTGGGATGGGTATCGAGATTGCGCGAGCGGCCGATGGCCGTTGTGTGCACCTGGCGCTCAAGGACGATTTCGCCATTACCTGCCGCGAGGGCCGGAATGCTGGGTACCGCGCTGATGGCACAACCGATCAGCAAGAGGCGGGTGAAACTTTTATGCAGAGTCCCCACGGCGGCATTCCTTCTTATCAGTGCTGGCCCTAGTCAGCGTTGGGAAGGAGAGAGCAGAAGCCGTGCCGCTTTTTATTTATTCCCGATAATCAAAGACTTGGAAAATTTCACAGCGAATGGCCACCGCATCTGTTTCAAATCCGAGACAGGGTCAAGGCAAGGCCATTGGCCATAACCGGTGCGGTGCTCTGGCATGGGGGTTGTCGAGGGGCTGTATCATTGGCGTGACAGTTTGCCGGGTGGCTGGCGCCGGTCCCGGAAAATGGCGGCTTGCTCACAGGGCGAGTGTTTCAGAAATGGACACTGGGGTGGCTGGGGCTTCAATCCAGCAGGCACTGGCCAACCCACTCGAAAGCCTGCTTGCGGCGTGCCGACCAATCGCCGCCGATGACCCGATAGGGTTGTTGGTGCTGGTCCAGCCAGCGGCGCGTGTCCTCGAAGAAGGCCTGGCGCTCTTCCAGTTGCGGCTGGCAGCGCAGGCCGTCGGCGCTCCAGGGCACCTGTTCCGGCGACAGCAGCAGGTGCAGGTCGTAATGCCGGGCCAGCAGTTGTTCTTCGAGCCAGCGAGGACAGTCGTTGAACAGCGCCTGGCTCCAGAGGATGTTGCTCAGCAGGTGAGTGTCGAGGATCAGCAGCGCTGGCTGCCGAGCCCGGGCCTGATCCTCCCAGGCCAGTTGGCCGCGGGCGATCTCGGGGATGTCGGCCAGGCAGGTGTCACGGCGTTCCTGCTCGATGAAGTGGCGCACGTACTCGCCCACCAGCAGGCCACCGAAGCAGGCTTGCAGTTCAGCCGCCAGCCAGCTCTTGCCGCTGGATTCCGGGCCAGTCAGGACCAGTACCTTCACGATTGCAGGGCCGGATCGGCACGCCAGGTGCGCCAGCCCTGGATGGCCAGCAGGGTGAACAGGGCATACAGCGCCGCGGTCAGGTACAGCTGCTTGTAGACGAACAGGCCGACGAAGATCACGTCCACCGCGATCCACAGGGGCCAGCATTGCACGCGCTTCTGGGCCATCCACCACTGCGCCACCAGGCTGAAGGCGGTCAAGGCTGCGTCGAGCCAGGGTTGCGCGGCGTCGGTCCAGTGGGCCATGGCCGCTCCCAGCAGCAGGCTGCCGAGAGCACCCAGGGCCAGGCCCTGGAGCAGGGCCTGAGATTTCAGCTGGCTGACCGGGCGTCCGCGATGCTGCTCACCGCCACGGGTCCATTGCCACCAGCCATAGAGCTGCAGTACGGCGTAGACCACCTGCAGCAGCATGTCGGAATAGAGTTTGACCTCGAAGAAGATCCAGCTGTAGAGCAGCACCATGACCAGGCCGACCGGCCAGCACCAGGGGTTCTGCCGGACTGTCAGCCAGACGGCGATGACGCCGAGCGCGGCGGCAAACAGTTCAAGCCCGGACATGATGTATTCCTTGGGGAAATGAAGGAGGGGGCGGATTGTACCCAGACTGGGGAGCGGACGTCAGGTGTCGGTTGAATCCGCCTGCGCACCGAGCGCTGGCGGATTCGAACCGGGCTGCGGGGTCAGACGCGGAACTGCCGGAGCAGGTTGTTGAGCTGTTCGGACAGCTCCTTCAAATGACGGCTCGCGGCGCTGGAGTGCTGGGCCGCCTGGGCTGTTCCCTGGGACAGGCCGGCAGCCTGGCCGACGTTGTGGTTGATGTCTTCGACCACATGGGCCTGTTGCAGCGTGGCACTGGCAATCGAGGCGTTCAGGTCGTTGAGGGTACGCAGGGCCTGGCCGATGGCAGTGAGGCTGGTCCCGGCCAGCCCGGCCTGCTCGATGGTCGCCTGGGAGGCCCGGCTGCTGTCGCCGATCACCCGCACTGCCGCCTCGGAATGATTTTGCAGGCGTTCGATCATGCCCTGGATTTCCGCGGTGGATTGCTGGGTGCGCTGGGCCAGAAGGCGTACCTCGTCGGCCACCACGGCAAAACCGCGTCCCTGTTCACCGGCGCGAGCGGCCTCGATGGCAGCGTTCAAGGCCAGCAAGTTGGTCTGCTCGGCGATGGAGCGGATCACTTCCAGCACCGAGCCGATCTGGGTGCTCTCGGCGGCCAGGGTGCGGATTACCTCCACGGCCTGGTCGATGGTCCCGGAAAGCTGGTCGATCTGCTGCAGGCTGCTGTCGATGTTGACCTGGCCCTGCCGGGCCCGGACCTCGGCTTCGCGGACTTCTTCGGAGGCATGTTCGGCGCTGCGCGCGACGTCCTGTACGCCGGTGGTGACCTGGCTGATGGCGGCGGCCACTTGGTCCATCTGCAGTGATTGTTGCTGGCAGCGTTCCTGGGCCCGTGAAGCGTTGCTGCCCAGGTCACTGGACGATTGCGCCAGGGCGGCGGCGCTGGATTGCAGCTCGGTCACGACCCCGCGCAACTTGGCGGTGAAGCCGTTGAAGTGCCGGGCCAGTTCGGTGACTTCGTCCTGGCCGTGGGTGTCCAGGCTGCGGGTCAGGTCGCTCTCGCCGCTGGCGATGTTGGCCATGGCGTGCACCGTTTCGCGCAGCGGGCGCACGATGCTGCGCACGATCAGTACCACCAGCGCGCCCATCAGCAGGGCGATCACCAGGCCTACGGAAGAGGCCCGCAGCACCTGGGCCTGGAACTCCTGTTGCAGGTCATCGATGTACACCCCCGAGCCGATGATCCAGCCCCAGGGCTGGAACAGCTGGATATAGGAAGTCTTCTGTACCGGATCCTGGGCGCCAGGCTTGGGCCAGCGGTAGTCGACCATGCCGGCGCCCTTGCTCTTGGCCAGGGTCACCATTTCGTTGAACACCTCGAAGCCGTCCGGGTCCTTGATCGAGGCCAGGTTCTGCCCATCCAGCTTGGGGTTGGCCGGGTGCATGATCATCACGGGTGTCAGGTCGTTGATCCAGAAATAGTCGTTCTGGTTGTAGCGCAGCCCGCGGATCGTCTGCAGCGCCTGCTGCTGTGCCTGCTCGCGGCTCAGGCTGCCGGCGGCCTCCAGCCCCTGGTAGTAATTCAGCACGCCGGCGGCGGTCTGGACTACGTGCTGGGTTTTCTGTGCCTTGGCCTGGTACAGGTCCCCGTGAATCTGCTGGAGCATCATCACGCCCAGGATCACCAGGGTCAGTACCGCCACGACCAGGATCAGCCACAGGCGCTGACTGATGGACATTTTTCGCAAGCTATTCATTATCCGGTCACTCCAGCTTCTTGTTCTTGTCATGAACGACTCCGAGCATCCAAGCACGCTTGTTCATGGGCGCCAACCCTACGGAAGTCCAATAACACCGCGACGCGTTTTGCGCCTGTCTGATAGGATTTCGGCGCCTTCCTGCAAAACCTGAAGATTTCTGGCTTTTTCACAGGATTTTCATGGGTTTGTGCTGATATTGAGAGCGCCGGGTTCTCGGCTAAGCTCGACGCAGTGAACGTTATGACTATTAAAAAAGAGGCATGCCATGAGCGTGCCTCGTTGGGGGATTGATGGACTTTTGGACCGCCGCACAAGCATTGATACTCGGGGTCGTCGAAGGCCTGACGGAGTTTTTGCCCATCAGCAGCACCGGGCACCAGATCATCGTGGCCGACCTGCTCGACTTTGGGGGCGAGCGGGCAATGGCCTTCAACATCATCATCCAGCTGGGGGCGATCCTGGCGGTGGTCTGGGAGTTCCGGCGCAAGATCCTGGACGTGGTGATCGGCCTGCCGACCCAACCCACGGCCCGGCGCTTCACGGCCAACCTGCTGATCGCCTTCTTTCCGGCGGTGGTGCTGGGAGTGATCTTCGCGGACCTGATCCATGCCTACCTGTTCAACCCCATCACCGTGGCCACGGCCCTGGTGGTCGGCGGTATCATCATGCTGTGGGCCGAGCGCCGGGAGCACCAGGTGCATGCCCAGACCGTGGACGAGATCACCTGGCAAGATGCCCTCAAGGTGGGGTTCATCCAGTGCCTGGCGATGATCCCGGGCACTTCGCGATCCGGTTCGACCATCATCGGCGGGCTGCTGTTCGGCCTTTCGCGCAAGACGGCCACCGAATTCTCGTTCTTCCTGGCCATGCCGACCATGGTCGGCGCTGCGGTGTATTCCGGCTACAAGTACCGGCACCTGTTCCAGCCCGATGACCTGCCGGTGTTCGCCATCGGTTTCGTCACCGCCTTCATCTTCGCGATGATCGCAGTCAAGGGCCTGTTGAAGTTCATCGCCAGCCACAGCTATGCAGTGTTCGCCTGGTACCGCATCGCCTTCGGTCTGCTGATCCTGGCCACCTGGCAGTTCGGCTGGGTTGACTGGGCGGCGGCCAAGGCGTGAAGACTTCCCGGCGTGAGCAGCGTCCAGGCAATGGTGGGCGGATCCAGCACCCCCAGGCCAAGCTGCTGGTGTTCCTGCTGTTGTGTGCCTTGCCGCTGTTCGGGGCCCTGTCCCTGTGGTGGCGGGGTGGGTCGATCATTGCACTGGTGGCGTATGGGGCGGTCAGTCTGCTGACCTTCCTGCTGTATTGGCACGACAAGCGTCGCGCGCAAGAGCAGGGCCAGCGTACGCCGGAGAATGTCCTGCATGCCCTGGAGCTGGCCGGTGGCTGGCCCGGGGCCTTGCTGGCGCAACAGCTGCTGCGGCACAAGACCCGCAAGTTGTCCTATCAAGTGCTGTTCTGGCTGATCGTGGCCCTGCACCAGGTGTTCTGGATCGATCGGCTGTTCCTGGACAGCGGGTGGTCGAGGCTGTTCTAGAGCAGCAACCCAACCTGCGTCCGCTTGGGCAACTTGGCTACCACCAGTTGATGGGAGCGCTGCAGCAGCTGCTTCAGCTCGACGGCGGCAAGGGGGTAGGGCACCTGCATGATGATCCAGTGGGCCCGGGCCAGGTAAGGTGCCGGGGCGATGCCCGGGCGATCCACGTGACCCAGGAACAGTTCCGGGTCGACCTTGAACGCCAGCGAGTCACCGCGCAGGTTCTGCACGGCGAACATCTTGTTGCCGGCGATGGAAAATACCCGGACACCCCCCCATTTGTAGTCCTCCTGCGCGCCTGGCAGGTCCAGGCAGAAGCTGGCGACTTGCGCTTCGCTCATCGGGGGCGTGGCTTTCACAGCAGTCGTTCTCCACAGTTTTCGAAGGTTTCGCGCAAGTGCTCGATCCATGCCCGGACAGCCGGCAGCACACCGCGACGGTGAGGATACACCGCCTGCAGCCAACCGCCAGGCAGCGACCACTCTGGCAACAGCTGGACCAGTTGGCCGCTGGCCAGTTCGTCTTCGCAATACAGCATCGGCAGCACCGTGCAGCCCAGGCCGGCAAGGGCACAGGCCCGACGCACAATGAAGTCGTCGATGCCCAGGCGTGCTTCCAGGGCCAGTTCGCAGGCATTGCCCTGCTGGTCCAGCAGGCGCAGGTGTACCAGGCGGTCGGCCTCCAGGGCGCCGAGGATCGGCAAGTGCCGCAGGTCTTCCGGATGCTCCACCGGGTGTTCACGCAGAAACGCCGGCGATACCACCATCGCGGTTTGCGCCGGGCGCAGGCGACGGGTCACCAGCAACGGGTCTTCGTCGCCTTGTTCACGTACCCGCAGGGCCACATCGATGCCTTCGTTGATCAGGTCGACGCGACGGTTGACCAGCAGCATCTCCAGCTGGACCTGGGGGTACTTGTGCAGGAAACCGTTCACCAGCGGTGTCAGCAATTCATGGGCCAGGCCCACCGGGCTGGAGACCCGCAGGCGCCCGCGAGGTTCGCTGGCCATGCTGGCCACGGCCTCGTCAGCCATTTCCGCTTCCAGCAGCATGGCCTGGCAATGTCGCAAGTAACGCTCGCCCACGGTGGTCAGGTTCAATTGCCGAGTGGTGCGTTGCAGCAGGCGGACGTCGAGGCGCTCCTCCAGTTCGGCGATGCGTCGCGACAGGCGTGACTTGGGAATGCCCAGGAGGCGCCCGGCTGCGGTGAAACTACCGGCTTCCACCACCTTGGCGAAATAGTAGAGATCATTGAGGTCTTGCATGGGATTGGCTCTATTGTCCTGCTGATGGGACTAACTATCGCATTTGTGCTGACTAATCATCCATTGGTTTCATCGGTAGGATTGCCAACATTCGATCGCCAAGTGGCGGTCCTCACTTGGAGAATCCAGATGAAACTGTTGCATATCGATTCCAGCATTCTCGGCGACAATTCGGCCTCCCGTCAGCTCAGCCACAGCGTGGTCCAGGCCTGGAAAGCTGCCGAGCCACAAGCAGTGGTGACCTACCGTGACCTGGCCGCCGATGCCATCAGCCACTTCAGCGCCGCCACCCTGGTAGCGGCCGGGACGGTTGCCGAGTTGCGCGACGCCGCGCTAGAGCATGAAGCCCAACTCAGCACCCAGACCCTGGAAGAGTTCCTCGCTGCGGATACGCTGGTGGTCGCAGCCCCGATGTACAACTTCACCATCCCCAGCCAGCTCAAGGCCTGGTTCGACCGCATCGCTGTTTCCGGCAAGACGTTCCGTTACACCGAAGCCGGCCCGCAAGGCCTGTGCGGCGACAAGAAGGTGATCGTGGTTTCTACCTCCGGCGGCCTGCATGTCGGCATGCCAACGGGTGTTGGACATGAGGATTACCTGAAGGTGATGTTCGGTTTCATGGGGATCACCGATATCGAGTTCGTCCGGGCCCATGGCCTGGGTTATGGCGATGAGGTGCGCAACAAGGCAATGGCCGACGCACAGGTGCATATCAGCGAGCAATTGTTCGCCGCCGCGTAAGGCTTGTGTAAAGACGCTTTCACGCGCATATAGCCCCACTAGACTCTGTATTCTGGTCATCTTTTCGAATGATCAGGGTACGGAGTTTTTTCATTGGTTCTTCCGGGGTTTCTGGCGCGGATCATGCATTGTGAGGAAAGGGACTTCTTGGCCGGGCAACTGCGATGCTGCGACGGATGTGTTCCAGGGCCTTGGCGGCAAGGGATGGCAGGAGTCAACGGCACTCTCGATCCAGCGGCGAAGGTGGGTGTGTGATGAAAGGTCGTTGTGCGCTGTTACTGATCTGCCTGCTCTGCGGCCCGATTTCGGTGCACGCTGCTCCCGCCCCCCACGTGCACTGGAGTGTCGGCTTCCATGAGTTGAGTTTTCTCGACCCTCTGGACCTGCAGCCAATGCGCGCCATCGCGTTCTATCCCTCTACCGGTATCGAGCACTCCAGTCACCTGGAGGGCTACCAGATCGCGGCCTCCCGCGATGCCAAGATCGCCATCGGCCGCTTTCCGGTGCTGATGCTCTCCCACGGCAATACCGGTACGCCCCTGGCGTTGCACGACCTGGCTACCTCCCTGGCGCGCAAGGGGTTTGTAGTGGTGGCGGTGATTCATCCCGGGGACAACTCCAAGGACCACAGCCGCCTGGGAACCTTGAGCAATCTCTATGGGCGGCCGATCCAGATTTCCGAAGCCATCACCGCGATCCTGGGCGATCCGATGCTGGCGCCGTTCGTCAATGCCGAACAGGTGGGAGTCATCGGTTACTCCGCGGGTGGCGAGACGGCCTTGATCCTGTCCGGAGCGACTCCCGACCTGGACCGCCTGCGGCGCTACTGCCAGGAGCGGCCGGATGATCGAGACGCCTGCAATACCCAGGGCGAACTGATCGTCGATCGCGACGACTTGCAGCCAGTGGCCGACCCGCGGGTACATGCCTTGATGCTGATGGCGCCCCTGAGCCTCAAATTCGGCCGCCAGACCCTGTCCGGCGTGCATGTGCCGGTGCTTTTATACAGCGGTGACGGCGACCAGTTGGTGGCGCTGGACAAGAACGCCGCGGCCCTGGCGCGCAAGCTGCCGGTAGCCCCGGACTTCAAGCTGCTGGCCGGGGCCGGGCATTTCGTGTTCATGGCGCCCTGTACCGCCGAGCAACTGACGGCCATGCCGGTGTTGTGCACCGACGCCGATGGCGTGGATCGGGTGGACATCCACCGCAACCTGATTTCCGAGGCTGGCCGGTTCTTCGCCAACACCTTGGGCAAGCCGAGCCGTGCAGGCATGCAGACCGCCGACCAGTGACTCAGCCGATGGCCCGGCGCTGGAGCCACAGGGTCAGGCCCAGGCCGGCGAGGGACAGCCAGGCGGCGCAGAAGAAGATCCAGGCATACCCCAGATTCAGCGCCACCGCGCCCATCAGGGGGCCGGCAACGGCCAGCGCCAGGTCGAAGAACACCGCATAGGCACTCAGCCCGGCGCCCCGACTGCTATTGGGGACCTGCTTGATCGCTTCCACGCCCAGGGCCGGGTACACCAGCGACAGGCCGAAACCGGTGAGGCCGGCGCCCACCAGCGCCCAGGCGGGCGAGGGGGCCAGCCAGAGCAGGCCAAGGCCCAGGGTCTCGACACTCATGCAGGCAATCGCCGAACGAAAACCGCCAAATCGGTTGATGCTGGAAATGAACAACAGGCGCGAGCAGATGAAGCACACGCCGAACACCGTCAGGCAATAGGCTGCACCGGTCCAGCCGCGACTGAGGTAGAACAGGGTGATGAACGTGGTCAGGGTGCCATAGCCGATGGAGGCCAGGCTCAGGCCCATGCCAAAGGGGGCAATACGGCCGAACACGGCCCAGAACGGCAAGCGTTCCCCCCGTACCACCGGTACCGAAGGTTTGTTGCGGATCAGCAGCAAGGCCAGCAATGCCATGACGCAGAGGGCGATGCCCAGGCTGGCGAAGCCGTACTGCTGGACCATCACCACCCCCAGCGGCGCGCCAATGGCGATGGCGCCATAGGAGGCGATGCCATTCCAGGAGATCGAGCGCGCGGTGTGTTCCGCACCGACCTGGCCCATGCACCAACTGATGGTACCGACCCCGATCAGGCCCTGGGCTACCCCAAGCAGCAAGCGCCCACCCAGCAGCACGACGAGGCTCGGCAGTGGCCATTGCTCCAGCCACACCGAAACCAGGGTCAGCACCCCGCTGAAGAGAATCCCCATCAGGCCGTAGATGATCGAGCGCTTGGTGCCCAGGGTGTCCGACAAGCGCCCGGCCATGGGTCGGCTGAGCAGGGTGGCCAGGTACTGCGAGCCAATGGTCAAGCCGGCGACCACCGCGCTGAAACCCAGCTGCTCGTGCACATAGCCCGGCAGCACCGCAATCGGCAAGCCGATGCACAGGAAGGCGATAAAGGTATAGATGACGATGGAGACGATCTGCAGCGTGATCGCCATGGAGCTTGGCGCGGGGCTTTGTGACTCGGGCATGAAGTCTCGTTCGCGGGCGGCGGTTAGAGGCCTGCATCATCGCGTGCCGGAAGCATAAAAGAAAGCAGGCTAACGATTGGCACAAAAAAGCCCCGTCACACTGGACGGGGCTTCTTTACTTGCTGCTTGTAGCTTGCCGCTGCTTTTAGAACATCACGCCCTGGCTGCGCAGGTAGTCGTCGTAGGTGCCGCTGAAGTCGGTCACGCCGCTTGGGCTCAACTCGATGATGCGGGTGGCCAGGGACGATACGAACTCACGGTCGTGGCTGACGAAGATCAGGGTGCCCGGGTAGTTCTCCAGGGCCAGGTTCAGCGCCTCGATGGATTCCATGTCCAAGTGGTTGGTCGGTTCGTCCATCACCAGTACGTTGGGCTTTTGCAGGATCAGCTTGCCGAACAGCATGCGGCCTTGCTCACCACCGGAAATCACCTTCACCGACTTGAGGATCTCGTCGTTGGAGAACAGCATGCGGCCCAGGGTGCCACGGATCATCTGCTCGCCCTGGGTCCACTGGCCCATCCAGTCGAACAGGCTGACGTCGTCTTCGAAGTCGTGGGCATGGTCCTGGGCGTAGTAGCCCAGCTCCGCGCTTTCAGTCCACTTCACGGTACCGGCGTCCGGGGTCAGTTCGCCCACCAGGGTGCGCAGCAGGGTGGTCTTGCCGATGCCGTTGGGGCCGATGATCGCTACGCGCTCGCCGGCTTCGACGGTGAAGCTGAAGTTCTGGAACAGGGTCTTGCCGTCGAAACCCTTGGACATGCGCTCCAGGGTCACCGCCTGGCGGTGCAACTTCTTGGTCTGTTCGAAGCGGATGAACGGGCTGACCCGGCTCGATGGCTTGACTTCGGCCAGCTGGATCTTGTCGATCTGCTTGGCCCGGGAAGTCGCCTGCTTGGCTTTCGAGGCGTTGGCCGAGAAGCGGCTGACGAAGGTCTGCAGCTCGGCGATCTGGGCTTTCTTCTTGGCGTTGTCCGACAGCAGCTGCTCGCGGGATTGGGTCGCGGCAATCATGTACTCGTCGTAGTTGCCCGGGAACAGGCGCAGCTCGCCGTAGTCCAGGTCCGCCATGTGGGTGCAGACACTGTTGAGGAAGTGCCGGTCGTGGGAAATGATGATCATGGTGCTGTTACGCGCCGTGAGGATGTTTTCCAGCCAGCGGATGGTGTTGATGTCCAGGTGGTTGGTCGGCTCGTCCAGCAGCAGGACTTCCGGATCGGAGAACAGCGCCTGGGCCAACAACACCCGCAGCTTCCAGCCCGGGGCGACTTCGGTCATCGGTCCGAAATGCTGTTCCAGGGGAATGCCCAGGCCCAGCAGCAGTTCACCGGCACGGGACTCGGCGGTGTAGCCGTCCATTTCGGCGAATTCGGTTTCCAGTTCCGCCACGGCCATGCCGTCATCTTCGGTCATTTCCGGCAGCGAGTAGATGCGATCGCGCTCCGCCTTGACCCGCCACAGCTCCTCGTGGCCCATGATCACGGTGTCGATCACGGTGAATTCTTCATAGGCGAACTGATCCTGGCGCAGCTTGCCCAGGCGGACGTTCGGCTCGAGCATGACCTGGCCGCTGGAGGGCTCGAGGTCGCTACCGAGGATTTTCATGAAGGTCGACTTGCCGCAACCGTTGGCGCCGATCAGGCCGTAGCGATTGCCGTTGTTGAACTTGACCGAGACGTTCTCGAACAGCGGCTTGGCGCCGAACTGCATGGTGATGTTGGCTGTAGAAATCAAGTGCTTGTCCTGCGGGGGTTCCAGAGGTGTATTTAGTCCCTGTCGTCAATCTTGGGCCAATCTTGGGCCAATTCGACTCGGGGCGGCAGCTTCTCCAGCTCCCTCCAGTCCGAGGAGGAGCTGATCCATTTCGCTTAGGTAGAGAGCAACATCTCGACGCCGTGGCCGAGCTGGTTCGCGATGAACGCTTCGGTTCATCCCGGCCATCAGGCACATGGTTGCGTAGGTGTGGCGGGTGTCGTACTGCCGGCGTTCACGGATATCCAGCGCCTTGAGCGCTGATTTGAAGTGGCGGATTGTAACACTTGGCTCCTTGATCCACAGCCCTCCTTTGCTCGACTGGAAAGAGCCGGTCGGAGTTACGTGCCTTGGCTTGTTGCAAATGAGTATTCCGAACCTGTTTCAACGCAGCATGATCCTGGCACAGGCACTTTTCTTACAAAGCCCAAGGGCTAAAGGCGTTTAGCCATTAGCACAGGCGTGCTAATCGACCTTGTCCAATCTCGACTCGTATAGTTCCTCCTGGATTACATAAATCGAGAAAGGACCTCCATGGGTTACAGATTTCCACTTTCCTGCAGATGGCTGGCTGTCTTGGCCGTGGCCTGCAGTACCTCGGCCATGGCCGAGCAAGCCCCGGGCGACTACTGGATCATCTATGGCAAAGGGGAGCGCCTGCACAACGAGGTGTACGTCGCCGATGCCGCCGGCATCGTGCAAAAGCCGGGTGGGGTGCAATCGGCGCAGGTCATGCAGCTGTTCGAAGACCCTGCCTTCCCGACGCTCGCCGCCTATGAGGTGCAGGTCAAATGCAAGCAGCGCCAGATCCGCCTGGACAGCGCCCGGGCGATACGTCGCTTTGACGGTGCCGTGAAGGATGTGAAGACCAATGTCCAAGGCTGGGTCGCACCGAAGGACTACTGGTTGCAGCGTACCTTCGCCTTCGTCTGCGCCCCCGACAACCGCGCGCGCAACCAAATGTTGCCGATGGGCAAGATGCCAGCGGTAAAGATGGTGGCCACGGTCCAGGCCATGTTCATCCAATTGATCGGTGTCCAGGCCAACAGTCAGGCGGTGCAAGAACTGGATGACATGCTGGGCAACAATGCCCGATGAACACACGGGCTTTGCTACTTCTCAGCCTGCTGTTGCCGAATCTGGCTGGCTGCATCCCGACCCTGCCGGAGTTGCTCGCCAGCCGCGAATGGCAGGGGCGCGACGCCAAGCAGGCCATCGACTTCTTCGGTCCGCCCTTGCGCATGGAACCGTTGCCTGGTGGAGGTGGGGTGCAGTTGGGCTGGTATCGCGACACCACCTATGTGCGCCAGGAGGTGGTCGGCAGCAGCGCGCAGATGCAAGGCAATGTGATGGTCCAGACCAACTACTGGGACGATGTATCCCATCCTGGTGGCTGCACGATCCTGATGACGGTGGACAAGGCGCGGCATATCAGTGACTTCTCCCTCAAGGGCCGCTGTAACGGCGTGAACCTGACGCCGTAGCAGTCCAGCAGAAAAACCGGCGAAGACTCGTGATAGCGGGTCCTTGTGACGACAGCGCACGTCATAGGTCAACCACTGGCGGTACAGCCCTTGTCTGCGCTATGCACCCATAAATATCGTGGGCGCCAGAATCCTCGTCGGCCACCAGGCCAAAGCTGTTCGACAAACCCAGTCGCGAAAACGCAACCTGATCGAGCGCTTGCTCGGCTGGCTGAAGGCGCGTCGTGGACGCTCACAGCACAGTTCTCCCGCGGCTGATGGAGGCAAAGATCAATGCCATGGCTCATGCCTGGTTTGAACATCAGCGGGCTGGAGGAGGGTGACCAGTATCATCCTCGATGATCTTTTGTGCGGCGCTGTTCTGTGCTGGTAGCGGCATGGCGTCTAGATCAGGGGATAGAGTAGGATGAGTGCGTTTTTTCAAGGATGGATGTGATGAACAAGCTCAAGGCGCTGAATGCAGCCGCAACTCGTTATCTAAGCCGGTTTTCCCGGAAGCAGTTTTTCTGCGCTTTTACCGTTACCACCGCTCTCAACTTCTGGTTGTCCTTTAACGTCCCCGGATATACATCGATCTACCTGTCCATGCTCAGTGGCTGGTTCTTCGGCATGATGTTCATCAATCGCGAGTCAGGTCAGTGACTTGAATCCGAGCCGGAGAGTGAAGCTTGGCGCTCAAGTTCAGCTTCACTCCTGTCGCATCACCCATCCAAAGAGTACATTTTCTTCAACTGCGCCGGCGTCAGTGGGCGAAGTTTCTGTGTCCGGCTTACGCCGATCCGTTTCTTTTCGGGATACACGCCAGGCGCAAAGTAACTCGCGCCATACTCAAAGCTGCCTTCGCAGGTTTGCACAAGCCATGCACCGCCGCGGACGCCGTTGACTCCAGTGCTGGATAGATACGGGTCCAGCCGGATCACGCAGCCGGGTGGGAAATCAGCTTTTATCAGCCGTGCCCATTCCTGGGATATGGCATCACTGGCCGTGCCAGAAGTCGACGTCAGCAGAAAGGCGAGGGCAAGAGCTGCTTGGTTCAATGAGGGCATGGCGGCAACTCCTTTGCGTCCACGGTGTGGAACAGGCATCGACTCAACATCTACCACTGCGCACTTGCAGGTAACGGCCAAGAAAGAAGCGGAGCCCGGCTGTGGCAAGCCTCCTGTGCTTCGATCATGGCGGTCACGACAAGTAAATTGCGTCTTCACGCAGCAGCGAATACTGCACCAGATCGTGGTAGGCATGCCCCCAGTATCCAGCTTTGCGCAGCACTCCTTCGCGAACGAAACCTGTGCGCTCAAGTAGATGCAATGATCGTGTGTTTTCAGGGTGCACCAATGCTTCGATCCTGTTCAGCTCCATGTGGGTGATGCCCCAGTCAATGCAAGAGACAAGCGCCTCTCTCATGAAGCCGTTGCGTTGTGCAGCTTGAGCCAGTTCGAAGCCGATCGAGCAGCTCCTCCATGAACGATTCCATTTAAAAAAACCGCAAGTACCGATCAATTGCCCGCTAGCCAGCTCTTCCATGCCCCAGCGAATGCCAGGGTTGGCAGCTGCACGCCAACTGTTGAACACTTCGACAAGTTGCTCTGCCTGTTCAATATGAGTCATGGGGTCTGTGCCAAACCATTTCATGGCATCAGCATCGCCATGGATTGCGAGCAGAGCTGGCGCATCGCCCTTTGTCAGTTCTCGCAAGCGCAGGCGTTTGGTATACAGCGTAGGAAATCCAGTCATTACCAGTTCCACGGGTTGAGCGGCAAGCGCTAGAGACTACTACAACCCGGCATCTGCAGATCGCTTGCCAGAGGGTAGCCAAGCCTTGCCGATCAGGAGTGAAACTGCTCGAAAGCCTCGGCCTCGATCTCACCGGCTCCTGAAATGAGCGTTCCACCTTCTTCGCGCAGCTGGTAGTCATGCTGCTCGCCACCGATGCTTGCTGCTCCGTCGAGGCCCAGCAGCAGGGTGTAGAAGACATCGGTGAGCGCGATATCCATCGCGTCCCATAGCTGGCGAGATTGCCCAGCGTCCAGCCCGAGTGCCCTGAACTGCTGCGCAGCTGCTCCTGTCCCCTGGCGAAGCTCTTGCAGTACCAGGCATTTCTCGGCTTTCCAAAGTGCTACGAATTGTTGTGCATCCATGGTGTTCATTCCGTCCTGTCGTCCGGCTGCGAGTATGCCAGCACTCTCCAATGAACTCATGCCGGGCGGTGGTTGCCGTCGAGCGCCATCTTTTCTGGAGGGTGCCTGCCTTCCTGGTGGTTTCGGGCTGCGTCGGTTCCCAGTCACCTGTCGAGGGTTCCACGACGCCGGGCAACAGGTCAGTTGGGCTGCTGGAGCATCAGCCACTCTTGCTTGCTGATGTAGCTGATGTGTTCGCTGCGGTAGTCGTTCATGTACGGGTTGAGTGTGCTGGCCTTTGTGTGATGGTGCTTGAAACCGCATTTGGCCTGGGCACGGAATGACTGCTCATTGCCGGCGAAGTAACCACACCACAGGGCGCCGAGCTCAAGGTCGACGAAGGCATGGCGCATCAGTTCCCTGACCGCCTCCGGAATCAGGCCCTGGCCCCAGAACGGTACGCCGATCCAGTAGGCGATCTCGGCCTCATCCTGGGCGATGTCGAAGTGGCTGTCCTGGCCGATGAGCAGCCCCACCAGGCCGATGGCGATGTCGTCCTGCCTGCGGGTGACGGCATAGACCTCAGGGTTGGAGAAGACTGTCTGGATGATTTCCAAACTCTGCGCTTCGCTGGTGTGAACGGGCCAGCCGGCAATCGGGCCCACCCGCGGATCGCTGGCGTACTCGTGCAGGCTGGTGGCGTCGCTGGCCCTCCAGGGCCGTAGGACAAGGCGTTGGGTATTCAACATAGGTGTTTTCCTGAATGCTCTGCAGCACAATGACGAGCATCATTGTGAAAAACCACGAGGGCAGGAACAACGCATGGACCCGGGCACAATAAGTAATTTTCAAAACAATAGTCCCATCGCCGTCAGTATCTCGGTGAGTGATCTGGCGGGAAGCGGCACCGAGGATTTTTTCATCGGCTGCTGCAGGTTCGACGAACATCAAGGGCATCCCTTGGCATTGGCCTACGTCGTCGTGCTGGTGTGCGAGCAGGGCGATGCCGAGCTGGAGGTGAATTTCCAGCCGTACAAAGTGACGAAAAACGATGTTCTGGTACTCGCCGAGGACTCGATCGCGTTGGTCAGGCACAAGTCGCATGACTTTTCCTGTCGCTGCTATCTGCTCAACCGAGCCATTGCCGCGGAGGTGGCGGCAGTTCTGCCCAATAGTCTGTTCGCCTTCCTCAATCACTCGCCGTTTTTTACCGTGGACACGCCGTTCCTGGCCTTCCTGCAAGCTTGGGAACTTCAGGCAGGCATCATTCAGGATCACGGGTCGAACTATCGACGCCGGATGCTGGTAAATCATTTCCAGAACCTGTTCTTGTGGATCTGCGAGAGAGTCGACTTGCAGTGCATCACGAAAAACGACTACAGCAGGCCGCAAGCGCTGTGCTGGAGGTTCTGGGAGTTGATCGCAGTGCATTGCAGGCAGCATCGCGAGGTAGCGTTTTATGCCGGGCTGCTGCATGTAACCCCTTATTACCTGGCCCAGCTGTCCCGTAAATATTTCAACGACGCGCCCAAGACACTGATCGACCGGCAGGTGGTGCTGGAGATCAAGAAGCAGTTGCTGCAACCGCGAAAGCCCGTGCAGCAGATCGCCGACGAACTGCATTTCGCCGATGCGTCCTACCTCGGCAAGTACTTCAAGCGCCATACCGGCCTGGGCCTGAGCCAATACCGCAAACGCTGAGGGCCTTTGCGATTTTCTGGGACAGGTTCATCTGACGTCATCCGATCGTGATTCCTGGCCTGATTCTCCACCTGCTCTGAATGGGGGAGGCGGCCCCAGCAATGATCCGAGCCTGCGTGTTGCATGAAGCCGCCTGAGTTTCACCGTCAGCGCGTTGGCGCAGAGCGTCTAGGAGACGGGCTTGAAGTAGCGGGCCGGCGTGGTGCCAAACAGGCCCTTGAAGGCGGCGACGAAACTTGAGGCTGATTCGTACCCCACTTCCAGCGCGACATTCGTCACGCTTTCGCCGTACGCCAGGTGTTCCATGGCGGTGAGCAAGCGTTGCCGGTGGCGCCAACTGCCGAAGGACATGCCTGCTTCATGGCTGAACAATCGTTCGATGGTGCGCGGGCTGGCTCCGACCCGGGTGGCGAGGTGTTCCAGTGACTGGCGGTTCGCCGGTTCGCTGCGCAATATCCTCGCCAGGCGCATGGCCCGGGGATCCGTAGGGAAGGGCAGGTCCACCGGGGAACGGTCCAGCGCCGTCACTTGATCAATCAGTACCCGGGCGAGCCGGGCCTCGGCCGTGTGCTCGGCATAGTCCCAGGGGAACCCCGCGCAGGCGGTCATCACCTCGCGCATCAGCGGTGTGATGCCAACCACCAGGCAGTAGCCCTCGCGAGGCATATCGTAGGCATCAGGATCGATGTACAGCACCCGGGTGTGGGTGGGGCGCTTGACCAGGGTCGAGTGCTCGGTGCCGGAACTGATCCAGATCGCCCGGGTGGCCGGCAGGACCCATTCGCCCAGGTCCGTGGTGACGTGGATGACGCCATTGGCGGCGCACATCAACTGGTGGCGCTTGTGCCGATGAGGCGGCAGGTCTTCCGGAAACCATTGCTCCAGGCGCCCGACCACGGGGGCATGGGCGTTGTCCGGGTCGGGATCGCGGGGGGCGGTATCGTGGCGGGTTATCGACATAACTTGGCATAGTACAGATAAATCACGGCTACCATTCCTTGTAATGTGAATGACTCTCAATAGCAGATATGCATTGCGTCATTCCGAGGAGTCGTTGTGTCACACGTTCCAGCAAATCCCACCGCGCCGCTTTCAGGGCAAACAGACCACCGCACGGTCCTGTCGGCCCCCAAGCGTTCCACTCATTTGTCCTTTTTCATGGCCGGGTTCGCCCTGTCATCCTGGGCCCCGCTGGTGCCCTTTGCCCAGGCCCGCCTGGGGGCCGACTCGGCAACCCTGGGCGCATTGCTGCTGTGCCTCGGGCTGGGGGCGATCATCGGCATGCCAGGTGCAGGTGCCTTGGCCGGCCGCCTGGGCTGCCGGACGCTGGTCCTTGCAGGGGGCGTTGGCCTGGTCATCGCCTTGCCACTGCTGGCCATTGTCTCTACACCCCTTGCCCTGGGCCTGTGCCTGCTGCTGTTCGGCGCTTCGGTCGGGGCCATTGACGTGGTGGCGAACATTCACGGCACCCAGGTGCAGAAGATCGCCAACGTGCCGCTGATGTCGCTGTTCCATGGGCTCTACAGCATCGGCGGCCTGCTGGGCGCCGTAGCGGTGACGGCGGGGATCGCTGCCGGCGCCAGCCCGGTGCTGGCGGCCAGTGCTTCGGCATTGATCATTGCCTTATGCCTGGTGGTGGCCGCCCCCGGGTTCCTGGAGACCCGGGCCGGCGAAAGGGCGCCGCTGTTCGTCATGCCCAGGGGCGTGGTACTGATCGTCGGGCTGCTGGCGATGGTGATCTTCCTTGCCGAAGGCGCCATGCTCGATTGGAGCGCTCTGCTGCTCGCTCGGGAAAAGGGCCTGGATGTCGGCCTTGCCGGTGCTGGGTACTCGCTGTTCGCCTGTGCGATGACACTTGCCCGCCTGGTTGGCGATCGGATCGTCGCGCGCATCGGCGAGCGCTCGATGCTCATCGCGGGATTCCTGATCACGGCGGCTGGCCTGGGCCTGGCGGCCTGGGCCACCGACCTGTCGCTGGTGTTCAGCTGCATTGCCGTCGCCGGCCTGGCAGCGGGGAACGTGGTTCCGGTGCTGTTCTCGCTGGCCGGCCGGCAACGGGTGATGCCGGCGTCCCACGCCATCGCGGCAGCGAGCATGCTGGGTTATCTCGGGGTCCTGCTGGGCCCGGCCCTGGTGGGTTATGCCGCGCACGCGGTGGGCTTGGTCCAGTCCTTCTATGCCATCGGCGCCCTGGTGGTCCTGGCCGCCTTCGCCATCCCCCGGGCCTTGCGTGGCCAGGCGTGAGGCGCTGAACCGCTGTTCAGTCCCCGAGGCGGTACGATAGCGTTTGCATGAAGTCCCGCAGAACCCCCGCGGCCTCTGCCGGCGCCGCCTGGAGCAGGCAGTGGGGGCCTTCGATCTCTACCAGCCGGGCATCCTTGCGCAGTTGCAGGATCAAGGCTGCGGCAGCCGCGGGCACCAGCCGGTCCTGGCGCGCCCGCAGGTACAACAGCGGCACGTCGGAGGCGGCCAGCGCCTGGCGGCTGTCGACATCAGCCACCGCCTGCAACCGGGCGCGCAGCACCGGCGGTGCTACCTGGTCAACCGCCCCGGCCAGGGCGCTACGCAACCCTGGAGTGGAGAACCTGCCCAGCATCAGTGCATCCAGGGGCCAAAACGGCAGATACCGCAAGGAGGCGAACCTGAGGAGTCCTCGCAGGGGACGCAACGCCGGCCGAGGGTTGCAGGCAAAGCTGGCGCACAGCACCAGGCCGAGCAGGCCGGCAGGTCGACGGGCTGCAATACCGATCGCAACCGGGCCGGAAAAGGACTCCCCCAGCAGGATGAATGGCCGATCCTTGGGCAACAGTCGCCAGACCCGCTCCTGCAAGGTGGGGTAGTCCAGAGGCTGGCTTGTGGGGTAGTCCAGCACTTGCACGGGTACTTCGGGGCCCAGGGCTTTGAGCAACGGTTCGAACAGGCGGCCGGTGCCGTCCATTCCAGGCAGCAGGACCAGGGTCGGGGAAAGTGAAGGGGCCATCGATCGGGCGATCCTTGCCAGGTAATAGGGGCGTTAGGTGGCGCGCAGCATACTCCGCCAGGTCCCAGGGACATAGCCAGGCAGTGACGCGCTGGCTTGCAGAGGATTTTCCTTGAGTTGCGTCAATACCCGGCGCAATACCGTGGAACGGCTACAGAATGACCGCAGCTTTTCACAAATTTGGATTAACCCTTGGTTACAAACTGTGGCTAAAATGCCTGCCGACGGCCAGATGCCGAGGGCTGCCCTGGCAACGACAAGTGTCGCCAGTCGCGCCTTTTTTATTCAGACGCTGCCATTTGCCTCCGGCCCTTCGGGCTTGTGGAGGCGCAGCATGTTCCCTTCTGACGTGTGACGATTTCCGTGAAACTCATCATTGCCGCTGTATACGTTCTATCCATTGCATACGTACACCTGCGGGGGCGAGTGCGCCACAAACTGGGTCGCCAACTCAGTGACCACTCCACTTTCCTGGCACCGATCAACTGTTTCCTCTACCTGTTCTCCAAGTTCCCCAACCGGCCTTACCTGGACCCAGCCGACTTTCCGGAGATGCAAAAGCTCCAGGAACACTGGGAAGAGATCCGCGCCGAGGGTCAGAACCTGCTGCAGGCGGGTGAGATCAAGCGTTCCGACCAGTACAACGACGTGGGTTTCAACTCGTTCTTCAAGACTGGCTGGAAGCGTTTCTATCTCAAGTGGTACGGCGACAGCCATCCTTCGGCGATGAAGCTGTGCCCGCGTACCACAGAACTGGTCCAGAGCATCGGCTCGATCAAGGCGGCAATGTTCGCCGAGCTGCCACCCGGTTCGAAGCTGGTGCGGCACCGCGATCCTTACGCGGGCTCCTATCGTTACCACCTGGGCTTGGCCACGCCCAACAGCGAAGGCTGCTACATCGAGGTCGACGGCGAGCGTTATCACTGGCGCGATGGCGAAGCGGTGATGTTCGACGAGACCTACATCCATTACGCGGAAAACACCACCGAACAGAACCGCATCATCCTGTTCTGTGACGTCGAGCGG
The DNA here is from genome assembly GCF_020520285.1 of Pseudomonas sp. L5B5. Taxonomy (NCBI): domain Bacteria; kingdom Pseudomonadati; phylum Pseudomonadota; class Gammaproteobacteria; order Pseudomonadales; family Pseudomonadaceae; genus Pseudomonas; species Pseudomonas sp. L5B5. The sequence goes on from NZ_CP084742.1 coordinate 668,166, forward strand.
CCGATGAAGTATCGCTGGGCGGCCGCGTTCAATGGCTGGTTCAGCCGTACCGTGATGTCGGCGGCCGGTTCGCCCAACGATGCAGGCGACAAGACCGGCGGCCTGAACCGGGCCTTCAACCGGTTGTACAAGATCCGCCTGCGGGGCAAGGAACTGAAAAAGCGCAATCGCACGCGCTATTACCTGGAGAAGTGGGCAATCTTCGCCGCGCTGCTGTTGCTGTTCATCTATATCTGATCCTCCTGCCTGATGGCGCTCTTCATCGACCGGCCACCTGGTTCCGGTGAAGAGACGCCACTTCGGCGCCTGCCGCCTCTGCGGATACCGGGCGTTACATCTCCTGCACGATTATTTGATTAACAAAGCCGAACCCTGGGCGTAGCGTGGAATCGAACTCGATACCTGTCGCTCCCGAGGAGACTTGTCATGAACAGTCCGGCTCACGGCCTTGCCGCCTTCATCGCCCTGGCCTGGATCGCTGGCGCCGCCTGGGCCACCGGCCCTGTCCCACAGGCGTCCGGCCAGGTTTCCAGCGCCCTGCAACTGGCGCAGAACCTGCCCGGCAGCGGTAACAACGACCCCTACAGCAACCCCATCCGCCGCGCCAATCCCAACAGCATGCAGGGTACCCAGCCGGCCACCCCGCCGATGCGCGGCCCCGGCACCGTCCCCTCAAACCCTGCGCCCAGCCTGGAAAACGGCGGAATCGGCAACGGTTATCCCCGGGGTGGGGTGCAGCGCTCCAACCCCGATCCGCGGCCGCCCAGCCCCAGCTACGACGCCAATGGCAACCGGCGCTGAGGCGCGCGGCTGTGCTGCAGGTGGCCGTGTCACGGCGGCTGCCAGGGAATCTTTCGATCCATAGAAGGAAGCAAGCATGTTGCGTAGAACCTTGATCGCCACCTTGTGCTCCAGCGTGCTGCTGGTCAGCGCCGTGCCAGCCTCGGCCGCCGATACCCAGACGTTCCCCAGCGAGCAGGGCACCCTGAACCTGGTCCCGGTCGTGCAGGGGCTCGATCATCCCTGGGCCCTGGCGTTCCTGCCGGACCGCCAGGGCATGCTGGTCACCGAACGTCCTGGCAATCTGCGTCTGGTAAGCCCGGATGGCAAGCTGTCAGCCCCGCTGGGCGGTGTGCCGCAGGTTTGGGCCCACGACCAGGGAGGGCTGCTGGATGTGGCATTGTCGCCGGACTTCCGCCAGGACCGCATGGTCTACCTGTCCTACGCCGAAGGCGGTGGCCAGGACGGGACCGCCGGTACCGCGGTAGGACGTGGCCGGCTTGCCGAGGATGGCAGCGGGCTCAAGGACTTCCAGGTGATCTTCCGCCAGGCGCCGAAGCTGTCCACTGGCAACCATTTCGGTTCGCGCCTGGTGTTCGATCGCGACGGCTACCTGTTCATCACCCTGGGGGAAAACAACGTACGGCCTACCGCCCAGGACCTGGACAAGCTCCAGGGCAAGATCGTGCGCCTGTACCCCGATGGCCGGGTTCCCGAGGACAATCCCTTCGTCGGCCAGGCCGGCGTACGCCCGGAAATCTGGAGCTACGGTCATCGCAATCCCCAGGGGGCGGCGCTCAATCCCTGGAGCGGCACCCTCTGGGAAAATGAACATGGCCCAAGAGGCGGTGACGAACTCAATATCATCGAACGTGGCAAGAACTACGGCTGGCCCCTGGCGACCCATGGCATCGACTATTCCGGCCAGCCGATCCCCGAAGCCGGAGGCCAGACCGCGCCGGGCACCGTGGCACCGCACCACGTCTGGGAAAAGTCCCCGGGCATCACCGGCTTGACGTTTTACGACGCTGACCGCTTCAAGTCCTGGCAGCACAACGCCTTTATCGGCACCCTGGCCAGCCGCGAGCTGATCCGCCTGCAATTCGACGGTGATCGCGTGGTGCACGAAGAACGCTTGCTGGGCGAGCTCAAGGCGCGCATTCGCGATGTGCGCCAGGGCCCCGATGGTTATCTCTACCTCCTCACCGACGAGGACCGAGGCGGGTTGTACAGGCTCGGCCTGGATTAGTCGACGGGCACCCCTAGGCGGGCGAGCGTGGATAAAGGACCACGGCGGCCCGCAGCTTGCTGCTGCCGAAGCTGCACATCTTGTCGAACGCGTGGTGGCTCACCGGCAGGTGCTGGCAGTCCATCGCCTGGCGATGCTGGCTGTGGTCGACATCGGGGTCGTGCAGGTAGACGAAGTCCTCGTCGCAGTCGGTGACCATCACCCAATGCGGAGCCTTGGAGTGGGTCAGGCGGTAGCTGCTGATCAGCACCAGCGGCCGGCCCCCCTCATCCAGCAGGCGGGGCAGATTCAGCGGGCCGCCGAGCACCTGCTGCACATCGCTGGCATCCAGTTCCTTGCAGAATTCGTCGTGCACCAGGCGCATGACGTCCTTTTTATGCTCGTCGCGTACACCGTTGAGGAACAGCGGCCCGACGCTGTTGACCTGCAAGCGCACGCCAAAACCTCGGCGCCAGGCGGCCAGGGCCAGGCCCTGGGGGCTGCAGCCGCCATGACCGGCGGTCATGAACACCGTGGTGGCTTCACGCCAGATCTGCAACTCCTCCCGGCGTTGCAGCGCACGTGACGGTTGCAGGGCCGCCATGGCCATCAGCAGGCAGGCCGGGCCGCAGGTGAAGTCGGTGGTTTGCGGGTAGTAGGGCACGTGGACACTGCGGGTCTGGTGATGCTCGCGGATGCGTTTTTCCAGGCGCAGGGCATCGGCATGGTCTTCGTAATAATCGTGGAGCCGGGCGAAGCGCCGGTAGCCCTGGCGCTCATACAGGGCGATGGCCGTGGGGTTGTCGCTGCGCACCTCCAGTCGCATGTAGGCGCAGTCATGGGCCAGGGCGCAAGCCTCGCTTCGTTGCAGCAGGCGCTTGCCCAGGCCCAGCCCGCGGGCATCGGTGGCGATGGCGATGGAGTACAGGCGGGCCAGCGAGGTACCGCGGTGGAAGAGCACCAGGGCATAACCCAGCAGGCGTTCCCCGTGCCTGACCACCAGCAGTTGCCCGTGGGCGCGGCTGATCATCCATTGGAAGCTGCGCGGGGTCAGGCGGTCGCTGGTGAAACATTGCTGTTCCAGGTCCAGCAGGGCCGGCAGGTCGTCGGGGGTTGCAGTGCAAAAGACAAGATCCATATAACCGCCGTAAAAGTTGCGTAATGAAACGAGACTTCAAAAAAAGTTCGTGCTTAATAGAAAGGGTCAGGTTTCTTCAGCGAGATCGAACTTTATGTCAGCGGTACAAAATCATTGGCGGGAAGTATCCGGGCAAAGTTTGCCGGCGACAATCACCTCGACAGGTTATTTTTCAACACTCGATAAAACATCAAGTCGGGTCATCATCATTGTCGAACGCAAGGAAGATTGGGCCTCTTATTTTCCCAGTGAAGACATTCTCACTGCCCAGGAGTACCTGGAACACAGTCGGGAAAGCGAGCCGGGCAAGCGGGTCCAGGTCATCAACCTGTGTCGCAGCTACAAGTACCTGGGGCATGGCTACTATTGCTCGCTACTGGCCGAGGCCCGTGGCCACAAGGTGATTCCCTCGGTACGCACCATCAGCGAACTGACCCGCAAGGCGCTCTACGGGCTGGCGCTGGATGATCTGGACAAGACCCTGGAAAAGGCCCTGAGCCATCATTTCTACAGTGATACCGAAGGCTTCACCCTGACACTCTATTTTGGTCGAACCCATATAGAGCCTTTGCAGGAACTGGCTCGTCAATTGTTTGATTTATTCCCATGTCCGATTCTACTAGTTGAATTCAAGCGAACTAACAGTTGGCATATCGACGGGGTAAAGTGTGGTGCGCTGCACAAGTTGCGAGAAGATCAGGAAGATCAGTTCGCCAACTCCCTGGACAGTTTCAGCCGCAAGGTCTGGCGTGCTCCTCGTTCCCGGCGCCTGGCCCGTTATGACCTGGCGATCCTTCACGACCCCCAGGAAGCCTTGCCGCCCTCCAACGCCCGGGCGCTGGAGAGTTTCGTCCGGGTCGGCAAGGGTTTGGGGATCGACGTGGAGCTGATCGAGAAGAGGGACTATGGGCGGTTGGCCGAATACGATGCCCTGCTGATTCGCGAGACCACCAGCGTCGACAACCACACCTATCGTTTCGCCAAGAAGGCCGAGAGCGAAGGGCTGGTCGTGATGGATGATCCGACCTCGATCCTGCGCTGTACCAACAAGGTCTACCTCAGCGACCTGCTCAAGGGCCATCAGTTGGCCATGCCCGCCACCGAGATCCTGTACAAGGAGCGACCGCAGGACTTCGAGCGAGTAGGCGAGCGCCTGGGGTTTCCGCTGGTGCTGAAGATTCCCGATGGCTGTTTTTCCCGTGGGGTGATCAAGGTCGAGAGCCAGCAGGCACTGCTGGAGGCCACCGCCGAGTTGTTCGAGCACTCGGTGCTGCTGCTGGCCCAGGAGTTCTTCTACACCGAGTACGACTGGCGCATCGGTGTGCTCAACCGCAAGCCGATCTTCGCCTGTCAGTACTTCATGTCCAAGGGCCACTGGCAGATCTACAACCACAAGGCCAAGGGCCAGGACATCAACGGCGAGTGCCGCACCCTGGCGATCCACGACGCCCCGCGAGCGGTGGTGGAGCTGGCGGTGAAGACCGCCAACCTGATCGGCGACGGGCTGTACGGGGTCGACCTCAAGCAGTCCGGCGACAAGGTGGTGGTGATCGAGGTCAATGACAATCCGAACCTCGACGCCGGCATCGAGGATGCCTACCTGCAGGACGACCTGTATTGCCTGGTACTGGAGGAGTTCGTTCGCCGTCTGGAACTCAAGCGCCGGGGCCAGGCCTGGTGAGGTGGCGCTGACCCAGGGTGCCCGACTGCGCCATGGCGGCAAGTGCCCGATGCCTGACCTGCCGGCCCAGGTCAGGCGGCCGGGGCATTGTCCCGGCGTTGCAGGGCCTGGGCTTCGAGCTATCGTCCTGCGGCCTGTTGTTCGCCCCGGAGCGGTTGCAGTCGGTGGAGCCTCAGTGCGGTTGCAGGGTCAGCACTTCGAAGCCGTCGCGGGTCACTGCCACCGTGTGTTCCCACTGGGCGGAAAGACCGTGATCGCGAGTGACGACGGTCCAGCCATCCTTGAGGCTGCGAACCCGGGCGCTGCCCTGGTTGAGCATCGGCTCGATGGTGAAGGTCATGCCTTCGCGCAGTTCCAGGCCGGTGCCGGGACGACCGAAGTGCAGGATCTGCGGTTCTTCGTGCATCTGCCGGCCAATGCCGTGTCCGCAGTACTCACGGACCACGCTGTAGCCATTGGTCTGGGCCAGGGACTGGATGGCATGGCCAATGTCGCCCAGCCGGGCGCCGGGGCGCACCAGGCGGATGGCATTCCACATGGCCTGGAAGGTGGTGTCCACCAGGTGCCGGGCCCGGGGGCCGACGTTGCCGATCAGGTACATCTTGCTGGAGTCGGCGATGTAGCCGTTCTTCTCCAGGGTGATGTCGATATTGACGATGTCCCCGTCCTTGAGCACCGCCTCGGTATGCGGCATGCCATGGCACACCACCTCGTTGATCGACGTGTTGATGCAATAGGGGTAGTTGTACTGGCCCTTGCTGGCCGGACGCGCCTTGAGCTCGTGGCGGATGAAGTGCTCCACCGCCGTGTCCAGTTCCATGGTCGACAGGCCCGGGCCGACAAAACCGTCGAGGAAGGTGAATACCTGGGCCAGCAGGCGTCCGGATTCGCGCATCAGCGCCAGCTGGTCGGCCGTCTTGATCAAGGCCTGGGTCATGACCGCCCCCTGAGCAAGTCGGGTTTGTTCAACAGCAGCTTGTTGATCAGGTCGTTGTAGGCCAGGTGCGGATTGAGCTCGGCCAGCAGGCCGATCTTCATCCAGAATTCGGCCTGGGCGTTGATCGAGCGATCCATGGCGGCGCTGGCCACGCGGATCTGTTCATGCAGGTCATCGGAGATCTTGACGATACCCATGTCGTGGAATGTTCTCTGTGGGGGAATATACGAAGCATATACGTTTCATATATTTCGCTTCAAGCAAGCCGTTGCTGCCGTACCGCGCGGCGCTTGCGGCAGGGCCATTAATTCGCTAATTTCGCGTTCATGACTTTTCTCGCCGTTCGTTCCCAGCCAAGCATTATTACCGCCATTACTCATTGGCGGGCTTGCTGACGACTGCACCCAACCCGCCCTGGAGGCGGGTTTTTTCTCTCTGTCTCCCGGGCTTCGCACACAGCCAGGAGATCCATCATGAGTCGCCCCAGCCGAACGCCCACTCCCAGCGCCGACATGGCCTTGCTGGAGCGCTATGTGAAGATGATTCTCGCCGCGCCGGTCTATGACCTGGCCATCTGCACCCCCTTGCAGGCGGCGCCGGCACTGTCCCAGCGCCTGGACAACCAGATCCTGCTCAAGCGCGAGGACCTGCAACCGACCTTTTCCTTCAAGATCCGCGGCGCCTACAACCGCCTTGCACGGCTCGGCCCCGAGCAGAAGCAGCGCGGGGTGATCACCGCTTCGGCCGGCAATCATGCCCAGGGCGTGGCCCTGGCGGCTCGGGAGCTGGGGATCAAGGCCACCATCGTCATGCCCGAGACCACCCCCGAGCTCAAGGTCCTGGGAGTGCGCAGCCGGGGTGGCGAGGCGCTGCTCCACGGCCCGAGCTTCCCGTTCGCCCTGGCCCATGCCCTGGAGCTGGCCGAGCGCAGCGGCCGGACCTTCGTGCCACCGTTCGATGATCCCCATGTGATCGCCGGGCAGGGCACCGTGGCCATGGAAATCCTGCGCCAGCACCAGGGGCCGCTGGACGCGATCTTCGTGCCGGTGGGCGGTGGCGGGCTGATTGCCGGGATCGCCGCCTATGTGAAGTACCTGCGCCCGGAAATCCGTATCGTCGGTGTCGAATCCGAGCACTCCAACTGCCTGCAGCAATCGCTGGCAGCCGGGGAGCGGGTGACCCTGGCCTCGGTCGGCACCTTCGCCGACGGTGTCGCGGTGGCGCAGGTGGGCGAGCACGGCTACCAGATCTGCCGCCAGCACGTGGACCAGGTGATCAGTGTCAGCAACGACCAGCTGTGTGCGGCCATCAAGGACATCTACGACGACACTCGCTCGATCACCGAGCCCTCGGGGGCACTGGCAGTGGCCGGAATCAAGGCCTATGTCGCGACCACCGGTGCGCGCGGCCAGGTCCTGGTGGCGATCGACTCGGGCGCCAACATCAACTTCGACAGCCTGCGCCACGTGGCGGAGCGCGCCGCCGTGTGCAGCCTCCCGCAGCCGGCCTGAGCCGGACAAGTGGTCAGGACAATACCGGGCGCAGGAAGCTGCGCTCGTAGCTCAGGATGAACCTCTTTTCCATCACCGAGGCCACCAGCGCCACGCTTTGCGGGTCGCTGAGGGCGTTCTGGCGATAGGCCTCGTAGTCGGCCAGGGAGGGAAAGCTGAACAGGCAGTAGGCAATGTTGCTGGCGCCCTCGCTCGGCAGGAAATAGCCCAGGTGGCTGCCTCCCAGGCGTCGGACCACGGCGATCCAGGCCTTGGCATAGGCCTCGAATTCGGCCAGTTGATAGGGGTCGATCACATACTTGACGTGGCAGGTAATCAAGGAGGCTGCTCCTGTCGAGAGAAGAAAGCGGGGGCAGGGATCTCCCATAGGAGCGAAGCCTGCCCGCGATGGTCATTAACGGTAGCGCGTATTGACTGGATAGACGCAGCGCGATGACGCCCATCGCGGGCAAGCCTCGCTCCTACAAGATCCTCAACTGCCGGGGGCCAAAAAGGTCGTTGCTCAGAGCCAAATCGAATTTAACAGACTCGGCAAAGCCGCATAGTCTGTAACTTGGCCCGGTCTGCAAGGACAAACAGGACAGGGCCGGAACTTACCGAACACGGACGTCGCCCGCAGGCAGGTTGCCTGTCGATTGGCCGCCTCGAACCAAGGAGAGAGTCGCCATGTTTCTATCTGCCCTGGAACTGCGCAATATCATTGAAAGCAGCTTCCTGCCCAAGCGTTGCCAATGCACCCTGAGCCCGGATTTGTCGATGACGGTGAAGGTCTTTGGTGACCATGAACCCGACCGCGTCGATCTGCTGGTCAGCGGTATCGACGCCGCCCAGCTCAATGGCTGTCGCGAAATCAACGAGCTGGTCGCCGGGCTGCGCCATGAGCTGGCCCACAACATCGGGCATGGCGCGCCCCTGAAACGCGCCCACTACTGAACCCGCTGGCCTGCATCGATTGCAGATCCTGCCTGCGTGCCCCATCGATTGCCGGAGCGGTGGCCATACTGGCAAAGCCATGCCGCTGCTCCACTCCAGCGCTTCCAGTTACGGTTGCCTCGCACCAGGCGGCAGTTACCCCTGCCTGCGACCTTACAGTTCGCTGTAGGCGATCCTTCTGTGTCCGGGCAGGGCCTGGGCCAGCAATTGCTCCAGTGACTGCCGCGCCGGCAGGTAGTCGTCTCCGAAGTCGCCATCAGCCAGTTGCGTCGGGTGCGCCACCACCTCCACCACGCCCTGGGGTTGCAAGCCGTCGAGCAGGTCCTTCGGCGTGCACACCGAATCGGCTCCTGCCCCCGAGAGCCAGCGAATACGCCGGTTCAACGAGGTCTTGAACAGCCATTTGACGATGCCGATATTGCCTCCGACATTGCGTGCCAGGCGCACCGGCACCCCTTGGCGGGCAGCGAAGCGGGCGACGATCGCCGCCACTGGCCACAGGTTGTGCACGTGCTGGTGGGAGTCGATGTGGCTCGGACGCAAACCCTGCGCGAGGCAGCGCTCCCATTGGGCCTCCAGCTCCTGTAACACCGCGGCGGCGGCCAGTGCGGGCAGGCGCAAGGTCGAGCGAGGCAGGCTCAGGTCGAACTGTCCCTGGGGGTCGCAGAACAGCGGCTGTCGGCGGATGTCCTGGCTCAGCGCCGGGCCATAGGTCAGGTTGAAGTGCAGGCCGATGCGTCCCAGCAGTTCATGTCGATGGGCCAGGCGACAGGCATCCTCGAAAGCCGGCATGTTGGCCATCAGGGTGGCGGAGCTGATCACCCCGCGCTGGAAGGCCCGCAGGGTCAACTGGTTGTAGTCCGGATCGAGGCCGAAGTCGTCGGCGTTGACGATCACCCGTGGCGCAGTGGCCTGGGAATGCTTCATGGGCGCACCTTCGCTGCGGTAGTGGCCTGGCGTCGTTCGCGCCAGGCCTTGAAATGAGGTTTGACTCGTTGCCACAGGCGTTCGCCCAGGCCTGCCAGCAGCCCCAGGGGACGCCAGCTGTAGAAGCTCCAGCGTTGCTGTTCGACCAGGCCGCTGAGGCGCTCATGCAATTGGTGGCTGGATCGGCTGAGGCTGACCCGGGAGGCATCCACCCATTGCCAGCCGTCCTCCAGGCCCCAGCGAATCCACTCGTCCAGCAGCAGGCGACCGCTGCCCAGGTTGGCATGTTCGGCCAGGAAGGCGATGTTGTAGTCGTACAGTCGGCCCTGTTCCAACAGCCCCAGGCGATAGCTGATGCAACGGCCCTGGTGTTCGAGCAGCACCACCCGCACGCAGCCTTCGGCGGCCAGTTCGCGCAGGGCGCTGAACATCCATTGGCGGCGCTGCCCGCCGGAGAAGATGCCCAGGCCGTCGGTGCCTTTCCAGCTGGCCTGTTCCACGTCGCAAAGCATCTGCAGCACCTGGTCGACGCCTTCTGCCTCGGGGACCACGCGCAGGACCCGCGCATCGGCTTCGGCGCAGCGCTTGCGGGACCGACGCAGTTCGTAGCGCAGGGTACCGCTGGCTTCCTCCCGGTCAGCGGGGACTATCAGGTGTTCCGGCACTCGGCACGTAAGTGCTTGTTCGGCGTAGCTGCTGGCCCGGCACCAGGGCGCCAGTAGTTGGTCGACCGCCACCAGCTCATGCAACTGCAGCAAGTCGTGGGGCAGGTGACGGCGGATCTGTCGCAGAGCTTCGGGCATCGCCTTGCGGGCCGTATCGGCCACCAGCAACGCCAGGCGATCGCTCAACGGATGCCCAAGGTGGCGCACCACCCGCAACGGCAGGACGCCGCGCGATTCACGCGCAGCCACCAGCGGCAGGCACAGGACCAGGCGCTGGTCTTGCCAGCCCAGCAGGATATGCAGTGATTGCCGGGCTGACAGCGCCTGGGCGGCCCCTCGCAGCCAGCCCAGGCGATTGAACGGGGTGGCCCGGTCGATGCCGGTGCGCAATTGCTCGTAGGCCGTCACGGGGAATTCGTCGGCCGCCAGGCCCTTGCACCATTGCCAGCGCAGGTTCATGGGCGCTCCCGGTCGATCTGCGTAGCCGCCTGTTGATCCAGCAAGCGACCCCGACGCAAATGGTGCAGGCGAGTCTGGTGGTACGGACGGCGGCGATGGAAGTGCAGGCAGCGCAGTAGGCAGTAGACATGCAGCGACTCGCCGACTTCCTGGAAACCCAGGCGCATGTGCATCTTCAGCGCCGGCTCGTTGCGCACGTTGACCAGCGCTCGGGTGGCCTTGAAGCCCCGCTCGCGGTACTCATCCCAGAGCAGCTTCTGCGCCAGGATCACCACGCCCGAGCCACGGTAGGGCACGGCGCACTCACCGGCGAACTGGTACAGGCAGCCCGGTGGCACCCGCATCCAGCAGCGGTACAACTGGTCGTCGTAGTAATCGCGCTCGCTGATCCACACCATCATCATCACGTTGCCCTGGTGATCCAGGTGCGCGCTGCCACGGCTGCCCTTGTCCAGCAGTCCGCGAATGGCCGGCAGCTGGGCCGTGAAATACTTGTCGAAGGCCGGCAGCAGCTCCCGGGTGATGGGCACCTGGGGCCAGCGCCCAGGGTCGATGGGGCAGGGTACGGGCAAGGCCAGTGAGCGCTCCAGGGTCAACAGCTCCCAGTGGTAGTAGAAAAAGCGCTCGCTCAGTACCCGCAGGCTGCCCCGCAGGCCTTTACGGCGAATTTTGGCCAGCAGGCCGGTCAAGCGACTCATAGGGTTTTCCAGGTCAAGGCAAACAGGGTTTCACCGGGTAGCTCGAATACCAGCCGATCTGCGCTGCACTGCACGCTGGCAGAGCGCACATGGCCGTCGGGGCCCAGCAGGGCCAGGTTCGGCCGCGAAGAACAAAGTGAAGACGGGGCGCGGAGTTCGATGGTCTGCGGACGCGGCGTCTTGGCTACGCCCAGCAGGCTGTGGCGCGACCCGTCGCGCAGGGCCAGGGCATCGACTTCAAAGGCCGGGTTGTCCAGCACCTGCACCTCGCCCAGCCAGTGCTGGCGCAGGAACTGCTGGGCCGCGGCCACCGGCTTGAGGCTGAAGTGCTGGGCGCTGCGCTGGGCCAGCATGCCCTTGGGATATTCCGGCTCGTCAGCGGCCTGGAACCAGTTGAGCATGTCCAGCAGGCCGTCCTGGGAGGCGTTGAAGACCACCGAGGCCCACCACAAGGCTGCGTAATGCGTGTCCTGCTGGTAGGGGCTCAGTTCCGGGCCGCTGGAGATGTTGGTCTGGCTCAGCAACAACGCCTTGCGTGGCCGACCCTGCTCATCCAGGCCCACCAGTTCGGCGGCGGCGCGCACGCTGGCCCGATAGCGCCGGGTCGCCAGCAGATCGCGGACCATCCACTCGTGCCAGGCCAGGGCATCGATGTCCGGGCCGTGTTCGGCCAGCAGTTGCCGGGCCCAGTCGATCCCTCGACGTTGGCCGGCGCCGACCCGGAAGGGTCCGTCCAGCAGCCGCGAGCTGACCGGCATGGCGATGCGCACGCCAGCCGCTCGAGCTTCGGGGTGGGCCTTGGTGCGTTCCAGCATCTGGCTGAAATAGCCGGCGAATACCGCGTAGCTCGGGTAGTTGAGGTTGGGCTCGTCGGCGAACGCCAGGTAATGCAGGCCCTGGTTGCCCAGTTGTGCACTGTCGGCCAGCCAGGCATCGAGGCCGGCGAGGGTCTGCGGGTCGGCTTCCAGTACCGGCCTGCGCCCGGTGCCCGCCAGCAGGGTGATGTCGCGGTCGATGCCGAAGGTCTCGCGGTAAAGCCGGCGGAAGGCGATTTCCCGGGTGGGCTCGGCCTTGATCACATCGACGAAGCTGTAGAAGTTGGCCGCTCTCGGCCCCAGCGCCCGCAACAGCTCGAAAGTCGACTGCGGCGGTTGGGCATAGGGCAAGGCCACGCCCAGGTGCGGGCTGGGACCGGCCATTTGCGGCCGCAGATTCAATTCCACCCGGCCCGGGGTCCACTGCAAGGGATGCAACTGGTGCAGGTCCTGGGCGAACAGGTTGGCGGTGCCGTCGAGCCAGAACCCGACCTTGCCCGAGCCGCCCATGGACAGGCGCCAGACCTCGTCGTGGTCAGCCACTGGCAGGTCGGCCTGGTCGAACCGGGCATATTGCTCATGGCGCTCGAGCTTGAGCCGGACCTTCTGCCCGTCACTCAGGCGTACGGCCTGCAACAAGCTGACGCCACCGTGATACTTGCCCGCCAGCACCGCTTGTTCCCCGGCGGCAACGCGAAAGTACAGCTCGACCCCATCGGGCACGTCGGCGCTGAAGTGCACCTTGGTCGGCTCGAACTGCGCCCGGGTAGCACTGTCATGACCCAACTTGAAGTTGCGAAAACTGTAGCCGGGCACTTGCAGGCGATAGTCACCGTCGGCGGCGGGCAACGGGAGGCTGTCCTGGCCGTAGGCCTGGTTGGCCGCGATATCCACCTGCTGGCGCAACAGGCCATCAGGGGCGACCAGGTACAGCTGCTCATGATTGGCGTCGCTTTGCCAGGCCGGGCTCCAGCGCAGGTGCAGGGTGTCGGCGGCGCTGGCCTGGAGGTACAGGCTGCCATCGCGGATATCGCCCCATTGCATGGGGGCCGCCTGCAGGTGAGGCGCGGCGAGCAGCATCAGGACAAACAGGGAACGGGGTTTCATCAGGCCTTTTCCTTGGGGCGCAGTAGCTGGCGTACGTAAGTCACGTCCGCGGGCAGCAGAATCAGGGTGCGATACCAGGCCACGCCGCTGAGGCGGCAATACAGGCCGAGCATCACCAGGCTCACCGCCAGGTAGGCGATGGAGGAGGCCAGGCCGGCACCGACGATGCCCAGTCGGGGAATCAGCAGCGCGTTGAGCGCCAGGTTCAACAGGGCGCCACCGCCGAGCAGCAGCGAGAGGCTGCCGGGGCGCTGCTTGCCCAGCAGGTCCAGGCGCAGGATGCTCGCGTAACAGAGACCGAACAGGCCGGGCAGCAGGGCCAGCAGGGCACTGTAGGCGGGGGCGTAGGCCGCGCCGAACAGCGTCACGATCAACCATTGGCCGATCAGCGCCATGCCCAGGCAGGCTGCGAGCATCACCGTGGCAGTCAGGCGCAGGGCCAGGGCTGTCAGCTGTTCGATGCCGCTGTCTTGCTGCAGCAGGCGCTTCATCAACGGGGTGGTCACCGCTTCGGGAATGATCAGCAGCAACTCCGCAGCGGCGCTCGCCATGGCATACCAGCCCAGGGCCTGCGGGTCGAGCAGGGCGCCGATGAACAGGTAGTCCGAACGCAGCATCAGTTGCTGGGCCAGCACCCCGGGATGGCTCTGGGCGCTGTAACGCAGGAGCTTGCCCTGTTCCCCGGACTGCCAGCGCAGGCGCAGGTGGTGAAAACGTGCCAGCCAGCACCAGCCCACCACGACCACCAGCAGCGTGCCCCCCAGCCAGCTGACCAGTGCTGCCGACAGGGGCTGGTCGCGCCAGATCCACCACAGGCCGACGAACAGCAGCAGCGGGACCAGGGACTCCAGGAGCCGCAGGGCATTGAACGCCTCGACCCGACCGTCGGCGTTGTGCAGGGTCAGCAGGCCGCTCTTGAGCACGGTGATCGGCACTGCCAGCAGCAACAGCCAGGCCAGGTCCCCCAGTTGCAGGCTCAACTCCCACTGGCTGCCCAGGGTATTGATCAGGGCCAGGCCGGCCAGGGTCAGCAAGCTGGCCAACAAGCAGCCGTAGACCAGCACCTGGGTCAGCAGCAGGCCCATGGGGCGCTGGCGCGCCGCCTCGTAGCCCACCGCGGTGTTGAGTCCGCCACTGGTGAGGGCGGCGATCAGGTCCGGCAAGGTGCTGAGCAAGGCGAACAGGCCGCGATCGGCCGGCCCCAGCAGGCGTGCCAGCAGCACATTGCGCAACAGGCGCAGGCCGATCATCGCCAGCCGAGTGCCCATGCTCAGGGCCAGGTGCCAGAGGTAGCCTCCGCGCTTCATGCCCGGGCTCCCTGCCACAGGCGCCAGGCCAGCAGCCCGGGATGGGCGGCGCTGGCATGGCTGACGTCGATGCGTGGCAGGGCCAGCCAGGGATTGCCCGCCGCTTCAATCAGGCCCGGCCGAGTGCCCAGGCCATAGCGATAACCCAGTCCGGCCACGGCCGCACGCACCTGGGGATTGTGGTCGCCATTGGGGTAGCAGTAGATCTCCAGCGGAGCCTGGCAATACTTGTGCAGGGCGTCGTGGGAGCGTTGCAGATCGGTGTGCAGGGCCGCTCCTTCGAGTCGGGTAAGAATGGCGTGGCTGGCGCCGTGCGGGCCGAAGGACACCAGCCCCGAGCGTTCCAGGTGCTTGACCTGGGCCCAGTCCAGGGCTTGCGGCGTCGCCATGGCGGGACAGCCATCGGCCAGGGCCTGCAACGTCGTCGCTGGCAGTTGCTTGAGGCGTTGCAGGTAAGCCCCGAGCAAGCGGCTGCGGGCGTCGTCGTCACCCGCCTGCAGCAAGGCCAGGGGGGGCGTCAGCTGCAGGGCGCGCAGGTGCTCCAGCAATGGCCGGCTGGCAACGTCGCCGGGACGTTGCCACAGCGCTTCACCAATGGACTCCCACCAGAAGCCCTGGCGACTGCCGACGAAGTCCGTGGACAGGAAGATACTGGCCGGCACTTCGTAGCGCTCCAGGACTGGATAGGCCACCTCGGCGTTGTCGCGCCAGCCGTCGTCGAAGGTCAGCGCCACTCGGGGGCGGTCGCCGCCGGGCAGGTCCAGCAGTTGCTGCAGCGGCACGCAGTCGAAATGCCGGCGTAGCCAGCGCAACAGGTGTTCGAACTGCGCCTGGCCGACGCACAGGGGCGCGCGATGGGGCCTGGCCGCGGCCGTGGAATCGGCCAGTACCCGGTGCAGCATCAACACTACCCCAGCCTCGCCCAGGCGAGCGCGCCCGGTGCTGTGCAGGTAGGCGCTGCCCAGCAGCCGCTTGAGGGTCGATTTGAGGGTCATGTCAGCGGTTCTGTTGTGGGTTCCACAGGGCATAGCGCTGCCCGCGGAGAAATTGCCAGAGGCCCATGCTCATGCCGGCCATGGTCACCAGGATGAAAGCGGCCAGGCGAAACACTTTGGGCAAGCGTGCGCGCTGGTCCAGCAGGCCCATCACGCCGGCGCCGTAGCCCAGCAACTGGGCGATGAGGAAAAGGCTGTAGAAGGTCCCGGCATTCCACAGCAGCAGGTTGGCCAGCAGCAGGGGCAGCAGCAGCACCGGGGCCAGGCGGCGGATCAGCTTGTGGCTGATCAGGGCGATGGCGTAGGCCCCATGGCGCCAGGGGTTCATCAGCTCCCGGCGCTGGGCCAGGCTCTGCAAGCCCCCCACCGTGACCCGCAGGCGCCGACGGTATTGCTTGCCGGCCTCGTCCACACCCTGGTCCAGGACCTGGGCTTCTTCCACATAAACGATGCGCTTGCCTGCCACCGGGGCGCAGGTACTGATGAAGAAGTCATCATTGACCTCGGCCGGAATGCGCTGGAACAGCTCCCGACGCAGGGCCAGCAACGCACCATCGGCAGACACCATGCAGCCAGTGCGGTTTTCCGCCTGGCGCACCCAGGCCTCGTAATGGCGGTACAGGGCGTCGCCCAGGCTCAGGTTGTGCCCGGCCCGGGGAATGATCATGTGCCCGCCGCACGCGCCGACCTGCGGGTCGGCCAAGGGCGCCAGGAGCTTGCCCAGGGTATCGGTGGACCACTGGTTGTCGGCGTCGGTGAACACCAGGATGTCGTTGCGAGCCAGCTCCTGCGCGGCGTTCAGGGCGCCGGCCTTGCCCACTCGCGGCAGGTCCAGGACCACGATTCGCGGGTCGCGCACGGCCAGCGCGATGGCCACTGTGTCGTCGCTGGAGCCGTCGCTGGCCAGGATGATCTGCAGATCGGTGGCCGGGTAGTCCTGCGCCAGCAGGGTGCGCAGCTTGTGCTCGATGTGCGGGCCTTCATTGTGGGCGGCGATGATCACGCTGACCGACAGCGGCTCGCCGGGCAGGGTTGGCCGGGGCCGCACGAAACGGCTGAGCAGGGCCAGCAGCAGCGGGTAGCCGATCCAGGCGTAGATGGGCAACAGCAGGCACAGCCAGAAAAGTGTCTTAGCCACGGTCGGGCCTCACGGCAGAACGGTTGAACAGACCCTGCACCAGGGCCACGGCCCCCAGGTGCAGGCGGAGCCAGTGCAGCAGCCAGAGCTGCAGGACGAACAGCGGATCGCGCTGGCGCAGGCCCTGGCGCAATGCCAGGACCAGCGGTGCGACGGCGCCCGCCAACAGGCAGAGCGCGGCGCAGTCCGGCCGACCCAGCAGCAGGGCGCATAACGCGGTAAGGCTCAGCAGCGTGCAAGCCAGGCACAGCAGGGGAAAACGCAGCAGGCGCAGGTTCGCCCCGCCGGCCCTGAGCAATTGCACCTGGCTGCCCTGGCGCCAGCGTTCCTTGGCTGCCCATTCGCTCCAGCTGCCCTCGTAGCCCCAATGCAGCACCTGGGGGCGGGGCAGGCTCAGTTGCCGGGCACCGGCGGCGTGCAAGCGCAAGCCGAAATCCTTGTCCTCGCCCGTGCGCAATTGTTCATCGAAACCGCCGATACGCTCGAACCAGCTCCGCGCCAGGCACAGGTTGGGGGTGGGCATCCAGTGCAGCAGGCGGGCCTGGGTACCGGCCGCCAGGCTGCGTCGTTGCCAGGCCCGGGCGAACCACGGGGCACAGGCAGGAGCGGCGCAATCGAGGGCGAAGACGTCCGCTGTCTGCTGATCCTGGGCCAGCTGCCAGAGTTGCAGCCAGTCCTCGGGCACCTCGATGTCGGCATCGAGGAACGCCAGGCAGTCGCCGCTGGCCATCCCAGCCCCGCGATTGCGCAAGGCCGCAATGCTCAAGCCCGGGCACCGCAGCACTCGAGCGCCCAGTTCCTGGGCCAGGTGCGGGCCCTGGTCGGTGGAGCCGTTGTCGACCACGATCAGCTCGCAGTCGACGGCCGCCGCCCGGGCTGCGCGCAGCACGCTGACCAGGGTCCGGCCGATGTGTCGCGCCTCGTTGTACATGGGCACGATTACGCTGATCCTTTGCATCTTTGCCTCCCTTGGCCAGATGACGTTGACGTCACGCTCGCCTTGCCGGTGCGAGAGCGTGTGCGATTGGCGGGTGCGTTGTGGCTGGCGTCGCTCGCGCCCCTTGTAGCCGCTGTTCATCAGGCTTCCTCGGCTTGTCGGCGCAACACGCTGGACAAGGCCAGGAAGATCCACAGGTACTTGTGGTTCGGTGCACTGAGAAACAGCAGGAACACCGCCAGGGCCAGCAGGCTCAAGCCCAGGTGCGTGGCGATGTCGGCCTGCTCTCGGGCCCCCCGGGCGAGGAACGCCTGGCGCGCCCGTTCGAAGTTGCGCAGCCCCATGAGCATCAGTGCGACGAAACTCAGGCCGGCGGGAATGCCCAGCTCGCTGAACAGTTCCAGGTAGGTGTTGTGGGCCCGGCGATACAGGTCGGGTTCGTTCAGGTTCTCCGAGAAACCGCTGGCGAAGCCGGTCTGCGCGTAGTGGATCGGGAACGTGCCCAGGCCCGAGCCCAGCAGCGGGTTGTCGCGGATCATCTGCCCGCCCACCACCAGGTAGGAGGTGCGCCGCCCCAGGGAGGTGTCCTCGGAGTGGGCGCCGGACTTGAGCATGCTCAGGGACTTGATCCGGGCGACGTAGTCCGCCGGCAGCGCCGCGATGCCCAAGGGCACCACGATCGCCACGCCGAACATGGCAAACCCCAGGTGCTTGGGCCGTAGGCCCTTGAGCCGGTCACGGTAGTGCCAGGCCCCGATGGCCACGGTGAACAGCACCACCAACAGGCCGGAACGCGAGTCCGTCTTGGTCATGCCGGCCATCAGGGTCAGGCCGATACCGATCCAGAACAGCCGCTGCGGCCACCAGGGCGCGCGCAATGCCAGGAGAATCGCTGGCGGCACCGCCATGGCGATCAGCAGGGCGAAGTAGTTGGCATCCTGCAACAGGCCGATGGCTCGGCCACCGACCTGGTACTTGGCTGAAACCAGGGCAATCACGCACGTGATGGCCACGCTCACCGCCAGCAGGCGGCAGAGCATCAGCAAGTGGGTCTCCCGGGCGATCAGCAGGGTCACGAAAAACAGCACCAGGCCTACCGCCAGCTCTCGCAAGCTGTCCAGGGACACCATCATATTCTCGCTGTACAACAGGCTCAGCAGCAGGCACAGCAGGAACGGTCCCAGGGCGCGCCACAGGTTGCTGCCCAGGCGGGTATCGGGGATCTGCCGCAACAGCAGCTTGAACAGCATGATCAGGATCAGCGAAGCGCCCAGCAGCTTGGCCCCGGAAAAGGCACTGTCCTTGAACAGGCCTTCGAAGGGCACCAGGGCACAGATACCCAGCAGGCCCCAGCCCGGACGGCGATAGAGCAGGGCCCAGCCTGCCAGGCCGATCACCACCAGGGGCGCCAGGAACGGCCAGGGACTGGCCAGCAGGGCGAGGGCGGCCAGGCCCAGCAACAGGCCGAGAACAGGTGCGGCGATCATGAATTGCTGGTCTCCCGGACGAGGCGGTACAGCTCGTCCCAGCTACGGGCCAGGGTTGGCAGGTGATAGTGCTGGCGCTGGGTGGCACGAGCGGTCTCGGCCAGGTTCCGGGCCAGGGCCGGGTCGTCCAGCAGTTCAGCGATGCAGCGGGCCAGCTCGGCGCTGTCCAGGGGCTTGGCCAGGAGGCCGTTGTGCCGGTGTTGCACGACGTCGGGAATTCCCCCCACGGCGAAAGCCGCCACCGGCGTGCCGGCTTGCATGGCTTCGAGCAGGATCATCGGCGTGCCTTCGGTGCGTGAGCTGAGCACCAGCACGTTGAGGCGCTGCAGCCAGGGCTGCATGTCCTGCTGGTAGCCCGGCAGGAGAATGCGCAGGGACAAGCCTGCGGCATCGATGCGCTCGCGCAAGGCCTGGTTCTGCTCGCCATCGCCCAGCAGCACGGCCTTGAGTGTCGGGCGCAGCTGGCAAAGCGCGATCAAGGCATCGAGAAACAGGTCCGGTCCTTTTTCCTCGCTCAGCCGGCCGACGAAACCCACCAGGGGTTCCAGGGCCTCGCGGCATACCACAGGTGTATCCGCAGGCAGCCCGCCATTGCCAGCCGGGCACAGTGCGGCAGGTTCCGGCAGGCCGTTGGCAATCACCTGCAGCTTGTCCGCGGCGACTCCGGCCGCCAGGTGCAAACCGGCGATGCTCTGGGCCACGCAGACCACGCGACGTACGTGGCGGCTGCGACACAGGCGCAGGCTGGCCCAGGTATAGAGTTTCTGCTTCAGGCTCCTGGGGGTGAAGCCGTGCTGGGTCAGCACCAGCGGCAGTCGCAGGCGCCGGGCACAGATCCAGGCGAAGACCTGGGCCTTGAAGTTGTGGGCGTTGAGCAGTCCCGGCTGCTGGCGCAGGTGCGCCAGCAGGGCCTTGAGGTCCTGGCAGTTGTGGCAGGCAACGCCTGCCTGGACGAAACGCTGCAACAGCGCGGGCGGGGCGTCGAGGAACACCACCCGGTGCTGTCCGGGGGTGACCAGGCAGTGATCCAGCAGCATGCGCTCGGCACCATAGAAGCCGCCGCTGTGGATCAGGTGCACGATGGGCTGCGCGGCCGTGCTCAAGTCGTTCACTGTTTGGCCCAATGCCAGGCCCAGCGCCAGGTCCAGCGCGGGTAGGGGTTGATCTGGGGCGCTTCGATCGCGTTGAGCACCATCAGTACGGGCAGGCCAAGATGATCGTTGACCTGGGCCGGATGCTTGAAGCGATGGTCGAAGAACTCGTAGACATAACCCAGGGCGATGGCCAGCAGCAGGCCGGTGAGCAAGCCCAGGGGGATGATCAGCATCGGCTTGGGAAAGGCCGCTTCGCTGGGCTCGTAGGGCTGGCTGAGGACTCGGGCGTTGGACAACTCGCCGCTGATCAGGCGTTCGCCGCGGCTCTCTTCGTAGCGCTGGGTGTAGGTGAAGAAGGCCTTGTGCAGGGCATCGATCTCGGTATCCAGCTGGCGCAGCTTGCTCAATACTTCCTGCAGGTCGCGCACCCGGGCCTTGTAGTCATTGATTCGGGTGGTCTTCTGGGCGATCACCGATTGGGTGATCTGCAAGTCGCTGCTGCGCTCGCGCACCCGGTTCTCGACCACCTTGAGGAACTGCGCGCGGGCCCGCACGATCTGCTCGCGCTGCTGCTGCATGGGCACGCTGTCGGCTCGGTAGGTGTCGGCAGTGATGCCGTACTGGCCCACCAGGTTGGTCAACTGCTCGCCCAGCTGCTTGATCTCGCGGTCTTCGTAGGCAACGTTGTCCACGGTATTGGCGAAGGCGAAGGGGAAGGTGTAGTCGGTCAGCCCGGCCTTGCGGGCCGCGGCGAGGTTCTTCTGCAGGTAGTCGAGGCGTCGCTGGTTCTCCAGGGCCTGGTCGCGGTAGCCGTTGAGCGATTGCTCCTCGGTGTTGATGGCGTTCAGGCGGAAGGTGATCTCTTCCTTGGGATCGGAGGCATGGGCCGCTTCCAGCAGGGCCTGGCGCTTGCCTTCCAGGTCATCCAGGCGCGACTGGTACTGGGCCTTCTTCTGTTCATAGAAGGCTTCGGGCAGGTCGCTCGATTGCAGGTCCTGGCGACTCTTGAGGTAGTTGGCCAGCAGGCGTTCGACGAAGCGCGTGCCTTCGGCGGCGGACGGGCTGCTGTAGACGATGGAGATCACGTTGGAGCCGGGCAGGGTGCCGATCTTCAGGTCCTTGACTGCCTGGTTGGTGAAGGCATCCAGGCTGGTGTCGCGCACCGGGTCCACCGCCAGGCCGAAGAAGCCGCGCACCGGGTTGATCACGTGGTTGCGCAGTGGATTGACCACGCCATCGCGCAGGGGGTTGAACAGCAACCTGGCCAGCAGGCCTTCGCGGCCGCCGAACAGGCCTTCGCCGCGCAACTGGTCGATGGTGTCGCGGATCAGGGTCGGCGAGCGCAGGATGTTGCTCTCGGTCTCCATGTCCGCCAGCGATGGTGGGATGAACTTGTCATTGTCCGGGGTGAGCACGGTATTGGCGTCTGTCTGCGACAGCTTCTTGGACTGCACGATGACTTCGGCGGTGATCTCGAAGCTCTGCTTGAGCACCAGCGGCAGGAGCAGCGCGAGCAGGGCGAAGCCCAGGAACACCCGCTTGATCAGGCGCCGATTGACGAAGAACACGAGCAGGAACTCGTGCAGGTAGTTTTCTATCTTGGTCATCGAGGCAGACTCAGTTGTTATTCGATTCTTTGTTGTCGACGCGGTAGCCGAAGCTGAACCCGACACCCTGGAACATGATCACGTCCGCCAGTTGCTTGCTCAGCGCACCGGCCTTGGCCAGGCGGGTCTTGGGCACGTAGAGCATGTCGTCCGGTTGCAGGTAGGCGAACTGCAACGCCTTGCCATCCAGCGCGGCATCGGCGTCATAGACCCGTGCCTCCACCTGGTTGCCCTTGCGGCGCATGATCACCACCGAATCGAGGCGGGCAGTGGGGCCGGCGCCCTTGGCCAGGGTCAGGGCCTCGAGCACCGAGATGGGTCGACGCACCGGGTAGGCGCCCGGTTGGCCGACCTCACCCATGACGAACACTTCGTTGGCGGCGGTGGTCTTGAGCAGTACATCGACGCTGACCTGGCCGACTTCCTTGGCGTACCGCTGGTTGATCAGGGTCTGCAGCTCGCTCAGGCTCTTGCCTTGCAACGACAGGCTGCCCAGCAGTGGGAAGCTGGCGCGGCCATCGGAGCCGACGACAATCTCCCGGCTCAGGCCGGTGGCCGGATTGGTCAGGCTGGTGCGCAAGTTGTCCAGCTGGGCCATGGCATGGGAGATCGAGAAGGTGATCTGCGGTTTCTTCAGCACCTTGGCGTATTGCGCCTGCAGGGCCTGGCGCGCCTGTTCCGCAGACAAACCGGCAATCTGGATGTTGCCGATGTAGGGCATGTCGATGCTGCCATCGGGCAGCACCAGCTTGTTGCCATCCAGCTCCGGGGCGGAGAGGAAACTGATGTCCACCTGGTCGCCCGGCTGCACCAGGTAGCGCTGCTGGCTGGTGGTGCCGATATGGAAGATCACGTCCAGCACGTCCTGGGGGCGCAGCACCTGCTCGATGGGCATCACTTCGGTGAGTTGGGCCTGATCGGCGGGGGCGCTGAGGATCTGCACCGGCATCTGCTGTGGCTCACGCCCGGCACAACCGGCCAGGGCCAGCAACAGGGACAGGCTCAGCAGGGAAAGTCTTGGCTTGTTCATGGTTACACGGTCCTTGTGCCGATCAGAGACGGTCATAAACCCACTTGGGCATGTAGTACTTGCGGGCGTTGAACACGCTGCCGATCAGCTTCGCTTCGGCCTGGATCAGGCGTTGCGCCGCGGCCTGGGCCACTTCCCAGCGGGTTTCCTCGCTGCGTACCACCAGCACCACGCCATCCACCTGGGTACTCAAGGTGAGGATGTCGCCACTGCTGTACACCGGATCGCCGTCGACGATCACGAAGCGGTACTGCTCGCCCAGGGCCTGCAACAGTTCGCGCAGTTGCTCCGGGGCCAGGCGCTCGCTGTACTGCTGGCGCCGCCCCAGGGGCAAGAGGTCGAAATCCAGTTCCTGGCTGTTCTGGATGCACTCGGCCAGGGTCGGCGGGATCTCGGCCAGGGCCAGGTCGAGAAAGCCCGGGCGCTGCTCCAGGCCCAGGCGTCGGGTCAGGCTGTCGTCGGACAGGCTGGTATCGACCAGCAGCACCCGGCCGCGACTGGTACGCGCCAGCTCGCTGGCCATGCTCAGGCTGCTGCTGGTCACGCCGCTGTTGCGGTTGGCTGCGGTGAGCAGGATCACCCGCAGCTCCTGGTCGAGTACGGTGACTGCCAGGTTGCTTTCGCTGGGACGCTGGATCTTCAGACTGGCAAAGGTTGCTGCCGCCATTTCAACTTGCTCCATGGCCATTGAGGACCTTGAAAGGGGTTTTGATCAGGATCTTCAAGTCGAGCCACGGGCTCTGCTGGAAGATGTAGGTCATGTCGAGGGTCACCCGGCCGTCGAAGTCCACGTCGCTGCGCCCGGACACCTGCCACAGGCCGGTGATCCCCGGGTAGATGCTCAGCCGGCCCAGGTGGTGCTCCTTGTAGGTCTGGGCGTGGAACGAGGTGGGACGCGGGCCGACGATGCGCATCTGGCCGAGCACCACGTTGATCAGGTTCGGCAGCTCGTCGAGGCTGGTGCGGCGCAGGAAACCGCCGATCCCGGTGATGCGCGGGTCGCGGTCGATCTTGAAGTCCACCGAGTCCGGGCCGTGCTTGTTCAAGTGGCGCACCGAGTCCTTTAGGGCTTCGGCGTTGACCACCATGGTGCGGAACTTGTACATGCCGAAACGCCGGCCGCGAAAACCGGTGCGCAACTGCACGAAGAACACTGGGCCAGGGCTGGTGAGCTTGATCGCCAGGGCGACCGCCAGCAGCAGCGGCGCCAGCAGGATCAGCAGCAGCGCGGCCAGCAGGGCCGAGGTCAGGCGCTTGGTCCGCGACAGGGTCCAGGGACGCCCACCCTTGCGGCCGCTGAGCCAGCCGTGGTGCTGCAGGTCGATGGCGGCCTGGACCTTGCGCCGGAACGGGTCATTGCGCCGATCGACGGGCGAAGGGGCGGCGCTGGCGGGCGACGGTAAAGGTCTTTCCATATCCACCGGGAATACTTCCATTGCAAAAGGTTTAGAAAAACGAAGGAGACTGGCCGTTCAGGCTGCGCCGCTGCGGTAGTAGTCCAGGTACCACTGGACGAAACTCCTCAGGCCATCCTCCAGGGGTACTTGGGGACCGAAGCCGGTGAGGTTCTCCAGGGCACTGACATCGGCGCAGGTGTTGAGCACGTCACCGGGTTGCAGCGGCAGGTACTCCACCTGGGCCTGGCGGCCGAGGAGCTTTTCCAGGGTCGTCACATAGTCCTTGAGCTGCACCGGGCGCTGGCCGCCGATGTTGAACAGGCGCCAGGGCGCCATGCTGGTGGAGGGGTCCGGCTGTTCACGGTCCCACAGCGGATCGCGGGCCGGCGGCTTGGCCAGCAGGCGCGCCAGCGACTCGACGATGTCGTCGATGTAGGTGAAGTCGCGCTGGTGCATGCCGTAGTTGAACAGCTTCAGTGGATGACCCTGGCTGATGGCGTCGGCGAACAGGATGGGCGACATGTCCGGCCGGCCCCATGGGCCGTAGACCGTGAAGAAGCGCAGGCCGGTGGCGGGCACGCCGAACAGGTGGCTGTAGCTGTGGGCCATCAGTTCGTTGGCCTTCTTGCTGGCCGCGTACAGCGACAGCGGGTGGTCGACGTTGTCGCTGACCTTGTACGGGGTCTGCTGGTTGGCGCCGTACACCGAGCTGGAAGAGGCGTAGATCAAGTGCTGCACCGGGTAGCGCCGGCACATTTCCAGCAGGTTGAGAAAGCCGCCGAGGTTGCTGTCCAGGTAGGCCTTGGGGTTTTCCAGGGAGTAACGCACCCCGGCCTGGGCGGCGAGGTTGATCACCGCCTGGGGCCGGACCTCGGCGAACAGCCGATCCAGGCCCTGGCTGTCGGCCAGGTCCAGGCGTTGCAGGGGAAAGTGCCCCACCTGGCGTTCCACCCAGCGCACTCGGTCGTGCTTGAGCTGGGGGTCGTAGTAGTCGTTGAAATTATCCAGCCCGGTGACCTGGTGCCCATCCTTGAGCAGACGCAGTGCGGTATGGGCGCCGATGAAACCGGCGGCCCCGGTGATCAGGATATTCATGCGCAAAGTGCCCCCGGTACACGATAGGGCAGGCCAATGCTCAGGTAGTGCAGCCCGGCATCCGCTGCCTGTTGCGGGTTGTAGAGATTGCGTCCGTCAACGACCAGGCGGTCCTTGAGGGTGTCGCGCAACAGCTTGAAGTCCACCACGCGAAAGGCTTTCCACTCGGTGCAGATCACCAGCGCGTCGGCGCCCTGCAGCGTGTCGTCGCGAGTCGCGCACAACTGCAGGTCGTCGCGGTAGCCATACAGGCGCCGGCATTCGGTCATGGCTTCGGGATCGAAGGCATGGACCTTGGCCCCGGCTTGCCACAACGCCTCCATCAGGTAGCGGCTGGTGGCTTCGCGCATGTCATCGGTATTGGGCTTGAAGGCCAGGCCCCACAAGGCGATGACCTTGCCCTGGAGGTTGTCGCCCAGGTGCGCCTTGAGCTTGCGGAACAGCACATGGCGCTGCTGTTCGTTGACATCGCGCACGGTCTTGAGCATGTGCGGCTCCAGCCCGTGGCTCTGGGCCGTGTGGATCAGTGCCCGCAGGTCCTTGGGGAAGCACGAGCCACCGAAGCCGGCGCCGGGGTAGATGAAGTGATAGCCAATGCGCGGATCGGCACCGATGCCCTTGCGCACCGCGTTGATGTCCACCCCGAGACGCTCGGCCAGGTTGGCCATTTCGTTCATGAAGCTGATGCGGGTGGCGAGCATCGCGTTGGCCGCATACTTGACGAGCTCGGCACTGCGGTTGTCCATGAACATCAGGCGATCGTGGTTGTGGTTGAACGGCGCGTAGAGTTCGCTCAACTGCTGGCGCGGCAGGTCGTGGCCGCAGCCGACGATGATCCGGTCCGGGCGCATGCAGTCGGCGACCGCCGAGCCTTCCTTGAGGAACTCCGGGTTGGACACCACATGCACTTGCAGATGGGACTTGCCCAGGTCCGCCAACTGTTCAGCGACGGTTTCGACCACCAGGTCGGCAGTGCCTACCGGTACCGTGGACTTGACCACCAGGGTCTTGTCACTGGCCATCAGGCTGGCGATGTCGCGGGCTACCGCCAGGACATGGTCCAGGTCGGCCGAGCCATCTTCGTTGGAGGGGGTGCCGACCGCGATGAAAATCACCTGGCCATGGCCCACGGCGTCGCCTGGGCGGGTGGTGAAGTGCAGCCGGCCAGCCTTCTGATTCTCTTCGATCAGGGTCGCCAGACCCGGCTCGTGAATCGGAGGAATGGAACGTTGCAGTTGGGCGATCTTGTGGCTGTCTATATCGACACAGACCACGTTATGCCCGACATCGGCCAGGGCAACGGCTTGCACCAGACCGACGTAGCCAGTACCAAAAACGCTGACTTCCAAGGGAACGACCTCGTCCATGATGAGTGTTGGGTGAGGTTTGGCTCACCTTCTTTAAAAAGGCGTGTGGCACATGGCCTGCATTGCGCTCTTTTTTTGACACTACCATAAGGTTGAGACGTTTAATTGACGTTTTTGGGCGTTACATAAATGACATAGGCGAAATAATGATTTTTAATGTGTTAAAAAATCGTTATAAATCAATTTGTTAAAGTGTTTGATTAGGGTGATAATGGAAACCGTCAAATAGTTGTGGCCAGGTTTAAATAACCTTAAAAAACAGACGAACGGTAATTTTTTCGACAACATAAATGATGCTTTTTTGCCATTACCTGCTACTTGAACCGGAAAAAGAGGACATTCCTGATCGTTCGAACAGCATTTTTTGACACTGTTTGTGTCTGTAAAAAAATCTCGGAAATGATCAGTAATTGGCCAGGTCAGGTGTGCGTAGCGCTCGGTACGGGCGCTGGGTAAGCGGGAAGAGACAGAGGCGGGCGTCAGACTAAAGTCGGGTGGGGCAGGGGTGGGCTATCTGCCATCATTTTCGGTCTTCATTGATTCAATCAATTCACCCAGCGCGACTTAATTCGCTGGCTGGATTTTCCCTGGGTCTTCTTTACCTCGCGTCACTGATTTTCTGCTGGAGCCTGTTCATGCGTCCCCCTTTTCCTCTACTCAATCCGTGCCCGCTGCTGGGCCTCGGAGCCGCCATCCTATGCTCGGGTTTTGCCCAGCAGGCACAAGCTGCCGGCTTTTTCGAGGACAGCAGCGCCAAGCTCGAATCGCGCACGGTCTATTTCAACCGGGACTTTCGTGACGGCCACACCAAGACCGCGCAGGGCGCCTCCAAGCGCGAAGAGTCGGCCCAGGGGTTCATTCTCAACCTGCAGTCGGGCTACACCGAAGGCACCGTGGGTTTCGGCCTGGACGCCCTGGGCATGCTCGGGCTCAAGCTCGACTCCAGCCCGGACCGCAGCAACAGCGGCCTGCTGCCGTCCAGTGGGCACGATCCACGGGGCTCGGCCGACCAGTACGCCAAGCTCGGCCTGACCGCCAAGGTGCGGATGTCCCGGACGGTGTTCAAGTACGGCGCACAACTGCCCGACCTGTCATTGCTCAAGTACAACGACGGACGCCTGCTCCCGACCTTGTTCAACGGAGCGGTGCTGACCTCCAGGGAGGTCAAGGACCTGACCCTGACCGCGGCCCGCCTGAATCGCTACACCGCCCGGGACTCCACCGACTCCCAGGACATCCGCGTGCATTGCAAGAACAAGCGCTATGCCTGCAACACCACCGCGGATCACTTCGACACCTACGGCCTGGACTACAAGTTCAGCGACCGTATCAGCGGCCAGTACCATTACGCCGAGCTGGAAGATGTCTATCGCCAGCATTTTGTCGGCCTGGTGGCCAACCAGCCCCTGGGGCCGGGTGTGCTCAAGGGCGACCTGCGCTTGATCAAGAGCGATGACAGTGGCAGTGCCCATGCCGGCAGCATCGATCACCGGGCCCTGAGCACCTTGCTCAGCTATGGCCTGGGCGGCCATGTGTTCAGTGCCGGCTGGCAGCGCATGTACGGCGACAACTCGATGCCGTACCTGGATGGCAGCAACCCGTACCTGGTGAACTACGTGCAGGTCAACGACTTCGCCGCGATCCAGGAGCGCTCCTGGCAACTGCGCTACGACTACGACTTCAAGGCCGTGGGCATCAATGGCCTGAGCTTCCTGACCCGTTATGTCAGCGGCGACAACATCAAGGTCCCGGGCAGCCTGCGCGAAGGCCGCGAGTGGGAGCGCGACAGCGAGCTCAAGTACGTGGTGCAGAGCGGCACCTTCAAGGATGTGAGCCTGCGCCTGCGCAATGCGACCTACCGCAGCAACTACCAACAAATCGCCCGGGACATGGACGAAACGCGCCTGATCGTCAGCTATAACTTCTCGATCCTCTGATCCTGTAGCCCCTGTCGAGCCTTTGGCGAGGCTGTGCGAAGGTCCGCAGGACCTTGCCTGGCGTCGCGCCTGCTGCGCCATCGCGCGCAGCAGGCAGCAGCGGCGACCTGGGTCAGGTCAGTTGATGCCGGTACGGCAGGTCCGGGCCGGTGCGGGTGCAGGTCAGTGCAGCAGCGTTGACGGCAAACCGCAGCAGGGCATCGATCTGTTCGCGGCTCAATTGCTCCAGGCCCAGGGGTGAGTCCAGTCCTTGTTCTGTCAGCCAGGCGATCAGCGCCGCCTGAAAGGTGTCACCGGCGCCCACGGTATCGATCACCTGTACCTGCGGTGTCGCCACCGACCAACTGCCATGCCGACGGCTGAACACCGTTGCACCCTGGCTGCCCCGGGTCAGGAACACCAGCTTGGCATTGTCCTCGAGCCAGCCCTGGACCCGGACTTCGGGCGCCTGCCCGGGATACAACAGGGCCAGGTCCTCGTCACTGACCTTGATCAGGTCGGCGTGGCCTGCCAGCTCCGCGATGCGCTGGCGCCACAGCTGGATGTCCGGCTGCGGGTTGAGTCGTACATTCGGATCGAGGCTGATCAGGCGTCGACCCCGTTCGCGGCGTACCAAAGCCCGCAGGGCGCCGGCGATCGGCTCGACCACCAGGGAAAACGAACCGACATGCAGCCCGCGCACCTGCTCGCCAAGCACCGGCAGGTGCTCCTCCAGCAGTTGGCGATCGGCAGCGCCTTCGCCACGAAAGCTGTAGTGGGGCGAACCGTCCGCCCCGACCGCGACCATGGCCAGGGTCGTGGGGGCGTCGAATTCACGCAGGTAACGGGTGTCCACGCCTTCCTTGTCCAGCACCTGCCGCAGGCGCTGGCCCAGGTAGTCCCGGGACAGCCCGGCCAGCAGCGCCACATCGATGCCCAGGCGACGTAAGCCCACCGCCACGTTGAATGGCGAACCGCCGGCAATCGCCTGGAACGCCACCTTGTTCGCCGGAGTACCGGCCTCATCCGCGCTGAAGAAGTCGAACAGCGCCTCACCACACACCAGATACATAGTCATTCGCTCTTCAAAGGGTTGCCACGTGTTGTCGATAGCGTTCATACACCGGTTCATAGGCCGCCACGGCCTCGGCCCGAGGGCGGGTTTCGCTCCCCGGGTCGAGGTGCACGCAGCGATCGCACACTTGCTGGAGCGCCAGGTCTGGCTGCTCCTGCCGACCATGGCACCAGGCCGCCTGGATGGCCGCGCCCAATGCAGCGGCCTCGGCTTCCCGGGTACAGACCACCGGGGTGTCCATGATATCGGCGACGACCTGGCGCCACAGCGGACTTTTCGAACCACCACCGATCAGGCGGATGTTGCGGCTCTGCAAGCCTGCCGAGCGCAAAAGATCGAGGCCGTAGCGCAAGCCGAACGTGGTGCCTTCCACGACTGCACGACACAGGTTGGCCTGGGTCAGGTTATCCAGGGTCATGCCTTGCAGGCTGCCCTGGGCATGGGGCAGGGCGGGCACCCGCTCGCCATTGAAAAATGGCAGCAGGCACAGGCCTTCGGCACCGATGGGCGCTTGTGCCAGCCGCTGGTTGAACGTGGCCAGGTCCAGGCCCAGCAGTTCGCGCACCAGGGTTGTGGCATTGGTCAGGTTCATGGTGCAGATCAACGCCAGCCAGCCGCCGCTGGACGAGCAGAAGCTTGCCAGCGCGGGCTCGGGGCTGACCAGCGGTTGGCTTGCATAGGCATACACGGTGCCCGATGAGCCGAGGCTCATGGTGATGATTCCCGGCTGGATATTGCCGGTGCCAATGGCGCCCAGCATGTTGTCGCCACCGCCGCTGGCCACCTGTGCAGCTGGGTTGATCCCCAGTTGCCGGGCGATCTCCGGGAGGATCTGGCCCACCGGCTGGTGCGCCTCGAGCAGTGGCGGCAGGGCCTGTTCCAGACGCCCGCTGGGGTCGATATGGGCCAGCAGGGCACGGTCCCAGTCACGCCTGCGCACATCGAAATAGCCGCTGCCGGAGGCATCGCCATACTCACTGGCGCAGCGTCCGGTCAGCCAGAAATTGAGGTAGTCGTGGGGCAGCAGGATCCGCGCGATGCGCTGGAACAACTCCGGGTGCTGCTCTTGGGTCCAGAGCAGTTTGGACACCGTGTAGCCCGGTGCAATGGCCAGCCCCAGGCGTTCCAGAGAGCCTTGTTCGCCCCCCAGCCAGTCCAGCAGGCGCTGGTTTTCAGCGCTGCTCTGGGTGTCGCACCACAGCTTGGCTGGGCGCAGCACCCGGCCCTGGTCGTCCAGCAGCACCAGGCCGTGCTGCTGGGCGCAGACACCGATGCCGAGCACGTTCCGGCCATCCACCCCGGCGGCCTGCAACGCCTGCCGGATGGCAGTGGTGCAGGCTTGCAGCCACTGCGCGGGGTCCTGTTCGCGGCGGCCGCTGGCGTCGCTGATCAGGCTGTGGAGCGCGGCGCCCCGGCCCAGGACGGTGCCGCTCTGGCTGTCGAGAATCAGCGCCTTGGTGCCCTGGGTGCCGCAGTCGATGCCGAGAAACAGTGCGGGTTGGATCATCGTCGCTCCGGGTGCAGTTGGTTAATGGCAATCCTGTAGCCGCTGTCGAGCCTGCGAGGCAGCGCCCGCAACACCGGCGTCGCGCACAGGTCCTGGCGGCTCGTGCCGAGCCGTACGCAGCCTGCGGCAGTGGCTACACAAAGCGAAGTCCTGTGGCCGTTGTCGAGCCTGCGAGGCAGCACCCGCAACACCGGGCACCGCGCCAAACCTTGCAGCCCGTGCCGAGCCATACGCGGCGGCTACCCAAGGCGCCGGGGATCTTGTAGCCGCGCCAGAGTCTCGCTCACGCCGTGTTCGCGCAAGCTGTTGAGGCAGCGCTCGAAAGCGTCGACAAACTCCCGGGAATGGGGAATCGCCGAGCCGAAGATTTCTTCCACCGCCAGCAAGCGCCGGGTCAGCAAGCGATCGTCGGCCACCAGGGCCTGGCAGAACTCGGCCCGCGGATCGGGAATCCGGTAACTCGCGCCGTTCTCGTCCACGCCCTTGAGGTACAAGGCCCAGGCCGCCACCACCAGGGCCGCCCGCTCAGTATCGCGGCCGTCGGCGATCAGCCGGTTGATGGTGGGCACGGTGAACTTGGGCAGCTTCGACGAGCCGTCGCTGCACACTCGCTCCAGCTGGTCGGCAATCGCCTGGTTGGCGAAGCGCTGGACCAGGGTGTCCTTGTAGGCCGCAAGGTCGATACCTGGCACCGGTGCCAGTTGCGGGGTCACGTCCAGGTTCATGTAGGCGCGCATATAGGCGACGAACAGCGGGTCGTTCATGGTTTCGTGGACGAAGCGGTAGCCCTTGAGAAATCCCAGGTAGGTCAGGGCCAGGTGACTGCCGTTGAGCAGCTTGATCTTCATGTCTTCGTAAGGCGTGACGTCGTCGGTGAACTGCACGCCTACCTGTTCCCAGGCCGGGCGACCGTTGACGAAGCGGTCTTCCAGCACCCATTGCACGAACGGTTCGCAGACCACTGGCCAGGCATCGTCGATGCCGTGCTCGTCATGCAGTTGCAGGCGGTGGGCAGTACTGGTCATGGGCGTGATGCGATCGACCATGGCATTGGGGAAGGCCACGTGGCTGGCGATCCAGTCGTGCAGTTCGGCATCGCGCCGGGCGGCGAAAGCCAGCAGTGCCTTGCGGGTCACCGCGCCGTTGTGCGGCAGGTTATCGCAAGACATGAGGGTGAAGGCCGGGGTGTCGGCGGCCCGGCGGCGCTCCAGGGCGGCGCAGAGGAAACCGAACACGGTGCGCGGCTGCCGCGGATGGGCCAGGTCGTGCTGGATCTGCGGCAGGTGGAGCATGAACTCGCCGTTGCTGTCGTCGATGCAGTAGCCACCTTCGGTGATGGTCAGCGACACGATTCGCACCTCGGGGCTGGCCAGCTTGGCGATCACCGCTTCGGCACCGTCCTCGGCCAGGAGCATCTGGCTGATGGCGCCGATCACCCGCACTTCATGGTCGTCGCCGTCGCCCAGCTCCATCAGGGTGTAGAGGCAGTCCTGTTCGACCAGGTCATCCCGGGCGCGGCGGTCCTCGGCGCGCAGGCCGACCCCGCAGATGCTCCAGTCCAGGTCCCGGCCCTGGTTCATCAGGGCATCGGTGTAGTACGCCTGGTGGGCCCGGTGAAAACCACCGACCCCGATATGCACGATGCCCTGGCGGGCCTGGTTGTTGGCGTAGGCAGGCAGTCGCACCTGGGGGGGCAGCTGGCTGAGGTTCGAGCGTTTGAGTTTCATCGGCAGGTTCTCGGCAATCAGGCGGCGGCGCGCAATGGACGGGGCAGGGCGATGCCCTGGGCATCGAACAGGTGGCAGTGGCTTGGGTCCAGGTGCAGGTCAAGGGCCTGGCCGTGGCGGCTGGCCAGGTCGCCACGGATACGCAGGGTCAGGGTTTCGCCGGAACTGGCCCGGACGTGGCAGAAGGTGTCGCTGCCCAGGCGCTCGGCGACGTCGGCGATGACCGTCAGGCTTGCGGGGCCGGGCTTGCCCAGCTCCAGGTGCTCGGGACGGATGCCCAGGGTTACCGCAGCGCCGGCTTCGAGCTGCGGACCGCCTTGCTCCAGGCGCAGGCAAGCGCCGGCGTCGAGCCGAATCTCGCAGCCCTGGGCCAGCACCTGGCTGACCCGGCCCTTGAGGAACCCCATCTTTGGCGTACCGAGGAAGCCGGCGACGAACAGGTTGGCCGGGTGGTGGTACAGCTCCAGCGGCGAGCCGACCTGTTCCACCCGGCCGCCGTTGAGCACCACCACCTTGTCGGCCAGGGTCATGGCCTCCACCTGGTCGTGGGTCACGTAGATCATGGTGGCCTGCAATTCCTGGTGCAGGCGCGCCAGTTCCAGGCGCATCTGCACTCGCAGCGCGGCGTCGAGGTTGGACAGCGGTTCGTCGAACAGGAAGATCTTCGGATTGCGCACGATGGCCCGGCCGATGGCCACCCGCTGGCGCTGGCCGCCGGACAGCTGCTTGGGCTTGCGTTCGAGCATCGGCCCCAGTTCGAGGATGCGCGCCGCCTCGTCTACCTTCTGCTGCACCAGGGCCTTGTCGACCCCGGCCAGGTCCAGGGCGAAGGACATGTTCTTGCGCACGCTCATGTGCGGATACAGGGCGTAGGTCTGGAACACCATGGCCAGGTCGCGCTTGGCCGGGCTGACCTGGGTGATGTCCCGGCCATCGAGCTCGATGCTGCCGCCGCTGACTTCCTCCAGCCCGGCGATCAGCCGCAGCAGGGTGGACTTGCCGCAGCCCGAGGGGCCGACGAAGACCACGAACTCCTTGTTGTTCACCTCAAGGTCGATGCCCTTGATGATGTCGAAGCCTTCGAAGCCTTTTTGCAGGTTGTTGATTTTCAGGTGAGCCATGGGATGTCTCCGCAATTCGAGAGTTACTTCACCGCGCCAAAGGACAGGCCGCGCACCAGCTGTTTCTGGCTCACCCAGCCCAGGACCAGGATCGGCGCGCAGGCCAGGGTCGAGACGGCCGAGAGCTTGGCCCAGAACAGTCCTTCGGGACTGGAGTAGGAGGCGACCAGTGCGGTCAGGGGGGCTGCGCTGGAGGAGGTCAGGTTCAGCGACCAGAAGGCTTCGTTCCAGCACAGGATCAGCGACAGCAGCACGGTGGAGGCCAGGCCGCCCTTGGCGATGGGCAACAGTACCCGGAGCATTTCCTGGGGCAGGGTCGCGCCATCCAGGCGAGCGGCTTCGAGGATGTCCCGGGGGATGTCCTTGAAGTAGGTGTACACCATCCACACCACGATCGGCAGGTTGATCAGGGTGTAGATCAGGATCAGCGCGAGGCGCGTATCCAGCAGGCCGAAGCTCTTGGCCAGCAGGTACACCGGCATCAGCACGCCCACCGGTGGCAGCATCTTGGTAGAGAGCATCCACAGCAGGGTGCGTTTGGTGTTGCGTGTTTCGAAGAACGCCATGGAGTAGGCCGCCGGCACCGCGATCAGCAGGGCCAGGGCGGTGGCGCTGAAGGAAATCAGCACCGAGTTCCAGGCGAACGCCCCGTAGTTGCTGCGCTCCTGAATGTGCAGGTAGTTCTCCAGGGTCGGGCTGAAGAACAGCTGCGGCGGTGTGGCGAAGGCATCGATTTCACTCTTGAAGCTGGTCAGCACCATCCAGAAGATCGGGAAGAAGATCAGGATCGCGATGGCCCAGGCCAGGGTGCCCAGCAGCAGGCTTTGCAGGCGTCGGGATTGTTCCAGGGTCATGGCAGGCACCTCAGCGCGGGTCAGTCAGGTTCTTGCCGATCATCCGTACGAGGATGATCGCGGCGATATTGGCGATGAGCACTGCGATCAGCCCGCCGGCCGAGGCCATGCCCACGTCGAATTGCACCAGCGCCTGGTTGTAGATCAGGTAGGCCAGGTTGGTGGAGGCATAGCCGGGACCGCCGTTGGTGGTGGTGAAGATTTCGGCGAACACCGAGAGCAGGAAGATGGTTTCGATCATGATGACCACTGCGATGGGCCGGGCCAGATGCGGCAAGGTCAAGTGCCAGAAGATCGCGATGGGCCCGGCACCGTCCAGGCGCGCGGCCTCTTTCTGCTCCTGGTCCAGGGACTGCATGGCGGTCATCAGGATCAGGATGGCGAACGGCAGCCACTGCCAGGACACGATGATGATGATCGACAGCAGCGGGTAGTGGGCCAGCCAGTCCACCGGCTCGGCGCCGAACAGCCTCCAGAGGGCGGCAAGGACTCCCGAGACCGGGTGCAGGAGCAGGTTCTTCCAGATCAGGGCGCCCACCGTGGGCATGATGAAGAACGGCGAGATCAGCAGCACCCGCACCAGGCCGCGGCCGAAGAATGGCCCGGCCTCCAGCAGCGCACTGATCAGCACGCCGAACACCACGCTGATCAACAGCACGCTGCCCACCAGCAACAGGGTGTTGAAGGCTCCGGGCAGGAACGCCGGGTCGCTGAGGAAATAGCTGAAATTGTCCAGGCCGACGAACTGGTTTTCGCCGGGGTACAGCAGGTTGTAGCGGATCAGCGAGAAGTACAGGGTCATGCCCAGGGGGACGATCATCCACAGCAGCAACAGCGCCACCGAAGGGCTGACGAGGAACCCGCCGGGGCCGACCAGGCGGCGCTTGCGGGCAGCCTGGGGGATTTCCAGATGAGCGTTGGCAGTCGAGGTATTCATGACGATCACAACCGTTCAGATGGGTTCTGTGCAGGAGCGAGGCTTGTCCGCGATGGGCCGCACCGCGGTCTGTCCGATAACCGCGTTATCGTTTATCGCGGGCAAGCCTCGCTCCTGCGAGATGGGAGCTACTTGGGGTAGCCGGCGCGTTTCATTTCGCGTTCGGTGCTCTGCTGGGCCGCAGCCAGGGCCTGGTCGACCGTGGTCTGGCCGATCAGCGCGGCGGAGAACAGCTTGCCGACCTGGGTGCCGATGGCCTGGAACTCGGGGATGGTCACCAGTTGGATACCGACATAGGGCACGGGCCTGGCGGTCGGCCTGGCCGGATCGGCAGCCTTCAGTGACTCGAGGGTGACCCTGGCGAACGGCGCCGCGCTCAGGTAGGCCTCGCTGTAGGTCGAGGCCCGGGTGCCTGGCGGGACGTTGGCGATGCCGTCCTTCTCGGCTACCAGGGCTGCGTATTCCCTGGACGTGGCCCAGGTGGCGAAAGTCCTGGCGGCGTCCTTGGCCCTGGAGCTGGCGGGGATCGCCAGGGCCCAGGAGTACAGCCAGGCGCTACCCTTGTCGGTGACCTGGTGCGGCGCATAGGTGAACCCCACGTGCTCGGCAACCTTGCTCTGGCCCTTGTCCGTGACGAAGGAGCCGGCGACGCTGGCATCGACCCAGATCGCGCACTTGCCGCTGTTGAACAGCGCCAGGTTTTCGTTGAAACCGTTGCTGGAGGCTCCGGGCGGACCGTACTGCTTCATGTTGTCGACGTAGAAGGCCAGGGCGTTGTTCCACTGCGGCCCGGTGAACTCGGGCTGCCACTGCTCGTTGAACCAGCGGGCGCCGTAGCTGTTGGCCAAGGTCGTGATCAGCGCCATGTTCTCGCCCCAGCCGGCCTTGCCCCGCAGGCACAGGCCATATTGTTCCTGGCCGGGCTGGTTGAGCTTGGCGGCGAACTGGCCGATCTGCTCCCAGGTCGGCCGCTCGGGCATGCTCAGGCCGGCCTTGGCGAACAGGTCGGTACGGTAGTAGGTCAGCGAACTCTCGGCATAGAACGGCAAGGCGTACAGGCTGCCGTTGGCCGACAGGCCCTGGCGCACCGCCGGGAACACATCATCCAGGTCGTAGGCGGCGGGCAGGTCCTGCATCGGTTGCAACCAACCCTTGGCGCCCCACAGCGCGGCCTCGTACATGCCGATGGTGAGCACATCGAACTGGCCGCCCTGGGTGGCGATGTCGGTCGTCAGGCGTTGGCGCAGCACGTTCTCTTCCAGTACCACCCAGTTCAACCGGATGTCCGGGTGCTGGCTCTCGAAGGTCTTGGACAGGCGCTGCATGCGGATCATGTCGCTGTTGTTGACGGTGGCGATGGTCAGGGTCTGGGCGCCGAGGCCAACGCTGCTGAGGGTCATGCCGGCGGCGATGAGCAGGGCTGTGGTGCAAGATTTCATCGGTCACTCCTCTTCCGCGCCGTCGCCGGCGCCGGAAGGACGCTTATTGTTGTTATGCCTTCCTGCTGCCGAGGAAGAATGTGTGCCGATTACAGCGCCTGTGCCGATGGGCTGACAAATCATCCCTGACACAGCAATCGATACTTTTTTGCACTGCTCGGTCGGGAGGCTACCTGCCAGCCACTGCAGTGGCCGGCCATGGCCCCCGTGGCGAACGGTCTGTCACGGGCGATGGGGGAGCGGATCGCTCGTTGAAAAAAGAGTATCAGCCCAAGGTCCACTGGCTTTTTCCCGTTCACTGCCTAAGATGGCCGTCCTGGTCCCCTGTGTTGGAAACCGTTGGTCACGATGTCGGAAAAAGACACCATCTCCCTGCAACTGGTGCGCGAGGCGCTACTGCAAAGCTGCGCGCCGGGCATCGCCACCGAAGAAGTGCTGAACAAGGTCGGCATCGACCCGGCCGGTTTGCAGCAGGCCTGCGGGCGGGTGCCGGCCAGTGCCTATGCGCGGCTCTGGCGCCTGTTGGCGCGGCGCCTGGACGATGAGTTCTTCGGCATGGACCCGCGTAAGCTCAAGTCCGGCAGCCTGGCGTTTCTCTGCCGCTCGGCCATGGCCCAGCCGACCCTGGCGCCGGGCCTGGATTCGGTACTGGGGTTCCTGTCGCTGATGCTCGAGCACCTGCCGGCGCAGCTGGTGCGCCAGCAGAGCCTGGCGCAGATCGTGCTGCTGGAGGAGCAGGCGCCGCGCCGGGCCTTCACCTACTTCACCTACTGGATGATCGTCCACGGCGTGGCCTGCTGGCTGGCCGGGCGGCGCATCCCGATCCTGGCCATCGAACTGCGGTGCCCGCAGCCGGATTTCTGCGACGACTATCGGGTGATGTTTTCCGACAACCTGCGCTTTGATCGGCCGCGTACGAGGATGATCATCGCCGCCGATTGCCTGGACCTGCCGATCAAGCGCAGCGAGGAGGAACTCAAGCGGTTCCTGGGTCATGCCCCGGCCAATATCCTGGTCAAGTACCGCGATCCCGAGAGCCTGGCCAGCCGCATCAAGCAGCAACTGCGCCAACTGCCCGGGGAGCAGTGGCCGGAGACCGAAAGCCTGGCCCAGAGCCTGTGCATTTCCGCCTCGACCCTGCGCCGTCGCCTGGCCGAGGAAGGCCAGAGCTACCAGG
The DNA here is from genome assembly GCF_020520285.1 of Pseudomonas sp. L5B5. Classification (NCBI taxonomy): domain Bacteria; kingdom Pseudomonadati; phylum Pseudomonadota; class Gammaproteobacteria; order Pseudomonadales; family Pseudomonadaceae; genus Pseudomonas; species Pseudomonas sp. L5B5. The sequence continues at coordinate 706,252 of NZ_CP084742.1, forward strand.
CGCTCAAGGATGGCGTGCGCAAGGAACTGGCGATCGTCTGGCTGGCCGAGCCGCAGATCAGCTTCGCCCAGATCGCCGAGCGACTGGGGTTCGCCGATACCAGCTCGTTCTACAAGGCGTTTCGCAAGTGGTCCGGTTCCAACCCCGGGCACTACCGCAGCCTGATCCTCAACGACCCGGCCTGAGCCTTGGCCAAACCGGTCACGCAACTTGACAGCTTTGACCATTGTCCGGGCAGGGCACTGGCGCCAGTATTTCGTTGATTCCCATGAGGCTCCCCCAATAAGAACAACGAGGGCATTCCGGCAATGCGCGATTACCTGTCCGCCACCGCAAGCTTCAACTACCAAACCACCGTCGATACCACCCTGGCAGGCTCGCTCCAGGCGCTCAATGCCTGCGTCGAATGCTGTGACCGGCATGCGTTGCCCGGGCGCATTGCGCTGTTCTGGGAGGGCCAGGACGGCAGTAGCGCCAGCTACACCTTCAGCGATCTGCAGGACAAGGCCGGGCGCCTGGCCAACTTCCTCCTGGCCCAGGGCGTGGGCAAGGGCGACAAGGTCGCCGGCCTGTTGCCGCGCAATGTCGAGCTGTTGATCACGGTGTTCGCGACCTGGCGTATCGGCGCGGTGTACCAGCCCTTGTTCACCGCCTTCGGACCCAAGGCCATCGAGCATCGGCTCAATAGTTCCGAGGCCAAGGTGGTGGTGACCGACGCGGTCAACCGTCCCAAGCTCGCCGAGGTTGCAGGCTGCCCGACGGTGGTCACCGTGGCGGGCACCAAGGGGCAGGGGATCGTGCGGGGCGACTTCAGTTTCTGGGCCGAGCTGGAACAGTATCCGGCCCGTTGCGAACCGGTGCTGCTCAGTGGCGAAGATCCCTTCCTGCTGATGTTCACCTCGGGCACCACCGGGCCGTCCAAGGCACTACAGGTGCCGCTCAAGGCCATGGTCGCCTTCCAGAGCTATACCCGGGATGCGGTGGACCTGCGGCCTGAAGATGCGTTCTGGAACGTTGCCGACCCGGGCTGGGCCTACGGAATCTATTTCGGCATCACCGGCCCCCTGGGCCTGGGTCACCCGATCACCTTCTACGACGGTCCCTTCACGCTTGAAAGCACCTGCCGGGTGATCAACAAGTACGGCATCACCAACCTCACCGGATCCCCCACGGCCTACCGCCTGCTGATCGCCGGAGGTGACCGGTTCGCCCGTTCGATCAAGGGCCGCCTGCGCATTGTCAGCAGTGCCGGCGAGCCGCTGAACCCGGAAGTCATCCGCTGGTTCGCCGAACATCTTGAGGTTGTGATCCACGATCATTACGGCCAGACCGAACTGGGCATGGTGCTGTGCAACCACCACGCCCTGGAGCATCCGGTGCACGTAGGTTCTGCTGGTTTCGCCTCGCCAGGCCATCGCATCGTGGTGCTCGACGAAGAATACCGCGAGCTGGGTGTCGGCCAGCCCGGAATCCTGGCCATTGACCGCCGCCAGTCGCCGATGTGCTGGTTCGGCGGTTATGCCGGGGCGCCGACCAAGGCCTTTGTCGGCGATTACTATCTGAGCGGCGATACCGTCGAGCTGAACCCGAACGGCAGCATCAGTTTTGTCGGGCGCAGCGACGATGTCATTACCACCTCCGGTTACCGGGTCGGTCCGTTCGATGTGGAAAGCGCCCTGGTGGAGCACCCGGCGCTGGTCGAGGCGGCGGTGGTGGGCAAGCCCGATCGGGAGCGCACCGAAGTGATCAAGGCTTTTGTGGTGCTCAGTGAACGTTACCGCGCCACCCCGGAATTGGCCGAGGAGCTGCGCCAGCATGTGCGCAAGCGCCTGGCGGCCCACTCCTACCCGAGGGAAATCGAGTTTGTCAGCGAATTGCCCAAGACCCCCAGCGGCAAATTGCAGCGCTTTATCTTGCGCAACCAGGAAATCGCCAAGGCTCAAGAGGCCGCGGCGGCAACAGTCAACGCGTGAACAGGGTTTGAACGATGCAAATGCAGAACAAGGTTTTTCTCGTCAGTGGCGGGGCCTCGGGCCTCGGTGCAGCCAGCGCTGAAATGCTCGTGGCGGCCGGCGCCAAGGTGATGCTGGTGGATCTCAACGCCGAGGCCGTGGCGGCCAAGGCCCAGCAACTGGGTTGCCAGAGCGTGGTGGCCGACATCAGCCAGGAGGCGGCGGCCGAAGCGGCGGTGCAGGCGACGGTCCAGGCCTTCGGTGGGCTCAATGGCCTGGTCAGCTGTGCCGGCATCGTGCGGGGCGAGAAGATCCTCGGCAAGAACGGCCCCCATGCCCTGGCCAGCTTCACCCAGGTGATCAACGTCAACCTGATCGGCACCTTCAACCTGATGCGCCTGGCTGCTGCGGCCATCGCCGAAGGGCAGGCCGATGCCGATGGCGAGCGAGGAGTGATCATCAACACGGCGTCCGTCGCTGCCTTCGACGGGCAGATCGGCCAGGCCGCCTATGCCGCCTCCAAGGGCGCGGTGGCCAGCCTGACCCTGCCGGCGGCCCGCGAACTGGCGCGTTTCGGCATCCGGGTGATGACCATCGCCCCCGGGATCTTCGAGACGCCGATGATGGCCGGCATGAGCAACGAAGTCCGGGCCGGCCTGGCCGCCGGGGTGCCATTTCCGCCGCGCCTGGGTAAACCCGCCGAGTACGCCGCCCTGGTCCGGCATATCATTGAAAACAGCATGCTCAACGGCGAGGTGATCCGTCTCGACGGTGCCTTGCGCATGGCCGCCAAGTAAGGAGGATTCATCATGTCTATTGCTCAAGATCCGATTGTCATTGTCAGCGCCGTTCGTACCCCCATGGGCGGTTTCCAGGGTGACCTCAAGGGCCTCACCGCCCCGCAGCTGGGCGCCGAAGCCATTCGCGCCGCGGTGCAGCGAGCCGGAATTGGCGCTGACAGCGTGGAAGAAGTGCTGTTCGGCTGCGTACTGTCCGCAGGTCTCGGCCAGGCTCCGGCGCGCCAGGCGGCCCTGGGTGCCGGCCTGGACAAGGGCACCCGTTGCACCACCCTGAACAAGATGTGCGGCTCGGGCATGGAGGCTACTCTCCTGGCCCACGACATGCTGCTGGCCGGCAGCGCCGAGGTGGTGATCGCCGGGGGCATGGAAAGCATGTCCAACGCCCCGTACCTGCTGGACCGCGCCCGCAGCGGCTACCGCATGGGCCATGGCAAGGTCCTGGACCACATGTTCCTCGACGGCCTGGAAGACGCCTACGACAAGGGGCGCCTGATGGGCACCTTTGCCGAGGACTGCGCCGAGGCCAACGGCTTCACCCGCCAGGCCCAGGACGACTTCGCCGTGGCCTCCCTGACCCGTGCCCAGCAAGCGATCAAGGACGGCCTGTTCAAGGACGAGATCGTGCCCCTGCAGGTGATGGTCGGCAAGGAATCGAGGCTGATCAGTGACGATGAGCAGCCGCCCAAGGCCAAGCTCGACAAGATCCCCACCCTCAAGCCTGCGTTCCGCGACGGTGGCACCGTGACTGCGGCCAACTCCAGTTCGATTTCCGACGGCGCTGCGGCCCTGGTGCTGATGCGCCGCTCCGAAGCCGCCAAGCGCGGCCTCAAGCCCCTGGCGGTGATCCACGGCCATGCGGCCTTCGCTGATAGCCCCGGGCTGTTCCCGGTGGCCCCGGTGGGTGCCATCGAGCGGCTGATGAAAAAGACCGGCTGGTCGCTGAACGAGGTCGACCTGTTCGAGATCAACGAAGCCTTCGCCGTGGTCAGCCTGGTGACCATGAGCAAACTGGAAATCCCCCACGCCAAGGTCAACGTGCACGGCGGCGCCTGCGCCCTGGGCCATCCGATCGGGGCTTCCGGTGCGCGCATTCTGGTGACCCTGCTCTCGGCCCTGCGCCAGAAGGGCCTCAAGCGCGGTGTCGCCGCGATCTGCATCGGTGGTGGCGAAGCCACGGCCATCGCCGTTGAATGCCTGTAACGAGGAATCCCGATGTTGCCCAATGACGAACAAGTGCAGATCAGCGACGCGGCCCGGCAATTCGCCCAGGAGCGGCTCAAGCCCTTCGCCGCCGACTGGGACCGCGAACACCGGTTCCCCAGGGAAGCCATTGGCGAGATGGCCGAGATGGGTTTCTTCGGCATGCTGGTGCCCGAGCAGTGGGGCGGTTGCGACACCGGCTACCTGGCCTATGCCATGGCCCTGGAGGAAGTCGCCGCCGGTGACGGCGCCTGTTCCACCATCATGAGCGTGCACAACTCGGTGGGCTGCGTGCCGATCCTCAAGTTTGGCAACGATGACCAGAAGGAGCGCTTCCTCAAGCCCCTGGCCAGTGGGTCCATGCTGGGCGCCTTCGCCCTGACCGAGCCCCAGGCCGGCTCCGATGCCAGCAGCCTGAAGACCCGGGCCCGCCGCGACGGCGACCACTATGTGCTCAACGGCTGCAAGCAGTTCATCACGTCCGGGCAGAACGCCGGGGTGGTGATCGTGTTCGCGGTCACCGATCCGGCGGCCGGCAAGCGCGGCATCAGTGCCTTTATCGTGCCCACCGACTCGCCGGGCTACCAGGTCGCCCGGATCGAGGACAAGCTCGGCCAGCACGCCTCGGACACCTGCCAGATCCTGTTCGAGGACGTGAAGGTACCGGTGGCCAACCGCCTGGGCGAGGAGGGCGAGGGCTACAAGATCGCCCTGGCAAACCTCGAAGGCGGCCGGGTCGGCATTGCCTCGCAGTCGGTGGGCATGGCCCGGGCCGCGTTCGAGGCGGCGCGCGACTACGCCCGTGAGCGCGAGACCTTCGGCAAGCCGATCATCGAGCACCAGGCGGTGGCTTTTCGCCTGGCGGACATGGCCACCCAGATCGCCGTGGCGCGGCAGATGGTGCACTACGCCGCCGCACTGCGCGACAGCGGCAAGCCTGCGCTGGTGGAAGCCTCGATGGCCAAGCTGTTCGCCTCGGAAATGGCCGAGAAGGTCTGCTCCGCGGCCTTGCAAACCCTGGGCGGCTATGGCTATTTGAGCGACTTCCCGCTGGAGCGGATCTACCGCGACGTGCGGATCTGCCAGATCTACGAAGGCACCAGCGACATTCAGCGCATGGTCATTTCGCGCAATCTCTGACTTTTAGCAGGAGCTGATTCATGAGCTACGAAACCATTCTGTTGGACATCAAGGACCGGGTCGGCCTGATCACCCTCAACCGCCCGCAAGCGCTGAACGCGCTCAATGCGCAGATCGTCAGCGAGGTGAACCAGGCCCTGGATCGCCTGGAAGCCGACCCGAAGATCGGCTGCATCGTCATCACCGGTTCGAAGAAGGCTTTCGCCGCTGGTGCCGACATCAAGGAAATGGCCGAGCTGAGCTATCCGCAGATCTACCTCGACGACCTGTTCAGCGACAGTGATCGGGTGGCCAACCGGCGCAAGCCGATCATCGCTGCAGTCAATGGCTTCGCCCTGGGCGGTGGCTGCGAACTGGCGCTGATGTGCGACTTCATCCTGGCCGGCGACAACGCCAAGTTCGGCCAGCCGGAAATCAACCTCGGCGTCCTGCCGGGCATGGGCGGCACCCAACGCCTGACCCGCGCCGTGGGCAAGGCCAAGGCCATGGAAATGTGCCTGACCGGGCGTTTTATCGACGCCGTCGAAGCCGAACGCTGTGGCATTGTCGCGCGCATCGTGCCGGCCGATGAGTTGGTGGAAGAAGCGCTGAAAGTCGCGGCAGTGATTGCCGGCAAATCGATCCCGGTGAGCATGATGATCAAGGAGAGCGTGAACCGCGCCTTCGAGGTCAGCCTGTCCGAAGGCGTGCGCTTCGAGCGCCGGGTGTTCCATGCAGCCTTCGCCACCCAGGACCAGAAGGAAGGCATGGCCGCCTTCATCGCCAAGCGCGACCCGCAGTTCAAGGACTGCTAACGCGGTTCGCAGCTACAAAAAAAATCGCAGCCAAGGCTGCGATTTTTTGTGTCTTCAAGAACGCTATCGCGGGCAAGCCGCGCTCCTACATGAAAATGGCGTCCCTGTAGGAGCGAGGCTTGCCCGCGAGGCTTTCACGCAATCACACCAGGTAGTGCTTCAACTCGCGAGCGATGAGCATGCGCTGGATCTCGCTGGAGCCTTCGTAGATCTGGGTGATCCGCGCGTCACGGTAGTAACGCTCCACCGGGTAGTCCTCCAGGTAGCCGTAGCCGCCATGGATCTGCATGGCCGAGGAGCAGACCTTCTCGGCCATTTCCGAGGCGAACAGCTTGGCCTGGGAAGCCTCGGACAGACACGGCTGGCCGGCGCTGCGCAGGCGCGCGGCGTGGAGGATCAGCAGGCGGGCAGCGTTGATCCTGGTGTGCATGTCCGCCAGCAGGTTGGCAATGCTCTGGTGCTCGATGATCGGCTTGCCGAACTGTACCCGGTCCCGGGAGTAGGCCAGGGCGGCTTCGAAGGCAGCGCGTGCGATCCCCAGGGCCTGGGCGGCGATGCCGATGCGTCCGCCTTCGAGGTTGGACAGGGCGATGGCCAGGCCCTTGCCCCGTTCACCCAGCAGGTTGGCCTCGGGGATGGTGCATTGGTTGAGGGTCACGGCGCAGGTATCAGAGGCGCGAATGCCCATCTTGTGTTCGGTACGATCGACGATGAACCCCGGGGTGTCGGTGGGTACCAGGAACGCCGACAAGCCTTTCTTGCCCAGCTCCGGGTCGGTGACGGCAAAGACGATGGCCAACTGCGCGCGCTTGCCATTGCTGACGAATTGCTTGGCGCCGTTGATCACCCACTGGCCGTCGCGCAGTTCGGCGCGGGTCTTGAGGTTATGTGCCTCGGAGCCGGCCTGGGGCTCGGTCAGGCAGAAGCAGCCGATGGCCTGGCCGCTGGCCAGGCGTGGCAGCCAGGCCTGCTTCTGTTCTTCGCTGCCGTAGTTGAGGATCGGCCCGCAGCCGACCGAGTTGTGGATGCTCATCAGGGCGCCGGTTGCACCGTCACCGGCGGCGATCTCCTCCACGGCCAGGGCGTAGGCCACATAGTCCAGGTAGCTGCCGCCCCATTCCTCGGGCACTACCATGCCCAGCAGGCCCAGTTCGCCCATCTTGCGCACCAGGGCGTCGTCGATCCAGCCGGCCTTTTCCCAGGCCTGGGCGTGGGGCGCGATCTCGCCGCGGGCAAAGTCCCGGGCCATGTCGCGGATCATCACTTGTTCTTCGGTCAATTCGATGTCGTGCATGAGTTCAGCTCCCGCTGCCGTCAAAACCGCTGAAGAAGCTCGCTACCCGGTTGGCCTCGAGGGCTGCCAGGGTCGGCGGATTCCAGTGCGGGGTCTTGTCTTTGTCGATGATCAGGGCGCGCACACCCTCCATCAGGTCGCCACGCTCGAACCACTGCCGGTCCAGGTGCAGCTCCAGGGCGAAGCATTGCTCCAGGCTCAAGCGGCGGCCCTGGCGCAGCATCTCCAGGGTCACGGCCATGGCCAGCGGCGAGCGGGTTTCCAGCAGGTCGGCGGTCGCGCGTGCCCATTCATGGCTGTCGGCCACATTCACGCTGCGCAGCTGTTCGACGATACCGGGCACGTCCGGCTGGGCGAAGAAGTGATCGATGGCCGGACGCAGGGCGGCCAAGGGGGCATCGGGCAGGCTCTGCACGCCGAGCTTGGCCAGCAGGCCCTGCAGGTCCTTGAGTGGCGAATGAGTCCATTGCAGGCGGTCCAGGCGCTGGTCGAGCAGGCCCAGCTTGTCGCTCTCCAGGTGCCAGTCGGCCAGGCCGCAGTACAGCGCGTCGGCAGCACGGATCTGCACCCCGCTGACCCCCAGGTAAGTACCCAGTTCGCCGGGCACTCGCGACAGGAAGTAGCTACCGCCGACATCCGGGAAGTAACCGATGGCCACCTCCGGCATCGCCAGGCGGCTGCGCTCGGTGACCACACGCAGGTCGGCGCCTTGCACCAGGCCCATGCCGCCGCCGAGGACGAAACCGTCCATCAGGGCCAGCACCGGCTTGCGGTAATGATGGAGCGTCAGGTCCAGGGCGTATTCCTCGACGAAGAACTCATCGTGCAAGGTGTCGCCGTTCTGGTAGCTGTCGTACAGCGAGCGGATATCGCCGCCGGCGCAGAACGCCTTCTCGCCGGCGCCGCGCAGGACCACGGCATGGATCTCCGGAGCCTGGGCCCAGGCATCCAGTTGCTGCTGCAAGGTGCGCACCATGGACAGGGTGATGGCATTGAGGCCGGCGGGGCGATTGAGGGTCAGGTGGCCGATGTGGTTACGCACCTCGACCAGCACCTCATCCTGAGGAGCATCGAATGCCCGTGCCGTGGGGGATGAAACCTGAGCAGTCATCACTAACTCCCTGCTTTTATTGTCTTTATATGAGGCTCGCGGACGAGCATCGGCGGATCGTATCAGTGCAAATTTGCCAAGTACAACCGGAAAAGCTGCAGGTTGGCTGTGCATTTTTGCATGGACACACAGGTTCGGTGAGCCGCTGGCGAACGCTCTGGAATCCTGCTTGGCGGCCCATGGCCGGGGCACTGGTGACAGGTGCGTCAACAGGCATCGGCCAATGGCGGACAAACCGATGATGCTCTTGACCTGAGTCCGGTTCCAGGCCCGTACCCGCACTATGCTGGAGCGCCATCAGCGTAGTGCCGAGCCTGATCTGCCCGATCCCAGCTGGAGCCCTTGTCATGATCGTTCGTCCTGCATCCCTGGCCGACCTGCCGGCCCTCATGGTCCTGGCCCGCAGCGCCGGCCCCGGCCTGACCACCTTGCCCGTCGATGCCAACCGCTTGTGCCAGCGCCTGGAGTGGGCGCAGAAAACCTTCGCCGGAGAGGCCGAGCGGGCCGACGCCGACTACCTGTTCGTGCTCGAGAGCGATCCAGGCCAGGTGGTGGGGATCTGCGCCCTGGCTGGCGCGGTGGGCATGCGCGAGCCCTGGTACAACTACCGCCTGGGCCTGTTTACCGCCACGTCCCGGCAGCTGGGGCTCAACCGGCAGTTGCCCACGCTGTTTCTGGGCAACGACATGACCGGTCACTCGGAGCTGTGCTCGCTGTTCCTGCATGCCGATTACCGCGATGGGCTCAACGGGCGCTTGCTGTCCAAGGCGCGGTTGCTGTTCCTGGCCGAGTTTCGCCAGTGCTTCGGTGACAAGGTGATCGCCGAGATGCGTGGTTACTGCGACGACAATGGCGTCTCGCCGTTCTGGGAGGGGTTGGGCCGGCATTTCTTCAAGATGGATTTCGCCGATGCCGATCATCTCACCGGGCTGGGCAACAAGACTTTCATCGCCGAACTGATGCCCAAGTTCCCGTTGCCCACCTGCCTGCTGCCGGAGGCGGCCCGGGCCGTGATCGGCAGGGTGCACCCCAACACCGAGCCCGCCCTGCGCATGCTCAGGGCCGAGGGTTTCGGCTTCAAGGACTACATCGACATCTTTGATGGCGGGCCACTGATCGAATGCGCCACCGGCGACATCCGTGCGGTGCGTGACAGCCAAATCCTGCAGTTGGCCATCGGCACCCCGGGGGACCGGGCCAGCCCTTACCTGATCCACAATCGCCAGTTCGCCGCTTGCCGGATCACCGCCGCGCCGGCCCGACTCGCCGCGGGCACCTTGATCGTCGAGGCGACCACCGCCCGGGGTCTGGGGCTGGTGCCCGGAGCGTCGGTGCGAGCGGTCAGCCTGTCGGCGCCGGTCCGTCAATGCCAGGCGGCCTAGGCGGCTGCCCCGGGCACTGGAACAGCACGCTCTGGCTGGCCCGCAGTCGCTCCTGGCAACCCAGGGCCGCCAGTTGCCGGCTGACCGGCGCCAGGTCTTTCTGCCGTCGTACCAGGTAGAACGCCTGGTTGCTGGGCAGTTGCTCCAGGTTCTCGACTCGTCGTGCCTGGCCTGCGGTGTAGAACTGCGCCGAGTAGGACCGTCGACCCCAGTAATAAAGAGGTGCCGGTTGGCTGGCCTGCAGGCTGTTCCAGGCCAGGGCCATGGCTTGCTGGTTCTGCGGGCGTTGCAGGGCCGAGTCGTTGGTCACGGTGAACAGCAGCCCCAGCGGCAGCAGCAGGGCCAGGCCCAGTACCAGAAGCGAGGTTTTCCTGGCGCCGCGATGCCGGGGTGAGCTCAGGGCCAGCGCCAGCAACAGGCACCAGGCGGGCAGGGCGGGCAACACGTAGGTCCACAGGATGTTGCCGGAAAAAGTAAAGAACAGCGGCGTGACCAGCGCCCACAAGGTGACGAAGCTCAGGCGCCGGTCCATCTGCCCGGGCTGCCGGTAGACCTTGTACAGCAAAGGCAGCAGCAGGCTCCAGGGCAGCAGAGCCATCAGCAGTTCCAGCCAGATGCTGGCGTAGGGGCGTTCATGGGCGCTGCCGTACAGGTCGCCGGCCCAATCGCTGATGACGTAGCGTTTCCAGTGCTCGCCCACCAGGAAGTAATCGAGGAACCCCGGGGTACGCCATTCGGCCAGCACGTACCAGGGCACGGCGACCAGCAGCATCAGGCCCAGGCCAGTGAGCCAGGGCAACTGCCACACGCTACGCCACTGCCTGTTGAACAGCGTCCACAACCCGGCCTGGGCCCCCACCAGCACCAGTACCAGCGGCCCCTTGGCCAGCAACCCCAGGCCCAGCCCGAAAAAACCGGCCAGCGCCCAATTGCGTTCGCCATGCACGGTGCCGCGCCAGAAGCCGTAGCTGGCCAGCACAATGGCGAAGCTCAAGGCTGGATCGGTCAACACCACGCCTGCCGCCAACAGGCCCAGACCGGAACTGGAAAACAGGATGGCCGCCAGCAGCCCGGTGCGTTCGTCGTACTCCTGGCGGGCGAAACGGATCAGCAACAGGCAACTGGCGAGGTGGAACAGCCAGGCTGGCAGGCGCACGGCGAACTCATTGATACCCAGCCACTGCATGCCCAGGGCCTGGCTCCAGAACGCCAGCGGCGGCTTGCCCCAGAACGGCACACCGTAGTCGAACATCGGCGTTACCCAGTCATCGAGTTCAAGCATCTTGCGGGCCATCTCGGCATAACGCGCTTCCGAGGTGTCCATCAAGGGATACAGGCCCAGGGTGGCCAGGCGCAGGCCGAGAATGCAGAGCAGCAGCCACCACAGGTGGCGAGTGGACAGGTTGTTCATCGGCTCGATTCTTGTTCGTCGACGTGGCAGGTGGGCGGTGCTGGCAACTGGCGAGGGAAGCCTCCGAAGGTGCTGCGCAGGAAGTACAGCGGCCGGCGCTTGACCTCCACCAGCGCGGCGCCGATGTATTCACCGACCATGGCGATGCCGACCAGGGCCAGGGCCAGGGCACCGAGAATCAGATGGTCGATGCTGAAGGTGTCGACGAACCATTGGTGCAGCAAGTAGGAGGCTGTCAGCAGCAGTGTTGCCAGGCTCACGACGCTGAACCAGCGCAGCGGCTTGCGAGAGAACGCCAGGACGCCCTCCATGGCCAGGTCCACCAGGGCCATCGGGCTCCACTTCGATTCGCCAGCCTTGCGCCGTGCTCTCTGGTAGGGGATCTCGACCGTCTTGAAACCGAGCCAGTTGACCAGGCCTTTCATCAACGTGGCGCGTTCGGGCATGTTGCGCAGGGCGTTCAACGGCGCGGGACCGATCAGGCGGAAGTCGCTGACGTCCGGTGGCACCGGGTACTTGTCCACCAAAAGGTTCATCAGCTTGTAGTAGAGCCGTGCGCTCAGGCGCTTGCCGGCCGTGTCGCTGCGCCGGTCGCTGCGCTGCATGTTGACGATGTCGTTGCCGGCCAGCCAGTGGCGAACCATGGCCGGAATCAGTTCTGGTGGGTCCTGCAAGTCGGCATCGATGAACAGCACGGCATCTCCGGCTGCGTGATCGATACCCGCGGACATCGCCGATTCCTTGCCGAAGTTGCGGCTCAAGTTCAGGCAACGGACCCGGGGCGCACGGCAGAATTGCTCCAGTAGTTCATCACTTCCATCATGACTGCCGTCGTTGACATACAACACTTCGTAGGCCACGGGTAATGCACTCAATACCAACATCAGGCGATGGTGGAATTCAGGTAGTACATGGGCTTCGTTATAGCAGCAGATAATCACGCTGATCAGCTGCTGGTAATCCGTTTGCACGCAACTAGGCAGTTTCATTGTTGAAAGTCCAGGTTCGATTGATCCAGTAACTGCCCAGGGTCAGGCAGAGCGTGCTGAGCAGTTGCATCGACAGTGGCGAGTCTGGCCTCAGGGCCAGCAGGCACAGCATCAGCAGAGCGTTGCCGAGGTTGTAGGCACAGGCCGTCACGCAGAAACGCAGGGCTTGATCGGCGCGGGCCGACTGGTCGCCCTGGGGGAAAGTCCAGCGCCTGTTGCCCTGGTAGCTGAGCCAGGTGCCCAGGCCGGCACCGAGCAGGCTGGCCAGCAGGGCAGGGAGCGAGCCGAGCAGTAGCAGGAACACCATATAATGGCCAAGGGTGGCGATGGCACCCACCAGCAGATAACGAGAAAGTTGTTTTAGTTGAGGGTCGAACGATAGTTTCAATGGTCCCGGCATGAATCAATCCCAAGGTGGATGGCGGGTTTATTCTTGGGATATTTAAGTCGATAAGTAGTGGGTGTTGTGTGAAAAATTCATTTGTCGGTCATGGGTGAATGTTTCACAAAGTAACCTGACAAAGTTGTAAGTTATTAAATAAAGCCAATGTTCCTGCGGCTTTGCTTAAACATCAAGTTGCTTGAGGCATCAGAAGATATCCGGGTTGTTAGTTTGCGGTCAGTATTGCCAATGCCACCGCAATGGATGCAGCACGGGACATGGGTATTGCTGGCCCAGAGCAGGCGGGCCGTTACAATGGCGCTCGACTTTGACTCTTTCGAGGCAGCATGGACATCGACCTGGCCCGCACCTTCCTGGAAATCGTCCGCAGCGGCAGCCTGATTGCTGCCGCCGAGCGCCTGCACCTGACCCAGACGGCCATCAGTGCTCGGGTGCAGAACCTGGAAGGCCAGCTCAACTGCAAGCTGCTGGTGCGCAACCGCGCCGGCGCTCGACCCACGGCCGATGGCGAAGCGTTCATCGCCTATGCCAACCAACTGGTGCAGACCTGGGAAGCGGCGCAGCGCGACCTGCCGTTACTGGCGGGGTATCGCAACGTACTGCACATCGGTGGTGAGTTGAGCCTGTGCAACCCGTTGATGCTCAACTGGGTGCGGCGCTTGCGCCAGGCGTTGCCAAACCATGCCGTGCGCACCCAGATCGGCGAGGGAGCAAGCCTGCAACGCCAGCTGGAGCTGGGAGTGCTGGACGCGGCGCTGGTGTTCCAGCCGCTGTATTCACCTGGCCTGCAGGTGGAGCAACTGCTGGAGGAAAAGCTGATCCAGGTACGCCTGGCCGGGCGCCCGGAACCCTATGTCTACATCGATTGGGGTGAGGATTTCCGCCGTCAGCACGATGCGGCGCTACCGGAACAAGCCAAGGCTGCGGTGGGCTTCAACCTTGGGCCACTGGCCCTGCAGTTCATCCTCGATGTTGGCGGTAGCGGCTACTTCCGAACCCGGGTGGTGCAGAGCTATCTGGACAGCGGCGTCCTGGAGCGGGTGGAGAAGGCCCCGGAGTTCAGCTTCCCAACTTACCTGCTGTATGCCCGGGAGCGTGACTCGGCGCCATTGCAACAGGCCTTCGAGGTCTTGCGCGAAGTCATCGAGCATGACAACGACTGGTCCCAGCGCTGGTCGCCGCTCATCTGAGGTGCCGCTGCACCCGTCAGGTGGCTGCGGGGGTCAGGGACGGGGTTCGGGAGCCGAAGCCAGGACCTGGCCGATGCTGCGGCGCCGGGCGTGGGCCTCGCTGGCATGGATCAGTTGCTCGAGGTCCTCGGGCGTGACGTCGAAGAACTCCTCCATTTCCTCCAGGGCCAGCTTCAGGTCGGCGGCGGTGATCGCCAGGCTGTCGCTGGAACCATTCGGTGCCAGGACCGCTGGGGTGTCACTCGGCCCCTTGGGGTAGCGGGTGCGGGTCAGGTTGTTGTAGGCCAGGGCACTGGCCAGCAGGCTGGCGGCGGCCAGCATCACCGGTCCCAGCTCACGCCAGCCCAGGGCGATGCTGTCCGGGTCGGCCAGGACCAGCGTCAGGGCCAGGGCACCGGCCGGCGGATGCAGGCAGCGCAACCAGCACATCAGCACCAGGGCCATGCCTGCTGCGAGGCAGGCGCTGCCTAGGCTGCGTCCCAGAACATGCCCCACCAGCAGCGCCATCACTGCCGCGCACAGGTAGCCGCCGAGGATCGACCACGGCTGGGCCAGCGCCCCGGAGGAGACGGCGAACAACAGCACTGCCGAGGCGCCGAGCGGGCCGATCAGGTGCACGGCCACGGGCATGCCGAATACTTGGGCGCAGAACCAGACACTGAACAGGGTCCCCAGGGCCATGCCGATGGCGGCGCGGCTCCATTCCAGGGGGCGGGTGTTGATGGCGGCGGGTTTCCAGCGGATGAACATCGACAAAAACGATCCATTTCCAGACGGCGGGCAAAAAGAAGGGCTTGTCTGGATCACCAGAAAGCCCTTGAACGTTCCAACATTTGGGGGAGGAACCGGCGCAGTCTGCCGAGGAAACCCCGGGCTGGCAAATTCATAATAATGCAGCTTTAGTGCATTTTTTTTGCAGTTAGGCGGGCTTGCCCGGAGGCCGGGGCTGGCTCGGCGCAGGGCAGGGCGGCGGCCGATGACTTCAGATGAATCCGCTCGCGGCGCGCTTCGACGCCGTATTCGGTTGGGTGCGGCATGGTGCTGCTTGAGTGTTCTTTCGGCGTGGTCCCGAAGTTTCGGTTTCCCAGCCAGTCGACGAATATCGAACCCTATTGGAGTTGCAAAATCGTTATAGCGGCACTTGTAATTACTTGCTCTAAAACGGTGCAACCCCATGCATGTTATTCATCTGCGCGGTTCCAACGCCCGCTAACAATCAGTACTCGCGTTATATCGATATTTAATAGCGCCAGTTGCGTATGAAAATGTTTCATTGTAAGAATTGCCGGGTCATATGGATCGACGCTTCGAGGGCCGAGTAGTACTCAGGCTGGCTACCTTGACTTTTTGAAAGCTATCAGGACGATAACTCATGAATGACGAAGCGATTCTGGATGAAGTAAAAAGCTGGTTTCTCAATTGTTTAGGTTGCGCAGCGGGAAGAAGGGAGTTCAGCAAGAACCGTTACATGCTGGCTGTTGCCCGCACCACACAAGATGCCCGCGACAGTTTCGATGCTTACGTGCGGGCCCTTGAAGCTCGTGAGACAGTGGCCTGCCTGATCATCTGCCCGACCACCAGCGAGGAGCAGAAGTCCTATAGCGTGGCCCAGGAAGTACGGCGCCTATCGGCGCTGTTCAGCCCTCTTGGCGAATTCTCCGCCGAAGAACTGGCCACCGGCCAGGCGCTCAACAAGAAACTCTACCTGACCTGTCCGGTGACCAACGTCAAGGTACTCTTCGAAGACTTCGATGCGGTGGCGTTCTGTCCGCAGTCCGATGACATCGACGATGAGCTCTATGATCCGTTGATGGCAGCCCCTATCCCGGCGGTCAACTTCAATTCGGATGTCTATGCGTTCTCGATGTTCTGCCGCGACATGAGCCTGCAGAAGTTCAAGCGGGAAGTCTTCGAGTTGTCCGCGACCGAACGCGGCGAACTCTACAAGATGGTGTTGCATGGCTGGCAAAGCATCGCCCAAAGAACCCTGGACAACTACATCAAGATGACCGACGTGAGCAAGTGCCCGGTCTACCTGCACGACAACAATCAGTACTGGTTCGCCAATCACCAGGACCCGGCCTTCGCCGAATCCGTGAAGGCGTTGTATCGGCATGACATGCCGCTGATCTATGTGCCGAAGATCTTCTGCGAATGGGAACAGTACTTCGCCGTCGGGCGCATTCCCGACTTCAGCGAGACGGCCACGCCCGGAAGCCAGCACCTGGAAGAGCCTGTATCCAGCATTGAGGTGGTTTGAAATGAGTCAGGACGCCCATTTTTGCGCAAAGATGGTTTTCATCGGTTTCGGTTCCATTGCCAGGGCCACGCTGGGACTGTTCATCGAAACCCGTCAGTTCGATCTGTCGAAGGTGCTGGTGATCGCACCGGATCTCCAGCAGCATCAGCCATTCGTTGAGCGGGGGGTGAACTTCATCGACTTGGCACTGACCCCGGACAACCTCGCCAGTGTGCTGCGCGATGTGCTGGCGCCGGGGGATTTCATCGTCAACCTGTCGGTCAATGTCAGTAGCGCCGAGTTGATCAGGCTCGCCCACGAGCAAGGCGCGCTGTACCTGGATACCTGCATCGAACCCTGGGAAGGCCTCTACGATTCCCCCAGCCTGAGCACCTCGCAGCGCTCGAACTACGCCTTGCGCGACCAGTTGTTGACCCTGCGGGCGGAACTCGGTGAAGGGCCGACCGCCGTGCTCACCCACGGCGCCAATCCCGGGCTGGTTTCGCACTTCGTCAAGGCAGCGCTGCTGGAGTTGGCCGAGAAACTGACCGTGCCGGTGCCCAGGGTCGACGGCAACGTGGCCTGGAACGAATTGGCAATGGCCTTGAACGTCAAGGTGATCCACATCGCCGAGCGCGATACCCAGCGCTCCACGCAAATCAAGTCCGATGGCGAGTTCGTCAACACCTGGTCGGTCGACGGTTTCATCAGCGAGGCCGGCCAACCAGCTGAACTGGGCTGGGGCTCCCATGAAAGAACCTGGCCGCCGTTCGCCCGCCATCATCAGTTCGGATCGAACAACGCGATCTACCTCGAACGCCCCGGCGCCTCGGTGCCGGTCAAGACCTGGACGCCCAACGGCGGTCCCTGCACCGGCCTGCTGATCACCCACAACGAAGCGATCTCGATTCCCGATTTTCTCGCGGTCAAGGACAATGATGTCCTGCTCTACCGGCCCACCGTGCACTACGCTTACCACCCTTGCGACGATGCGCTGCTGTCGGTGCATGAATACATCGGTCGCGGCTGGCGGGCACAGGACAGCAAGCGAATCATGGCCGACGAAATCGCCTCCGGGGGTGTCGACGCCCTGGGTGTGCTGCTCATGGGGCATGGGTTGAACGCCTATTGGTACGGGTCGATCCTGAGCATCGACCAGGCTCGGCAGATCGCACCTTTCAACACTGCCACCAGTCTGCAGGTTGCCGCCGGGGTGTACTCGGGCATCCTCTGGGCCATCGAGAATCCTGCACGGGGGATCGTCGAGCCGGAGCAGATGGACCACCGCCGGGTGCTGGAGATTGCCTTGCCGTTTCTGGGAAGACTCGAGGGCATCCAGACCGACTGGACGCCACTGGACACCACCAATGCCCTGTTCCACAAACCCGAGGGCGATTTCTGCCCCTGGCAGTTCGAGCACTTCACGGCTATCTAGACAAGGTCGGCACCTCTTATGGAAAACCCCGGTATCGAGTACACCGACAAGCAGCGCTGGGTCGCCCTGACCAAGATCAACACGCTGTCGGTGCTGTCCCAGGTGGTGCAGATCGGCACCATCACGCCCTTGCTGTCGCTGTCGCTGGAACAGCAGGGTGTGGAGCCGGCAAGGATCGGGGTGATCGTCAGCGCCTCGTGGATCGCGATCCTGCTGCTGTACAAGATCGTCCCACGGCTGCTGGGTTACCTGGGGCTGGTCAAGGCCAACCTGCTCAGCGCGGCCCTGACCATCGCCGCGCTGATCGGCATGACCCTGACCAGCCACCTGGCGCTGATCTTCGCCTTGAACTTTGTCCTGGGTATCGGGTTGATCCTGCGCTGGATTGCCTGCGATACCTGGATCGTCTCGGTTGCCTCCAGGAACGAGCGCGGCCGGGCGATCGGCGTCCATGAAACCCTCATGGGCCTGGGTATCGCCGTAGGTCCGCTGCTGCTGGTGGTATTTGGCGTCGGCAGCGTGGTGCCTTATTACGCCTGTGCAACCATCGTGCTGATCTCCGGCGTCCTGGCCCTGACCCTCAAAGAACACGACACGCAGCCGCAGACTCCGACACAAAAGCATCATGGCAAGCTGTTCGGCCTGATTCCGCTGGCGTTGTGCGGGGCTTTCATCGCCGGATTTGCCGAAACCTCGTCGGTGTCTTTCCTGGCCGGCTACAGCCTGTCGACAGGCTACGCGCTGACCGCGGCAACGCTGCTGATCTCGGTGTTCGGGGTGGGCGGTACGGTGCTGCAACTGCCGATTGGCTGGATGGCCGATCGCACCTCCTGCAAGACTGGGCAACTGATCTGCAGCCTGGTCCTGCTATTGGGCACGGTCGCCATTCCGTTCAGCCAGCCCTTGCCCTGGCTGGCCACCCTGATGGTGTTTTTCTGGGGGGCGGCGATCGGGGGCATGAACACCCTGGCGGTGATCGAGGCAGGGCATCGGGTCGGCGAACACCAGGTCTCCACGGCCATGACCGCCATTGCGATGTTCTACACCCTGGGCAGCGTGCTGGGGCCGATCATCACCGGTGCCACGGTGTCCTATGTCAGCCCCCATGGACTGATGATTTCGGTGGGCATTGCGGGGGCGTTCTTCATCGCGCTCCTGGCGCTGCGCCGGTCGGCAACATCGGCGTTCGAGGGGCAACAGGAGCTGAAGTGACTCAAGCCTGCCTGCGTGCCGCAAACAGCCGTGTCAGGTCCAGGTCCAGGCCCAGGCCTGCTGTCGGTGCTACAGCAGCAGGTGCATGGCGCAGCGGCGCTGCGCCGGCAACCCATGCTCAGCCTCATCGGCCAGGACCTGGCGCAGGCGCGGCGACAGCTCGCTCGCCTGCAGGGTGACGAAGCCCTGGCGCTGATAGAAGGGTTCGTTCCACGGCAGCTGGCGAAAGGTGCTCAAGGTCAGCGCGTCGAGCCCCTGTTGCCGCGCGTGCTCCACCGCCGCTCGCAGCAGGCCCTTGCCGATGCCCCGGCCTTGGCAGTCGCTGGCGACCGACACTTCCAGCACATGCAGCTGCGTGCCAAAGACCCGGGCCGTGAGAAAACCACAGAGGCAAGCGTCTTCGGCCATGGCTACCCAAGCCGGATGGGCCTGGATATGGCGCTCATGGCAGGCAGCCTCGGTCACCGGGGCATCGGCCAGCCACGCCAGTTGCCGGTCGCTGCGAAACAGCGCCGCTGCGGAACGCTCAATGGGGGGTAGAAAAGCAGCATCGGGCACTCGCGCCCGGCGGATATTGATGGTCATGGGCGCGAGTTTAAAAAGCCGATGGGGCACCGTGCAACGGTTTCAGGGATTCACTGCGGCGGGCTTCGGCAGGTGCAGGAGGACGAAGTCGTTCTTGTCGAAGCGCCCGCTGAGCACGGGTGCCAGCCCGGCCAGGGCGCTGCCTGGCAGGTCGGCCAGGTCGCTCTGGTCGAGGATCACCCAGGCCGGCCCGGAGATCTGGCCCAGGGTGGCGGCCTGGTCGCTGAACTGCGGTTGCAGGTCGCGGTCCAGGTTGACCATGAACTTGATCGCCTTGGCATCCTTGCCCATGCGGTGCAGCACCACTGGGGCCGGGTCTGCCTCGATCAGCCGTAGCGCGGCCTGGGTGAACTGCCGGGTGTCGTAAAGCCGGTGCTGCACTGGTTCGAACACGCCGATATAACAGGCCCACACCGCCAGCACCGCGCTGTAGGCCAGGCCTACCGCGCGCCAGCGTCGCTTGAACAGCAAGGCCAGGGCCACCAGCTGCAGCAGGCCCAGTACCAGCAGCAGGGGTGTGAGCGAGTCGAGCTGATCAGGGAATTTGCGCCGCAAGACCACCAGCCCCACCATCAACAGCGCCGGCAGGAGCAGCCACAGCCCCTGGATCAGACCCCGCAGCCAGGTCATGAGTCGGCCACTGCCGGCCTGGAATGGATAGGCCGCGACAATGGCCGCCATCGGCAGCATCGGCAACAGGTATCGAGCCTTCTTGGCCTGGGGAATCGACAGGCCGATCATCACTACCAATGCCGCAGCGCTGGCCAGTCGCACCAGCTTCAGGCTCGGTCCCGGTTCGCCTTGGCGCTCCAGCAGCACGACGATCCAGGCGAGGATCGCCAACGGGTAGGCCAGGGCGTAGTTACCCAGGGAACTGGTGAAGTAATAGAAAACATCGCTGGAGCCTTCGCTGCCGTCCATGCGCCCCATGAACTGCATGCGGATCACATCGTCGACGAAGGCCTGGCCGCCACTGAGCCTGGCCAGCCACAGCAGCAGGCCGACGCAGGCCACCAGCAGCAATAGGGCACTGAACCCGAAGCCGAACAGGCGTCGCCATTGGCCGCCCAGCAGGTAGTAGCTGCACAGCATGCCGGTGGGAATCACCAGGCCAATGGGGCCGCGAATGGCAAAACCCAGCACCAGCAGCAGGAAGATCCAGCCCAGGTGCCGGCGCGCCGCGAAGTGATCATGGGCGTACCCCAGGTAGAACACGCTGAAGGACACCGCGGCGAGCATCTGGTCCAGGGACACGGCGCGGGTTTCGCTGATGAAGGTGTTGCTGAGCAACAGCAGCGCGACACTGAGCAGGGCCCAGGTGCGGGAGTAGGGGGCCAGCAGGCGATAGACCAGGCTGACGATCACCGCCGAGGCGATCGCCGTGGGCAGCCAGGCGGTGAAGCTGGTGACCTGCCCCAGGGGCAGCGAGAACAACCACACCAGCAGCGTCGAGGCGCTGGTGTAGTCGGCATAGGGCTGGCCATAGGTGGTGGGGAAGAACCCCGGGCCATGGCGCAGCATTTCCTTGGCGAACAGGACGAAGCGGGAATCGAAGCCGATCGCCGATTGATGGTCGGCGCCGGCGCAGAACAGCAGCAAGGCCAACAGCCCCAGCCCCAACGATTGCCAAAGTAATGTGTGCGAAGGGGAACTGGAGTGCGTGCTCATTCAGGCCTCGGTGGACCACTGCTGATGAGGGATCGGCAGGTTGCGCGATTCGCCTCGACCGATCGGGAAGTAGCTGAAGCCGTTGCGCGCCAGGCGCTCGGCGTCGTACAGGTTGCGACCGTCGAAGATCACCGGTGCCTTGAGGCGCTGCTGGATCAGGTCGAAATCCGGTGCCTTGAACTGCTGCCATTCGGTGCAGATGATCAGCGCATCGGCACCATTGAGGACCGACTCGGGGGTGCCCATGAGCATCAGGCGCGATTCGTCCAGGTACAGGCGCTGGGTTTCCTGCATGGCTTCCGGGTCGAAGGCACGGACTTCGGCGCCGGCGGCGAACAGGGCATCGAGCAGGACCCGGCTCGGGGCATCGCGCATGTCGTCGGTGTTGGGTTTGAAGGCCAGGCCCCACAGGGCGAAGGTCTTGCCCGCCAGGTTGCCCTTGTAGAAGGCCTTGATGCGTTCGAACAACTTGTGTTTCTGCCGCTCGTTGATGGCTTCCACGGCCTGCAGCAGGTCACTGGAGCAATGGGCTTGCTCGGCACTGTGGATCAGGGCGCGCATGTCCTTGGGAAAGCACGAACCGCCATAGCCGCAGCCCGGGTAGATGAAGTGGTAGCCGATACGGGTGTCGGCACCGATCCCCAGGCGCACCGACTCGATGTCGGCCCCCAGGTGTTCGGCCAGCTCGGCGATCTGGTTGATGAAGCTGATCTTGGTGGCCAGCATGCAGTTGGCGGCGTACTTGGTCAGCTCGGCGCTGCGCAGGTCCATGAACATGATGCGGTCATGGTTGCGGTTGAACGGCGCGTACAGGTCGCGCATCACATCGCGCACTTCTTCGCGCTCGCAGCCGATGATGATCCGGTCCGGACGGCGGCAGTCGCTGACCGCCGAGCCTTCCTTGAGGAATTCCGGATTGGAGACGATATCGAACTGCAGTGGGCGGCCATCCAGGACCTTTTCGATGTGGGCCTTGAGGGTGTCGCCGGTGCCGACCGGCACGGTGGATTTCTCCACCAGGATCAGCGGTTTTTCGCGATGACGAGCCACCGCGTCGCCCACCGACAGCACGTAGCGCAGGTCGGCCGAGCCGTCTTCGCTCGAAGGCGTGCCGACGGCGATGAACAGCACCTGCCCATGCTGCACCGCAAGCTTTTCATCGTGGGTGAAGTGCAGGCGCTTGGCCTCGAGGTTTTCCCTGACCAGGCTGGCAAGGCCCGGCTCGAAGATGCTCACGTGTCCCTGTTGCAGCTGCTTGACCTTTTGCTCGTCGATGTCCATGCAGATGACATCGTGGCCGACTTCAGCCAACACGGCGGCCTGTACGAGGCCGACGTAACCACTTCCAAATACGCTGATTTTCATGGGGTATTCCTGGGACTTGTCGCGGGTGCAGATCGAGAGTTGATGGTGATGACCCCGAGGATGACCAAGGCCACCCCGAGGGTTTTGGAAAGCGTGAACGGCTCGTTGAACAGCGGCAGGCTGGCAGCCAGCAGGTAGACCAGCGCATAGCTGATGCTCAGCAGCGAATAGGCCCGGCCCAGCGGCAGGTCGCGCAGGGCCAGCAGCCAGCAGAGCATCGACAGCCCGTAGGCGGCGATGGCTGCCGCCACTACGCCCAGGGCCGTCAGGTCGATACTGCCGGCGGCCAGGGCCGACAACCACTGATCGGGGGCCGGCAGGCGAGTCATGCTCCAGCGCATGCCCAACTGGGCACCGCTGACCAGGGCCACGCTACCCAGGGCGAAAGTGAATCCCTTGGCCCGGCTCATGCGTGGCGACTCAACAACAGCACGCCGCCGATCACCAGGGCGACACCCAGCCAGTGCCGGCGATCGATGGGCTCATGGAAGACGAAGCGTGCAACCAGGGTCACCAGCACGAAGTTCAGGCTGAGCATCGGGTAGGCCACGCCCACTTCCATGCGCTGCAGCACCAGCAGCCATACCAGCAGGCCCAGGCCGAGGCTGAACAAGGCCAGCCACAACCAGGCCGAGCGCAACTTGGCCGGCAGGCCCGCAGGCTGTTCGCGCCAGCTTTCCACGGCGAATTTCTGTGCCACCTGGCCCAGGCAGGTCAGCCCGCAGGCCAGCAGTAGAAGCAACAGGCTCATGGCTGGCTCTGGGGCATGATGAAGATCACGATGTTGCCTTGCTGGTAGCGCTTGGCGTCCTTGGGCAGTCGATCGACCTCGTGGTCTTCGTCATCGTCCTTGACCCGCATGACCACGCCGACCGAGCCTTGCTTGCGAACCTCGGCAAACCAGGCCTGGATCTGGTCCAGTTCGATCTGGCGCTGCACCGAATCTTCATAGGCCAGGCCGTACTTGAGCTCGCCCTTGGTGTTGTAGAGCGTCACGTCGCTGCGACGCAGGCGCCAGGCCAGCGCGGAAGCCGCCCCCAGGTCGTTGCTCAGCAGGTACTTGGCCTGGCTCAGCTCGCCGACATGATCGATGATGAACTGGTCGGGAATCTTGTTGTAGACCACCGAATTGGGCAGGGCCGCCGGCGCCAGGGCCACCAGCAGGAAGCTGCCCAGGGCCGGTGCTGCCCACAGGGTCAACGGACGCATGGCCTGCAGCAGGTTGGCGATGATCCAGCCCAACAGCAGGACGTACACCAGCACCAGGTGTTGTGGCTCGTCCACGTACACCGGTTTTTTCATCTGGAAATAGACCAGGGTCAGCAACCCCAGCACACCCGCCACCAGGTTGAGCAGGCCGTTGAGGCTGACCAGGCGGGTCTGTTGCAGGTTCAGGCGGTCGATCAGGGCGTTGCCCATCAGCAGCGCCAGAGGCAGCAGGCACGGCAGGATATAGGCCGGCAGCTTGCCGTTGCTCAGGCTGAAGAAGGCCAGCGGCAGCACCAGCCACAGCAGCAGGAAACCGCCGCTGCTCGAGCGCCGCTGTTGCCAGGCCTGCATGAAGGTGGAAGGTAGCAGCATGACCCAAGGCACGCTGAAGGCCACCAGCAAGGGCAGGTAATACCACCAGGGCTCAGCATGCTGGGCATCTTCACCGGCGAAGCGGCGGATGTGTTCATGCCAGAAGAAGAAACGCCAGTAGTCCGGCTCCTGGGCATGTACCGCCAGGGCCCAGGGCAGGCTGATCAGGATTGCCACCAGCACGCCGATGCCACCAAAGACCAGCAGCGAGCGCAGGCGTTTCTGCCAGAGGGCGTAGGGCAGGGCTACCAGCACCGGCAGCAGCCAGGCCAGGAAACCCTTGGTCATGAAACCCATGCCGCAGGCCACGCCCAGCGCCACCCAGGCCAGCAGCCGGCCGCGCGAGGTCTGGCAATCGAACGTGAACCACAGCGCGACCAGGCTCAGGTTGACCCAGAAGGTGAACTGCGGGTCGAGGTTGGCATAACCGGCCAGCAGCGCCACCACGGTGAAACTCATGTACAGCAGGGCAGCAGCCAGGGCCTTGCGCGAATCGTTCCACAGGCGCATCGCCAGCAGATAGGCCAGGATCACGCTCAGGCCCGTGCTCAGGGCCGAGGCTACGCGCACGCCGAACAGGTTGTCGCCGAATACGGCTTGACCGATGGCCATCATCCAGTAGCCGGCCACGGGTTTTTCGAAGTAGCGGATACCCATGAAATGCGGCGACGCCCACTGACCGCCATGGAGTACCTCCTGGCTGATCTGCGCGTAGCGGGTTTCATCGGGGATCCACAAGCCATGGGTCGCCATGGGCAACAGGTAGAACAGGCCGAAGGCGATCAGCAGCAGCGACAGGGTCCAACGTCTGCTCATGCCCCTTGCACTCCCAGCCAGCCTTCACGGCCTTGCAGGCTGCCACGCTGTACCTGGCCGATCGGCAAGGTGCCCACGTCGGCCGGGAGCATGTCTCCCAGGGGCTGGAAATGAATGTCGCGCTGCTTGGCACTGGCCAGCAGCTGGCGGAAATCGTTGGCCATCAGAATCCCTTCTACTTCGGCATGCACGGTATAGACGTTGAGGCTCGACGGGCGGAACCGGTCGAGGATGAATTCATTGAAATCGGCGCTCGACACCACCGGCCCGACCACTTCGTCGAAGGTCGGCAGGTCCACCGGGATCTGCGGCGCGCCCAGGCTGCCGTCTGCCAGGCGAGGCTGGAACAGACTTTGCCCGCGACAATCGCTGTTGTAGCGAAAGCCGAATTGTTGCTTGGCTTCGATGACGCGTTCATCGGCGCGCCAACCGGCGGACGCCGAGCAGCTCACCGCCTGCCCGAGAATATCGTTGAGGCTGTCCACGCCACGGCGGATCTGTTCGATCAGCTGTGCCTGGCTCCAGCGCCCGGTATTGGCCTGCCAGCCGTGGTGATCCCAGGCGTGCAGGCCGACTTCATGGCCGGCGGCCAGGGCCTGGCGCATCAAGTGCCCCAGGTCCCGGCCGATGGGCTTGCCTGGCCAGGCAGTGCCGGCCAGGAGAATGTCCCAGCCATACAGGCCGGCAGCATTGGACCGCAGCATTTTCCAGAGGAACTGCGGGCGGATCAGGCGCCACAAGTGGCGCCCCATGTTGTCCGGCCCGACGCTGAAGAAGAACGTGGCCTTGACCCCGGCTTCGTCCAGCGTTTCGAGCAGCCGCGGCACCCCCTCCCGGGTGCCGCGGTAGGTATCGACATCAATGCGCAGACCTGCCTGCATCAGCGTGCTTCTTGCTTGGCGCGGTCGGCGATTTCCAGCATCGCTTCACGCAGGAAGAAGTCCAGGGTGTTGCCGATGGTTTCGCTCATTTCCACAGTCGGCTCCCAGTTCAGCAGGCGCTTGGCGTTGTCGATGCTTGGCTTGCGGTGTTCCACGTCCTGGTAGCCAGCACCGTAGAACGCCTTGCTCTCCACATCGCGGAAACCGGCGAACGGCGGGAAGTTGCTGCGCAGCGGATGGGCCTCGAACTGACGCAGCAGCTCCTCGCCCAGCTGGCGAATGCTGGCTTCGTTGTCCGGGTTGCCGATGTTGATGATCTGGCCGTTGCAGCTGTCATTGTCGTTGTCGACGATGCGCGCCAGGGCTTCGATGCCGTCGGCGATGTCGGTGAAGCAGCGCTTCTGTTCGCCACCGTCGAACAGACGGATCGGGGTGCCTTCCACCAGGTTGAGGATCAGCTGGGTGATGGCCCGGGAGCTGCCGATACGGGCCGAGTCCAGGCGATCCAGGCGCGGGCCCATCCAGTTGAAGGGGCGGAACAGGGTGAAATTCAGGCCCTTGGCGCCGTAGGCCCAGATCACCCGGTCCAGCAGCTGCTTGGACACCGAGTAGATCCAGCGTTGCTTGTTGATCGGGCCGACGATCAGGTTGGAGCTGTCTTCGTCGAAGTTCTTGTCCTGGCACATGCCATAGACTTCCGAGGTCGACGGGAAGATCACGCGCTTGTTGTACTTGACGCAGTAGCGGACCAGCTTGAGGTTTTCCTCGAAGTCCAGCTCGAACACGCGCAGCGGATTACGGGTGTATTCGATCGGGGTGGCGATGGCCACCAGCGGCAGGACCACGTCGCACTTCTTGATGTGGTACTCGATCCACTCGGAGTGAATGCTGATATCACCTTCGACGAAGTGGAAGTTCGGATGGCTGCGCAGGCGCTCGATGGCGTCGGAGCCGATGTCCAGTCCGTAGACGTCGTACTTGTCGTCACGCAGCAGGCGCTCGGACAGGTGGTTGCCGATGAAGCCGTTGACGCCCAGGATCAGGACCCGGGTGCGGCGTGGCTTGCGGCCGGATTCGGCGCCGCGCAGCAGCGAGCCATCCACCAGGCCCAGTTCGTTGGCCAGCTGCGGACCGCCCAGGAACAAGCCGTTGGCGTTGCGCTGGCCGGAGGTGATCACCAGGGAGTCCTGGCCACAGGCGATGCGCAGCGGGTCGACGCTGATCACTCGGCCCGGAGCCTGGCCTTCGTTGCCCTTGGCGACTTCGGCGCTCCAGACGATCAGCTTGTGCTCGCCCACGGCGCAGAAGGCGCCCGGGTAGGGCTGGGTCACGGCACGCACCAGGTTGAACAGCTCTTCGGCAGGGCGCTTCCAGTCGAGCTTGCCGTCTGCGGCGGTACGACGACCGAAGTAGCTGGCCTTGGATTCGTCCTGGGCGGTTTCGGTGATCTTGCCCTGGGCCAGTGCCGGCAGGGTGTCGCGCAGCAGGCTGGCGGCGGCGTCACGCAGCTTATGGTGCAGGGTCAGCGCGGTGTCGCTGCGCTCGATGGCCACGCGTTCCTGGGCGATGATGGCGCCGGCATCGGCGCGCTTGACCATGCGATGCAGGGTCACGCCGGTTTCGGTTTCGCCCTTGACCAGCACCCAGTTGGCCGGTGCGCGGCCACGGTAGTGCGGCAGCAGCGAGCCATGCAGGTTGAACGCGCCCTTGCTGGCGGTGGCCAGCAGTGGCTCGCTCAGCAGGTTGCGGTAATAGAAGGAGAACAGGTAGTCGGGGTTGAGCTTGGCGATACGCTCGATCCACAGCGGATGGTTGGCATCTTCCGGAGCGTGCACGGCAATGCCCTTGCGTGCGCACAGCTGGGCGACGGAACCGTAGAAGGTGTTTTCCTTGGGGTCGTCGGCATGGGTGAACACCGCAGCGATCTCGTAACCTGCGTTGAGCAGGGCTTCGATGCCTGCGCAGCCAATATCGTGGTAGGCGAAGACGACAGCTTTATTGCTCATTGGGAAACCTGATCAGTATGGGTGGAAGTTAAACCGTCGACAGTCACAGAGGGGGCCGGAGCCGCCGGCTGGCTGCGCAAGACTTTTTCGATGAAGAACCGCGGGCGAGCCCGCACGTCGCTGTACATGCGTCCCAGGTATTCACCCAGAAGACCCATGCCGATGAACTGGCCCCCGGTGAACACGAAGAGCACCGCGAACAGCACGAAGGTGCCGTCGCCGGCCCAGGTGGCGCCGAAGATCAACCGCAGCACGATCAGCATCAGGGCGAACACCGCACCGAGACCGGCCATGCCGAAACCGATGATGCTCAACAGCCGCAGCGGAGTGGTGGTCATGCAGGTGATCAGGTCGAACATCAGGTTGATCAGGCGCATCGGGCTGTACTTGGAGTCGCCGTGTTCGCGCTCGGCGTGTTCGACCAGTACCTCGGTGGTGTGCCGGGCAAAGCTGTTGGCCAGGATCGGAATGAAGGTGCTGCGCTCGGTGCAGGCCAGCATCGCGTCGATGATGGTCCGGCGATAGGCACGCAGCATGCAGCCGTAGTCACTCATGAGCACGCCAGTGGAGCGCTGCACTGCCAGGTTGATCAGCTTCGATGGCCAGCGGCGGAAGGCCGAGTCCTGGCGGTTGTTGCGCACCGTGCCGACCACGTCGTAGCCCAGCTCGGCCTGGGCCACCAGGCGCGGGATTTCTTCCGGCGGGTTCTGCAGGTCGGCGTCGAGGGTGATCACCACATCGCCGCGGCACTGCTCGAAACCGGCCATGATCGCCGCGTGCTGGCCGTAGTTGCGGTTGAGGATCACCGCCACCACCGGGCTGCCGTCACGTTCGGCCGCAGCTTGAAGGATGCTGGCCGACTCGTCGCGGCTGCCATCGTCCACCAGGACGATTTCAAACTCGTGCTTGAGCAGGCGGCAAGCCGTCTCGGTGCGCCGCAGCAGTTCGGGCAGGCTCTGTTCTTCGTTGTAGACCGGGATGACGATCGACACGAACTGAATCGGATAAGGTTTCAAGGGGTCAGTCCAGGAGGTTTTCAATGGCGCCGGCTACCCGTTCGACATCGTCGAGGGTCATGTCCGGGAACAGTGGGATCGAGCACAGCCGCTCGGAGTTCCACTCGGTATGCGGCAGGTGCACATCGGGGAAGCGCTGGCGGTAGTAGGTGTGCATATGGGTGGCGATGAAATGGATGCCAGTACCGATATTCTGCTCCTGCAGGCCTTTCATGAAGGCTTCGCGGTTCAGGCCGCAACGCTCGGCGTCGATGCGCAGGATGAACAGGTGCCAGCTGTGCTGCTGGGGATACTGCGGCAGGTGCAGCGGTTGCACGGGCAGGCCGGCCAAACGCTCGAGGTAGGCCTTGGCCAGTACTTCGCGCTTGGCGTTGATCGACTCCAGACGCTGCAGTTGCACCAGGGCAATGGCGGCGTTCATGTCCGCCAGGTTGTACTTGAAGCCCGGCTCGATCACCTGGGCCTGGGGCTTGCGGCCGTGGGTCAGGCGATCGTAGGCGTCCACTCCCAGGCCGTGGAACTTGAGCATGCGCACGCGGTTGGCCAGGGCTTCGTCGTCGCTGACGAACATCGCGCCCTCGGCGCAGGTCATGTTCTTGATCGCATGGAAGGAGAAGATCGCCGTGCCCCGGGCGCCGATCTGGCGGCCGCGGTAGGTGGTGCCGGCAGCATGGGCGGCATCTTCGATCACCGCGATGCCGTGCTTGTCCGCCAGGGCATGGAGCGGGTCCAGATCGAAGGCGGCGCCGGCATAGTGCACCGGGATGATGGCCTTGGTCCTTGGGGTGATCGCGGCCTCGATAGTCGCCGCGTCGCTCATCAGGGTGTCGGGATCGACATCGACGAACACCGGGGTCGCCCCCAGCAGGCAGATCATGTTGGCGGTGGAAACCCAGGTCTGGGAGGGGGTGATCACCTCGTCCCCGGGACCTATGCCCAGGGCCAGCAGGGTGATGTGCATGGCGCCGGTGGCCGAGGACAAGGCCACGGCATGGCGGGCATCGACACGTTCGGCGAAAAGCTGTTCGAGTTCCTGGTTTTTCGGGCCGGTGGTGATCCAGCCCGAGCGCAGAACCTGCTCTACAGCGGCAATCTCCTCATCGCCAATGCTCGGGCGCGAGAAAGGAATGAAAGCCTGGTTCATGGTTACCTCGGGTCTACACAATGCGAAAGCTGGGGGGTACGGGATACAGCGTGCGAACAACGGTTCATGGAGCGCGGGAGGCAGCAGTCATCAGGCACATCCGGTTGATTGAGCCAGCGTGGCGTTCCATGCAGCAAATGAGTAAAGACGATGTTGTAGGAAAGTAAATGTGGATCAAGGCGTTACCCGTGCAAGCTGAGAAACGTTGCATCAGGCCCCTGGGTCATTGGTGGCTGAGATTAAGCGCAAAAATGTGAAACGAATATGAAAAAGAAGCCAAAACGGCGTTTTTCTGCGAGCCAGACAGCTAGGGTTCAGTTTTTTGAAAAAGTGTTGAAGAAAGGGGCTGGAACCAGCGGTTTCAGGGGCTTTGCGAGGATGGGCAGCGAACCGCTAAGAGGCGGTTTACACCCCTGGCGATGGTATCAATCAGGACAACAAGCCGAACGAACCAACCCTGGTCGAGACGAGCCTGGCGGGGCAGGCAGGAACGTGAAATCCCCTGGCCGGAGGGGACTGCATCAGTGCCTGGTTCAAGGGCTCGGCAAGGTGGGCGTCAGCTCGGCGGTCAGGTCCCAGACCTCGAGCATCCTTGCGTATTCCAGCGCATGGCCCGGCGCATCCAGCAACCAGTCCTCGAAATCCCGGCGCTCCCTGGCGCTGCAGTCGGCCTCGCGCAGGCGCATGCACCAGTGCGCAGCCTGCATCATCACGTAGTCGTCTGCTTCACTGGCAGAATCAGTCATCGGTTCGGTCCCTGTTCAGGTGGTGCTCGATGCGCCCTTGCCGCACAGGCGCTCCAGCAGTATCGGACTGAATATCGCCCGGGCCAAGGCCGATGATCAGCTCCCTGGACAACCCCGGTACGAACAGTGGTGCGGGTAGACGCCAATGTAGAGCGCTGGACGAGAAAAAAACGTCAAGGCAGGTGCCGGCAGGGGCCGTCTGGAGCGATCCTTGCCGTTCGCTGCCCGCCCATTGTGACCGGCGCCACAACCTGCAGGTTCAGTCCCGCGAAGCCGCAGGCAAGGCCCTGGCGTTGCTCTATACTCGGCGCGGCAGAACCCCAGTAAATGGAATTGACCGGTAGAACGAGGGAAGCAACGTGAGCGCCAGGCTGTGCAACAACATCAATGCCGTCACCTTTGTCAGCAAGTACAAGGTGGTATGCCAACCGATCGCCGATCAACTGGACCTGCCGGTGGAGAACATCCTGGGCCTGGCTGCCCAGGAGAGCCAGTACGGTACCGGGCGGATCGCCCGCGAACTGAACAACTATTTTTCCATGCACGCCCCGGCCCCCTTGCAGATCGGTGCCGAGGCGCCGCTGGGCAACGCCGCCATCAAGGTGGCCAGGTTTGCCTCCTTCCAGCAATCGGCACTCTCGTTCGCCCAGAGCTATGGCGCCTCGATACGTGGCAAGCGCGACCCCCTGGCATTCGCCCAGGCCCTGGTGCGCAGCGGCTATAACAGCGGCGATGCGGCCACTGGCGGGCGCGACGGCTTCGCCAAGTACCTGGCGGACATCATCATTGCGGTCAGAGGGCGCCTGGCATGCTGAACAATCGCCTGGTTTTC
Source organism: Pseudomonas sp. L5B5 (assembly GCF_020520285.1). NCBI lineage: Bacteria > Pseudomonadati > Pseudomonadota > Gammaproteobacteria > Pseudomonadales > Pseudomonadaceae > Pseudomonas > Pseudomonas sp. L5B5. The sequence continues at coordinate 737,444 of NZ_CP084742.1, forward strand.
CGGGGGCTCGGCGTGCTTCTGGCCTGCGCGGCCTTCAGCGCCTGCGCCGCTGCCGGCTTGCAACCGGCCCAGATCGAGCATTCAGGCCTGACCCGCGAACAGGCCCAGCAGGTGCTGCTGGTGGCCCTCAAGCATCAGGACTACCAGATGGACAAGCCCGGGGTGTTCGTCGATGGCAACCTGCTGGATGAGAACGGCAAGCCACCGCACCCGGGATACTTCGACTTCAGCCTCGGCTACGAGAATTCCAAGGCCGGCGCCACCGAGTACTGGGGGTTGTTCTCCGTCAGCACGACCACCGGCGATGTCTGGGAAACCAACAGTTGCAAGCGCCTGGATGGCAGTGAACTGCGGGCCTTGCAGGGGCAGATCATGGACCGTACCGGCAAGTCCCTGGCGGATGAACAGGCCCAGCGCCTGGGCCTGGGGTGCGAGGATGAGAAGTAGCCTGGCCACTGAGCACGACCGCTCGTTGTCCCTAATGATTGCCTCTACCCGGTAAGCACGCGCAGAGCAGGTTTCGGACGGGGCGGCAGTAGGGGCGGTCGATTCGGGTTCTGAGGGCTAGCGCCTGAGTGTCGCCGGTTGGTGGATGCTCACTTTTCGCGAATGCCTGAAGGCATCCAGTGCCACACCACCCGGCACGCCGGCGAGCTGGAATATCTCCCAGTCACTGAACGAGTCGGGGTGTCCCGTGGCGACGTGACTGTTGAACCACACCCGGCTAGCCTGCAGTTGCTCGGTCGCTAGCAAGACCTCTGCAAGATCATTGGAAAACACCGAGACGCCCAACGCAAAGGGGCACTCGTTGGCCAGTTGCACCGATTCGGCGAAGTCGCCAACTCGTCGCAGGATCGCCACCGGTCCCAGGCACTCCTCCCGAGAGATCAGCATGCTGTCATTGATATCCGTAAGGATCACCGGTTGATGAAACCAGCCCAGTAGCGGGTCGTCGATGTCCTGCTCATCGCTGCTCACCCGTCTTGCACCTTTGGCCAAGGCATCATTGATCAAGCGCATGAGCCTGTGCTGCGCTGACTCGCTGACCAGTGGGCCGACAGGGCAGGGGGCACCTGAGACCAGGCAGCGTATTCGGGTCTGTTCGACGAAGTGCTGGACGAAATGATCATGGATTTCATCGTCAACGAAGATTCGTTGGGTCGACAGACAACTCTGCCCGCTACGATTGAATGCCGAAGCCGCTGCATGCACTGCAGCCAGTTGCACCTGGGCATGCCTGGAAACGATCATCGAACCACGACCGGCGCTTTCCACGGTGCAAGGCTTGAGTAACTCCGCGCAGGTGACCGCCACAGCGCTGGCGGCAGCGACGCCGCCGGCAAAGACCACGGTATGAGTGCCCGAAGATTGCAGCAGGCCTTGCCCGGCAGATGCGTCCCCAGGAATGCAGCAGACCAATCCCGCTGGCAGCAGAGCAAAATGCTGCATGAACGCCAGGGTCGACAAGGTAGCGTTCAGCGAAGGCTTGACGATGCAGCTGTTGCCTGCCGCCAAGGAGGCCGCCACGGTGCGGCACATCAGGATCAGGCCCAGTGCGAATGGCATGATGTGCACACTGACCCCGTAAGGCTTGTGATGTACCTGGGGTGATTCCTGGTCGCCCGTCCAGGTCGCCGTAGTACCGGGTGGGCTCTCTATCTCATGCGCGTAATGTCGGAATACCGCCGCACAGCTGGCCAGCTCACAGGAGGTATTTGCCAATGAAAGCCCCAATTCCAGGCTCAGCAAACGCGCGATTTCCAGGTTGCGTTCGCCGGCGGTCTCTATGCCGTGCGCCAGTTCGAGCAGCAGGCGCTTGCGTTGCCGACCGTCCAACTGGCGCCAATGACGCTGGGCAAGATTGGCCGCATCGACCGCGATCTGGATATCGTGTTTTTCACAAAGCGCGACTTTCCCAAGAGGCTCCAGAGTCGCCGGCGCGACTACCTGGATCGATCGATTGCAGCTGGCTGGATGGTACAAGGGGTTGATGTAGTACTGGTTGTTCCAGGGTTGAAAACTGTGCATTGGAAAGTCCCTTTCCAGATGTGCCACGGATGACGACGGTCTGCTCGTCGCGCTGATAGGGGCACAGCCTAGAAAGAGAGGATGCTGGGCGTCTTGTAAGATCGTGCAAGTCGCACTTTCTAACCCCCACTGTTTATCAGCGAGGACGGATCATGTTCAGCCAGCGCGCCGGAGACAGTCCGTAGGTGCGGGTGAAATGCTGGGTCATATGGCTTTGATCGTTGAAACCGGCGATCAGGGCCGCATCGGCAATGGTGTGACCCGAACATATCAACGCCCGGACGTGATCCAGGCGACGCATCGTCAGGTAGCGATAGGGGCTGGTGCCGTAGAGCGCGCGAAAGTCCCGGGACAGGCTCCAGCGGTCACGGCCGCTGGCGTTTTCCAGTTCATCGAGGGTCACCAACCGGTCCAGGGCACTGTGGATGTATTCCCGGGCGCGCTCGGCGGCGACGAAGTCCAGGGCCTTGCGCCCGCGTTGTGTGCCCGCCACCGCCGAAAGGGCCTGGGCCAGGTCGTACAGCGCATCGTCTTCTTCCAGCGGCTCGATGAGTGCGTCCATGCCCTGCATCAGTACCTGGGTCGCCTGTTGGAGGCGTGGGTCACGCGACAGGCCATCATTGACGAACGGCAGTGGCTTGCCACCCAGGACCTGTTGCAGCAGGGCAGGCTCGATGTAGACGATGCGGTACTGGAAACCGTCTTCGGTGCCGGCCTCGCCATCGTGCAGTTCGTCGGGGTGCAGCACGATGGTGCCCCCCGGCAGGTTGTGCCGCATGCTCTTGCGGTAATTGAAGTTGTGCACGCCTTTCAGTGTCCGGCCGACCGCGTAGGTGTCATGGCGATGCGGCTCGAACCCGTAGCCACTGAAGAAGGCCTCGAATCGCTCGATACGCCGCAGTGTGTGACCGCGTTTTGCCCAATCCTTGAGGGGCATATCCAACTCCCTGAAACAGTCGAGATTTTGATACCCGGAAAATCGCCAGTATCAACTAAAAGCCTGTCGGATACTCAATCGATGCCCGCCTCGATACGCCGGATCAGGTAGGGATAGAACGGGTTGGCGGTCAAGCGCATCAGTTCGTCCATGGGCAGCACCAGCACGCCACGCTCGCCGCGGGCCGCCAGTGTGCCCAGGTGCACGCCGAAATCCTCGGCGCCGGTCGGTTGGGTGCCGTAAAGGGCATCGTCCGTAGGGAAGGGCAGGGCCACATGGGACAGCGAGAACACCTCCGGCGGATAGGCCAGGTCCAGGGGCTCATGGCTGTCCTGCTGGCTCTGGGCGACGGTGCTCACCAGTTCCATGGCGCTGCTGCCGGTGCCCTGGTTGGTCAGGATCCGGGTCGTGTAATTGCGTGGAGGCGGTGGCAGCAGGCCGGCCAGGGAGGTGACGCTGGCCGGATCCAGCAGGCCTTCGAAATCCCGTGCGCGGTTGAGGTCGAAGATCACCAGCTCGCTGCCATTGGCCGGCAAGTGCCGGTACAGCCCGCTGACCAGGGCCTGGGTGCTGACGGTGGAGTCGACCAGCGACTGGAACGCCAGGATCGGCGGCAGCCGGGCCAGGCGCGGATCGTCTGCCAGGGCCAGCACCTGGCCTTGCAGGGCGTCGGTGAGCAACCAGGACTGGCGCGCGCCATTGACCGGAAACGAGTTGTACTTGAACGGGTTGTATTCAGGACGCAGGTTCAGCCAGGCGGCCTTGCTGAACGCCGGGAACACTGCGGGCCAACCCGCCAGCCCGGCAAAACGCGCGGACGCCGCGACCCCGATCATCGGCGAGACCAGCACCAGGCGCTGGGCCTGGGGCAGTTGCGGATCGAGCAGGGCATCCAGGCTGTACTTGACCGCCAGGGCGCCACCGTTGGAGTAACCGACCAGATGCAGCGGCGCAGGCGCCGGGACCTCGGCCCGGGCGGTGCGCAGGGCCAGGCGCGTGGCCGCCAGCCAATCCTGCCAGCGAGCCTCGGTCAAGGCTGCCGGCACCGTACCGTGCCCGGGCAGGCGCAGGCCGATGGCCAGGTAGCCCAGCTCGACATACCGTCGTGCGATGTGCCGCAGGCTATAGGGCGAATCGGTCAGGCCATGCACCAACACGACCACCCCCCGAGGTGGTCCCTCTGGACGCAGCAGGTAGGAGCGGTTCCAGTCGGTGGCAAACCCGGGAGGATAGACGCGGCTGTCCTGGCGGTAGCGGTTGAACAACGGCACCTGGGCCAGATCCAGCGGTGCGCTGACTTCATGCTCCACCTCGGCGAACACCTGGTCCTCGGCCTTGAGCCAGCCGGCCCAGTCTGTCCGGTCGAGCTGCTTGGCACTGAGTTCGTGGGGCACATGCAGGTGCCAGGGTTGCAGTGCCGGGCCCCGTTCGCTGTCGTAGATCCGCCAGGCCAGCAGGGTCAGGGCCGCGACGCAGGCGATCAGCGCCCCTTGCTTGAGCCACCGCGACAGGCTGGTCATGAGGTGCCGGTCGGGGCGCTGATGCGATACACGCAACGCCGATCACCGCTGATCAAGTGCTCCATCCGCCGTACCTGGCCCAGTTCACCTATGGCAGCCTGGAACAGTTGCAGCTCGGAGCGGCAGAACCCTTGGCATTGCCTCGCAGCGACACAGATCGGGCAGTGGCTCTCGATCAGCAGCCAGGCATCGTCGTCGCGCTGGACATGGGCCATGTAGCCCGCCACGTCGCGGATCTGCGCCAGGGCCCGAACCCGCTCTTCCAGGGTCGGCAGCGGTGCGCAGGTGGCCAGGTACTCGGCGCTGTTGATCCGCTCCATGTCGCTGACGATGCGTTCCACGCCGTCGGCGCCATACACCGCACGGATCGAGTCGATCAGCTGCAGCGTGAGGTTGGCGTGGGTATCGGGAAAACGCGCCTGGGCCTGTTCGGTCAGCACCCATTTCTGCGAAGGGCGGCCAGCCCCCTGGGCCGGCATCAGTTCTCCACTGATGAGCTGGCTGTCCACCAGCTTCTGCACTTGTTGGCGGGTGGCCTCCAGCGACACCTCCAGCAGTGGCGCCAGGTCGGCGGTTTTCAATGGCCCACGGGTCTTGAGCAGGAACAGGATTCGCTCGGCGGTGGCGCCGGGGTTTTTCTTATCGGCCGGGGAAGACATCGAAGGCATGCAGGACCATTGACCAGGAAACTATCGGGTAATCGAGACACCAGCAGGATGCCGGCAACCGCACAAGCATAACAGGCTGCTCGGTTCCGGCTCGGGGATTGTCCGTCCCTGCCCCGGCAAGCAGGGGGTGAGCGGATCGAAAAAAACCAATTATCAAAGTCATTACTTGTGTAATACAGTGCCGCCTTCTCGAACAACAAGACAGGAATACACCATGGCATCGACAACGGGCTGGTCGGCCCTGCTGCTGGGCAAGAACGGGCTGCGCTCGGCAGCCCTGGCCGGCGGCGTCGCCTTGCATGCAATCAACATCTACCTGGTCACGACACTCTTGCCCTCGGTGGTCCAGGACATCGGTGGCCTGGATTACTACGCCTGGAACACCACGCTGTTCGTCGTGGCCTCGATCGTTGGTTCCGTGCTCTCGACCCGGGTCTTGGCAGGACTGGGCCCCAAGCTCGCCTATGGCCTGGCGGGGCTGGTGTTCATGCTCGGTTGCAGCGTGTGCGCCCTGGCTCCCGACATGCCCTGGCTGGTCGTTGGGCGCAGCGTCCAGGGCCTGGGCGGAGGCCTGCTGTTCGCCTTGCCCTACGCAATGATCCGGCTGGTGTTCGATGAGGCCTTGTGGGCACGGGCGATGGCGCTGATTTCGGCCATGTGGGGCGCGGCGACCCTGATCGGGCCGGCGGTGGGTGGGGTTTTCGCCGAGCTTGGTGCTTGGCGTGCAGCTTTCTGGGTGCTGCTACCCTGCACATTGCTGTTCATGCTGCTGGCAATCGGCCTGTTGCCCGGGAAAAGCCGCGAACCGGCGCCTCGCACTCCCATCCCCGGGCTGCAACTGGTGTTGCTGATCGTCATGGTGCTGGCTATCTCCATCGGCAGTATCAGTACCTCGGCGTTGTACAACGCCCTAGGCCTGGTGATAGGCCTGGTTTTGCTGCTGGTGGTCTGTGCCCTGGAGAATCGCTCCGCAAAACGCCTGCTGCCGCGCGGCAGCCTGAAGTCCGGCAGTGTGCTGCTGCCGTTGTACCTGTCCATGGCGTTGCTGGTGGTGGGCATGACCAGCGAAGTCTTCGTGCCGCTGTTTCTCCAGGTCCTGCACCAGCAGACGCCGCTGATTGCCGGCTACATCGCCGCACTGATGGCCGCAGGCTGGACCCTGGGAGCGCTCTTCAGCTCCGGCCTGGGCGCACAAGGCGCTGCCCGGGCCGTGGCCAGCGGCCCACTGCTGGTGGTGGCCGGGTTGCTCCTGGCGTGCCTGGCCATGCCCGCCGCCAGTGGCGTGGCGAGCCTGGCGGCGATCTGCCTGGCCATGGTGCTGGTAGGGGGCGGCATTGGCCTGGCCTGGCCGCACTTGCTGGCACGAGTGCTGGAGCGCGCGCCGGCCGACCAGAAGGAACTGGCCGGCGCCTCGATCACCACCGTGCAGTTGGTGGCCACTGCCTTGGGAGCAGCCCTGGCGGGGATGATCGTCAACCTCGCAGGCCTGGGTTCCGGCGGTGAGCTGGCCGGGACAGCCCGCGCGGCCGGCTGGCTGTTCGGCCTGTACGCCGGCTTGTCGTTGCTGCTGTTCGTCTCGGTGCGCCAGGTACAGCGCCAGGAATCAGTGGTTCCGAGCCTCTAGTGGCATTCAGCCGGTATCCGCACAGCGCCTAGCGCTGGCCGGGCACGGCTGGGGGTTTTCGATTGTGGCGCAGGCATCATCGGGGTTTAATCGACGGCTTTTCTGGTTCTTGCAGGTTCGCCATGGATGACTCCGCCCGCCACATCATCGATCTGTACCAGCGCCATGCCTCAGCCTGGGATCAGGCGCGCCGGGGCAATACCCAGGGGGTTGAGTCCGAGCTGCGCTGGCTGCAGCGCTTTCGTCAACTCATGGGGAGCGGGGTGCAGGTGCTGGACCTGGGCTGTGGCGGTGCAGAGCCGATGGCGAGCGACCTGATCGAGCATGGCTGCGAGCTGACCGGGGTCGACAGCTCGAGGACATTGGTGGACCTGTGCCGGCAACGGCACGGCGACCAGCGCTGGGTCCACGCCGACATGCGCAACCTGGCCCTGAACGAGGACTTCGACGGCATCCTGGCCTGGAACAGCCTGTTTCACCTGTCGCCGGACGACCAGCGAGCGATGTTCGCGGTGTTCGAGCGCCACGCCCGGCCGGGTTGTGCGCTGATGTTCACCAGCGGCCCGGCGGCGGGCGAGGCCATCGGCCAGTTCCAGGGCGAGGCGCTGTACCACGCCAGCCTCGATCCCGGTGAATACTGCACGCTGCTCGATACCCATGGTTTCGAGGTGGTCCGGCATGTCAGCGAAGACCCCGACTGCTGCGGCTTCACGGTGTGGATGGCCCGCAGCCTGGACTATTGAGGCTCAGAGGATGCCTTGCTGTCGGGCGATGCTTTGCAGGCAGATACCCAGGGCGCGCTTTTCGAACTCATCCGGCTCGAAGCCGAGGATGAATGCCGGGAGCCGGACCAGCGACTGCACGACCTTGTCGCTGTCGTCCATGTCGCGCTTGCGCTTGAGCATGTCGTTCACCTCGGGTGTGTACCATTGGTAGCGCTCCTCCAGACAGAAGAACCGGGCAAATTCGTCCCAGGCGGTGTTGCCAGTCACAGTCAGGCTGATCTCTCCATTGGTAACGCCGTGGATAGCCAGGGCCGAGCCCTTGATACCGAAACTCAGGCCCAGGGCACTGGCAGCGTCGAAGGGATGGGGAATGCTCGAGTCTGGAACCTCGTCGCCCTTGATCGAGGAGTTGCACTGGTGGCAGCTGGGCACCAGGTTGTGCAGCGACACCGCCAGGTAGGGGTAGATGGACTTGGGCAGGAAGTGATCCAGGGGCGGGCGCATCTCCAGCTTCTTGGGCGCGGTCTTGTCTGTCACCTGGCCGTGGTAGTTCACATGATTCAGGTGGCAGTAGGGGCAAATGCGCAATCCGTGGCTTTCCACCAGCTTGTAGGCGTTCCAGCCCTGGCTCTTGTAGATGAACTTGTCGTAATCGAACACCTTGCCAAGGGTCTCGATCAGCTTCTCCATGTCTTTTTGCTTGGTGAAGGATTTTTGCTGACGGTCATGCATGTAGCGAGTCAAGGTCGAGCCAGTCGAGCGGGTGGCGATGTCGACAGCCTGGATCAGCGCCTGTAGCTGGGCGCCGCTGCCGACCAGGATCGCCTGGCGGTTGTTTAGCAACAGCTGGTGCAGCGAGGCCGTGAAGCTCGGATATCCGCTGAATGGCGCCTTCCATTTCGCCATTTCCTCGTCAAAACGCTGGCCCAGGGTCGTCAGGTGGCGGCTTTGGACGGTGTTGGACGTATCAAGCTTGAGCATTGGCACGGCTCCCCAGGATATCCAGCTGGTGCTGTACATGACGCTTGAGTTCGTCGTTGGCCAGGGCGTCGGCGATGTGTCGTGCCTGTCGCATCGCTTTATCGCTCCGGGCCTCGCCGTTCAGGACTGCGGCGAGTTGTTCCAGGCGCTGGTGGTTGAACTTCCCGGTGAAGTCCTCGACCTCGAAGACCGAGGTCAAGGTCTGCTTGGGCGTGTAGCCGAAGGCACTGGTCAACCGTGCGTTATCCAGGTCGAAGAGCCTTCCGGCGGGCGTATCGGCCGCGACGATCAGCGAATGGGTGGAAATCAGCACGTGGGTGCGCTTGGCGAGCCGGCCGAACTTTCCGATGAACTCCAGCAGGTCGAAAATGTAGATGCGTTGCCACTTGGGGTGCATGAACATCTCCCCCTCGTCGATGCACAGCAGCATCGATTGCTCCGAGGGTGCCTGCTCGAACTCACCGAAGGCCCTGGCCACCGCGCAGTAGAGGGACATCATGCTGGCCTGGCCGGAACTGAGCTGGGTGAAGGAGAACTGCAGCAGCCCCAGGTTGCTCAACTCGGCATAGGCCTGTGGATACTGGCGGATGTGCTGGCCGACCTGCCCGTCCAGGTAGCCCAGCCCGGATTTGCGACCCCAGGACGTAACGTCGGCGAACAGCAGCTTGACCCGTTCCAGTGCGTACCTGGCCTTGGTCAATTGCCGGATCAACGGCGGGTGCTCGGACAACTGATCGAGGGCAAAGTCCGGATCGCTGAGTGCGCGGCTCAGCCATTGGTTATGGTCACGGACCAGTTCCTGCAGCTCGTCGACTACCTCGTAAAGCGTTTGCGCCGTGAGGCTTTCAGCCCCCTCGAGGATCGCATAGGACCAGATGAATTTCGCCTCGGGCGAGGCGCCGCGGTCCAGCTCCAGCAGGCGTTGCTTCAGTTCCGGGTCCAGGGGCTTGCTTGTCGAGCGCTCGCTGCGATAGAGCGTCATCAGCTCCACCAGTGACACCGTCCTGAGCTTCAGCGTGACCTGGGCCTCGCCGACAAAGGTGACTCGCTCCTTGAGGAAGGGATAGGCGGTGAAGGCCGCCACCAGCTCCGACTCCACATCCTTGCCAAACCGCGGGCTGATGTCTTTTACCCCGAGGCGCCGCAGACGATTGCGCCGCAGCTTTTCAAACGGCGAGGTGGTGTAGAACACCGTAGAAAAATCCGGTATCGATGCGCTCTGTCCCTGGTCAATCTCAAGTTTCGAATCCAGTTGGACGTCCTTGAGCGAACTCCCCCGGGAAAGGTGCAGCCCCTGCGCATCCTCCCAGAGCAGGCTGAGGTGATTGCGTGACTTTCGATTGGCCAATTCCTGGCACAGCTCCAGCAACAGGGCCGTCTTGCCGCTGCCGTTCTCTCCATAGAGGGTGGTGAACGAGGCCACCTTCAACGGTGACTGGACTTGGCCAGCGCTCGTTGAGTGGCTGATGGTCAATCTAGGTGAGGCCTGCTCGAGCAAGGGAGAGGGCGGGTGGATCACGGCCTCGTAGGTATCGGTCAATGGCAGAACTGCACATGAGCCCGAGTTGCCAACGAAGAAGAGCACATGAATGACGGGGCGATTTGACGGCATGTTCAATCCCTGATGATGGTCGAGCCGCTCCAGGGGGCGATCCCCGGCACAGCGCTGGCAGCCTTGCTGGGTGGCATTGGGCTATCAGTTCGCGCGGCGTGCGCAGGTTCGCACAAGGGCAGGGCGGGGGGAATAGGTTCGCCGCCGGGCTGGCGCACGCAAAGACAAAAAAGCCGCTGGCCCTGGCGGGGCAGCGGCTTGCTTCAAGCTGGAGCGACTCAGTGTTTCATCGTGCCGTGGTCCATCGAGTCATGATCCATCGAGCCATGGTCCATGGCGCCATGGTCCGGCGCGTTCAAGGCCCGGGCCTCGGCGTCGACCTTGATCGTTTCCTTCACGCCCTTGGCGTTTTCCACGATCAGGGTCAGCGGCACCTTGTCGCCGGCCTTGATCTGGCCCACCAGCTCCATGAGCATCACGTGGTAGCCCTGGGTGTCCAGGCTGACCTTCTGCCCAGCCGGCAGGGCAATGGCGTCCACCTGCTGCATGCTCATCACGTCGTTGTGCATGCTCGACTGATGGATCTGCACGTTCTTGGCCACAGGCGATTGCACCTGGACCAGCTTGCTGTCGCTGCTGGCGGTGATGTCCATGAATGCGCCACTGGCGTGCTGGCCGGCGACGGTGGCCCGGACCCAGGCGTTGTCGACCTGGGTCGCGGCGCTGGCAACGTTGGCCAGGCCCAGCAGGGAGGCCAGCAGCAGGACGGATTTGAGACGGGAAGGGCGAGGTTGCAGGGTCATTAACAGACCTCCATGACGGTGAGCAGGTCTTCTGCGCATTCCTGGGCGGTCAGGGACTGGGACAGGCCCAGGCGCAAGGTACCGCGGGAGTCGAAGACGAAGCTGGTGGCAGTGTGCGACAGGGTATAGGTGTCGCCGCTGGGGATCTTCTCGTAGAACACCCCGAACTCCTTGGCCGTGGCCGCGGTTTCTTCCAGGCTGCCATACAGCGCCTCGAAGCTGGGGTCGAAGGCCTTGACGTAGGCATCCAGCACGGCTGGGGTGTCGCGTTCCGGATCCAGGGTGATGAACACCACTTTCAACCGATCGCCATCGCGGCCCATCAGTTTCTTGGCCTGGACTGCGCGGGCCAGGGTAGTGGGGCAGACCGCCGGGCATTGGGTGAAACCGAAGAAGATCATCGGCATCAGGCCGCGGTAGCTGGACAGCGACTTGGTTTCGCCCTGGGAATCGGTGAGCTTGAAGGTGCGGCCCAGAATCTGATTGCTCAGGTCCTTGCCGTATTTGAAGGACAGCCGGGGACTGTTGTCGCAACCGGCCAGCAGGCCCAGGCCGAGTACTCCGGCGCTGGTGAGCAGCGTGCGGCGAGTCAGTAGAACACTCATGAAATAACGCCCTTTGAACAGCCAGACAGGCAAAAAACCAGCGCATGGTAACAAACGGACGAAGGCCACGGCGGGCTAATTAGACCAACGCCTGCGGCCATCGGTCGCACCTGGCGGGCTGCGCAGCCGCGCTCATTGCCTGAGCGCCGAACCTGGCGCAGTTGCTCGATCAGGGCCACCACCGCCGGCAACGACGAGCCGGCCATGCCCTGGATCACGACTGCTGGCCTGGGCCAGGCCGGCAAGCCCCAGGAGGGCTATCCAGGGCCGATGGTGCGCAGGCATCACGACTCCATCGCGGCGATCCGCACCAGGGCCCGTACCGCGGTGCGGGTGGCCTGGGTGAGGGGCTGGGGCAGGCGGTCGAGTTCGAACCAGGCGACTTCGCCGTGCTTGTGCGGCTCGAGGTTGCAAGGCGCCATGTCGGGCGCCGAGGCCAGGTACACCGGAGCAACCCAGTGTTCTTCGCGAGTCGGGTCGATCTGGTCGACCACGCACAACAGGCTGACGCCCTGCAGTGTCAGCCCCAGTTCTTCGAAGATTTCCCGGCGCATGGCCTGTTCCACGGGCTCCAGCCAGTCGACCTTGCCCCCCGGCAGGCCCCAGTGTCCGGCCTCGGGGTCCTGCAGGCGCTTGACCAGCAGCAACTGGCCGTCGCGCACGATGGCGGCGCCGCATCCCAGGCGGGGCTGTTGAGGCATGGTCGGTCTCCTTGGCGCGGATGGACAGGATGAACGCCGGCGGCGCGTGGCGTCCCAGGACGACAATATCGGTTACGGACATGACAACAGTAGGGGCCTTTGTTGTTCATTTGTAATGCCAGGTGCGGCGCTTCAATGGCGAACCAGGACGCTGCCCAGGACCACCAGGGCCAGCAGCATGAGGACCGCTCCGGTACAGCGCTCCAGCCAGGGCAGGGCCCGGGAGAAGCGCTGGCGGACTCGGCTGTTGCCAATGGCCAGGGCCACCAGCACGTCCCAGGCCAAGACCACGCTGAACATCCACAGGCCGTAGAACAGCTTCCAGCCGGTACTGATCCCGGCCCCGACCAGCGACGCGAGGCTGACGTAGAACAGGGCGTTCTTGGGGTTGAGGATGCCCGAGAGGAGTCCCATGCCCAGTCCGCGCCACCAGCCATCCCGGCCCAGGCCTTGGGGGGCGACGCCAGCCAGCGAGCTGTTGCCGGCATGGCGGATGAACAACCCGCCCATGTACAACAGGTACGCGCATCCAGCCAGCTGGATCACCAGGAACAGCAGCCCGTCGGAACGGAAAATCGAGACGCCGGCAAATGCCAGGACAATGAACACACCATTGGCCAGGGCGATGCCCAGGCAGGCCCCCGTGGCCCGCCTCCAGCCCGCAGTCATGGACAGGCGAGCCACCAGGAAGAAGTCGGGGCCGGGGGAGAGCAGGGCGAGAAAATGCGCAGCGGCAACCAGCAGGAACTGTTCGATCATGGGCAGGGCTTCCAGGGAGCAAGAGGGCTGGAAGTCTGGAGCGCGCCGAGGGTCGGGTATTGAAGAAAATTGCGCGACCTCAGGCCTTGTACATCCCCGGCGTGACGCCGACATGGGCCTTGAACACTCGCTGGAAGTGAGCCTGGTCGGCAAAACCCAGGCGCTGGGCCAGCGCCGCCGGGGGCTCGCCAGCCCGTAGCGAGGAGCGGGCCTGGATGATCCGCTGGTCCAACTGATAGGCATGGGGCGTCATGCCGGTGGCCGTGCGAAAAGCCCGGATCAACTGGTAGCGACTGAGGCCGGCCAGTTGCGCCAATTGTTCCAGGGGGCTGATGGCGTGGGGTGCCTGGCGCAGGAGCGCGACGACCCGGCGCACCCCTTCGCTGGCCCGGGCCGGATCGACGATCTGGGAAATCGCCGGCTGTTCTGCGGTCGAGAAATCACCGATGAATTCGATCAGGGCCGCGTCCTTGTCCTGCCAACTGGCGGTTGAGAACAGCAGGTCGTTGAGCTGGCAGAAACGTCGATAGAGCTCAGGATCATCGCTGAGCAGTACCTGACGCCGGGATGCGCTGCTGGCCAGGGCGGGCACCTGGCGTACGGCCTCTACCCAGGCGGCGTCCAGGTGCAGCATCTGGTAGCTCCAGGCCGTGCCCGGGCAAGGATTGCACGCATGCACGCAGTCGGCCGGGACCCACACCACGCTGCCCGCGCGAATCAGCGTGGGCCCTGCGGCAGCCCCGCTGAAGAGGCTGGTGCCCTGGTCCACTGCACCAATGGACAGTGTCGGATGGCTGTGGGCCTTGTAGTTGGCGCGACTGTCACAGGCCCGGCGGCTTTCGACATGAGGCAGGAGGGGGTCGCGCCAGAACTGGGCAGTGCAGGACATGATCGGCAAGACCTCGCAGGTGGATGATCGACCAAGGTTAACGAGGATGGGGGCCCAGCAGAAGTGCCGCGCAGGTGTGCAGTGCAGCCCTTGCCGGGTCATCGCGGTCTCAAGAGTGTCGCGGTGGCAACTCGATTACCGCCAGCATGTCTTCACCGTCCTCGTCCATGCCGGTTTCGGCAAAACCGAAGCTGGCATAGAACTCGCCGGCTACCGGGTTTGCGGGGTGGTAACAGATCTCGATCCGGGCCAAACCGTCGATCTGTCGCAACTCCTGGAGCAGCAAGCCCAGCGCCTCGCGGCCGATGCCGCGGTTCTGGTGCTGCTTGTCCACCATGAAACGCCAGATGGAGACTTTTCGCGGGGTCTCGGCGCTCCACAAAAACAGGCCCACTGGCAGCTCCTGATCGTAGATGGCGCGTGCAGTGCAGGTAGGGTTGTAGCTGGCCTGGACCAGCGACCAGAGATTGGAGGCCACGTAGTCCTCTTGTTCCTCGAATACCTCCAGATCGCAGATCTGCTCGTAGTTGTGTTGATCGACTGCGCGGAGTGTGGCGTTCGACACGTTGCTATTCTCTTGGGCTTGCAGGGCCGGCCAACATAACAAAGGGCTACTTGCCCTGCGCCTGCAATGTGACAGTTTTTTGTAGGTTAATTGTTCTTTTGCACGCATATAAACGGCGTGAATGCAGTGGTTCGACTGGCCATTCTTGCTAAACCGATACACGTCGATATGCAACGGTGAACAGTGCGAGCTAGAGCGTATATGGCCAAATTGGCGAGATGGAATATAAGTGCCTGATAGAGCAACTGTTCCTGAGGATTTGGTGGAAGGCTATTGGTTTGGCCATACTTGAGCCAGCATACCGTTCATCGAATAAAGATGAACCAGAGGGCCGAGAGTCCGTCGTTGCCTATTGAACTGATCTAAACAAAAGTGGACCTTCAACACCCGTGATTATACTGAAACGATAAATCTTGTTTCTGTGAAATTTTCTCTTGACATGCCGATAAATCCAAGAGGAAGGTATAAGCCATTGATGCATTCAATTCTCCCTGGTTCGTCAGCCAGGTTGAAGTAAGCTTATGAACTAACCAGTTAAAAGCATCATTGAAAAAGGATTCAACCTGATCTGCTCCAGGGTCTGGTTATCAATGGATAAGGGAATATCAAGATGAAGCTATCGACATTTTCCACTGCTATTAATGATCGATATTTCGAAGACTATGTAGAGGGGTCAGTATTCGAATACGGCCCACTTGATGTCAGCGAGTCTGAAATCATCGCATTCGCCAAGCAGTTTGACCCGCAAGTCATGCATCTGGATCCGGTGGCTGCTGCAAGTGGTCCCTTTCAAGGGCTGATTGCCAGCGGTTGGCATACCCTGGGCCTGATGATGCGCCTGTTTGTAGATCACTATCTGTCCTCTGTCGCCAGCCGCGCTTCGCCTGGTGTCGATGAAACACGTTGGTTCAAGCCCGTTCGCCCTGGTGACCAGCTGCGGTTGCGTGTCTCGGTCCTGGAAACCCGGCGTTCTCGCTCCAAGCCTGATCGGGGCATGGTCATCTCGTTGCTCGAAGGTATCAATCAAGACAACGAAGTCGTGGCCAGCGTCAAGCCGATGAACTTTCTGGCCCTGCGCAATCCTGACGCCCGATAGAACCAGGATTCATGACCTGTTATTGAAGACAGGGAACATTGTTCCTTGCTGCAGATTCGACATTACTAACCTGAGCATTTCAACTAATGCACTATAGTGAGGTGGAAACATGCCTAGCAGAGCAGACATCGATAGTATTGTGAATCAATGCCTGGCCGAAAGCATCGCCAGCCAGAACAACAACATGTCAGCCGAAGACATGAAGAACATAACCATATATGGAGTGGATGGCCTGTTCGATTCACTGCAACTCGTAACACTGATGATGCGAATCGAGGAGTTGCTTGCCGACACGTTCGACTTGTCTGTTTCCCTGACATCCGATCGCGCCATTTCGCGAAAGGTCAGTCCCTTTCAAAGTCCGTCGACCCTGGCCGAATTCATCATGGAAGAAATACCCGCACTGGAAGCCAACTAGGAAAACTTCATGCTGATCCTTGTAACGGGAACACGAACCGGTTTGGGTCGGATGCTGGTCAAGCACTTGATCGGAGAGGGGCATACAGTCATTGGTTGTAGCCGCAGGGAAGGGGCCAGGATGCCTCCAGGCTACATCCATTTTAATCTGGACCTGACCGACCCAAAGTCGGTAACGGCAATGTTTCATGAAATAAGAAAGCGCTACGGCTTTATCGATGCACTTGTCAATAATGCCGGCACATCGATCATGGAGCCATTCTTGCTAAGCGACATGGAACACACGAAAAAGCTCTACGACCTGAATGTATTTTCGGTGATGCAATGCTGTCGCGAAGCGGTGAAGTTGCTGAAGAACAGCAGTAGTGGATCAGCGTCGATATTGAACATTTCGTCGGTGGCCACGTTGTTTTCCCTGGAAGGGCAACTGGCCTATGCAACCAGTAAGGCAGCGATAGAGCAGTTCACTCGTTCTCTTAGCCGAGAGATTGCACCCTTGAATATCCGGGTAAACACCTTGGGTCTGCCTCCTTTGAGAACGGCTCTTACCCGGACCCTGGGCAAGGACAAGGTCGAAGCACTCATCGCACGCCAGGCAATCAAGCGGCCTTGTGAGTTTCCGGATGTCGTGGGGCCGGTGGAGTTTTTTCTCTCCGGCGCGTCAAGTTTCGTCTCGGGTGAAACGCTTTACTTGGGAGGGGTCAGGTGATGAATGCATGCTGGCTGGGTAGTCTGGAGGATAGAGGTGACCGTCGAGCATTGATCGACGGGGAAATCTCACTGTCGTACAAGCAGGTGGCCCAGCAGGCCAGGGACCTGGCCAGATCCTTCATGCAGTCCGGTATCACCCCCGGGCAGGTCGTGATAGTGCATGGAAACTATTCGATCAACAGCATCCTGGCCTTGCTGGCCCTGGCCGCCATCAAGGCGATAGTCGCACCGGTTACAAACCTCACGCCTTCCATCGAAGAAACACTGAAAGTCGCCTGCGACGCCAGCTTCCTGGTCACGGCCCTTGATGACATGACCGTCGTGCCCCTGGCTGGCCAGTCACGGCATCCTTTGTATCGTTCACTGCAGCAAAGCGGCATCGCGGGCTTGATCCTGCTGTCCAGTGGCAGCACCGGCAAACCCAAGGCAATTCTGCACAACCTGGATAACCTGATTGCTGAAAAGGACAAGCAATCCAGAGGCCGGCAGTTGGTGGTCATCTTGTTTCTGATGTTCGACCACATAGGCGGTGTGAATACGTTGGTCAACGTGCTGTTCTCCGGCAACTGCGCGGTCGTGGTGAGAGAGAGGACACCGGAGCGCGTATGCCGGGAGCTGGAGCGCCACAAAGTGCAGGTCTTGCCTGCCAACCCGACCTTTCTGAACCTGATACGTCTTGGAGATTTTCACCAGCGCCATGACCTGTCGGCATTGCGGCTCATTACCTACGGCACCGAAGCCATGCCGTTGCAGCTCCTGGTCCATCTGCGAGAGATATTTCCGCGGGTGCGGTTACTGCAGACCTTTGGCACCTCTGAAACAGGGATAGCCGGGACACAAAGCACGTCTTCCCAAAGCACGCGATTCAAGATAGTCGACGACAGTTTCGAATATCGCATTGTCGAGGGTGAGCTCCAGTTGAAGTCACCCGGTCAGTTCCTCGGTTATCTGAATGTCGAAAACACTTCGTTGACGGCGGATGGCTGGTTTCGCACCGGAGACCTGGCGGAGTCGGCCGGCAACGGCGAAATCCAGATCCTGGGGCGCATCAATGACGTGATCAATGTCGGAGGGGAGAAGGTCCTGCCACTTGAAATCGAGGCGTTGCTGCTTTCCTGCCCACAGGTCCTGGACTGTGTCGCCTACGGGGTCAATAACGCCATAACGGGGCAAGTTGTCGGGGTGAACATAAAACCTGCCTACCCGATCAGCAGTGATGGCCTGAGAAGGGCGGTGATGGATTTTCTCGCGGGCAAGCTGGAGAGATACAAGATGCCCGTGAAGATCAGAAAAGTTGATGAAATTGCTGTGTCGGAGAGATCGAAGAAGAAACGCAATATTGAGCTCTAATCGCGACCTGAAGGAGAACAGGTATGTTACCAAGCAATGTAGTGATCATTGGTGGTGGACCGGCCGGATCCGTGGCAGCACTGACTCTGCTTAAGTTGGGACACCAGGTCACCCTGTATGAAAAGGAGACATTTCCCCGATACCGGATAGGAGAGTCATTTCTTCCGGGGACCATGTCGATATTCAATCGATTGGGCTTGCAGGCGCTGATTGATGAAGCCCAGTTTGTCAAAAAGCCTTCGGCAACCTTTCTATGGGGGCAGAACCAGCCACCTTGGACCTTTTCCTTTTCAACCCCCAAGAGCACGGCTGAATGGGTGTTCGATCATGCCATCCAGGTCAAGCGAGAAGTGTTCGATCACTTGCTCTTGAAGGAGGTCATCGCCCGAGGGGGCAAGGTTCATGAAGGGGCATCGGTCACCCATGTCGATTTGAGCGACCCCGAAACGGTGACGCTGGAAGTCCGCCAGGGCGACTCATCCTCGAAGGTCTCGGGAGACTATTTGATCGACGCCTCCGGCGCGAACAGCATCCTTGCGCGACAACTGAAAATACGTCGCTATGACGAGTTTTATCGCAACCTGGCTGTATGGTCTTATTTCTCCTGCCCCGATCCCTTCCAGGGAGACCTGCGTGGAACCACGTTCTCGATCACCTTTGAAGACGGCTGGGTGTGGATGATTCCGCTGGAAGGAGACATCTACAGCGTCGGCGTGATCGTCGATGTCAGCAAGGTGGCCGAGATAAAGGAACTCGGCACCGAGGCGTTCTACCAACGCACATTGGCCAAATGCATCCGTGCCAAGGAACTGCTGGGCGATGCCGAGCAGATCGATGGGGTCAGGGTCGTGCGTGACTGGTCATACGACACCAGCACTTTCTCCGGCGGCCGTTTTTTCCTTTGTGGTGACGCTGCCTGTTTCACCGACCCGCTGTTTTCGCAAGGCGTGCACCTTGCCTCGCAGTCTGCTGTTTGCGCGGCGTCAGCGATCGACTATCTCTCACAGCACCCTGATGAACAGGCAAAAATCCATGAATGGTACAAAAGCACTTATGGCGAAACCTATGAGCAGTACCACGAATTCCTAGCGTCCTTTTATACCTATGCCTCTTTCACCGAGCCTGATTCCGAGTTCTGGAACAAGCGCAGGATCGTGGAGAGTGAAGATGATCGTTTCAACCGACGCCAATGGTTCGATCAACTCTCGGACAAGGCCGACCAGGGACATGAATGGGCAATTTCGGACTTCAAGGACCGAGCATCCACCATGATTGCACTGGGCCGACACAAGCGAAATGAGCTCTCGGATGCCTTTTCCGACGCAGAGTTGACCCCGATGAGGGTTGGCTGGATTGGCAAGTTGTTGAAGCAATTATCCAGCATTTCCGAATTCAGCTGGAATGGCGGGGCAGTGACCTTGCAGGACTATTACAAGGTCAACCCGATGGATTTCAAGCTTGAACCCAAGGCAATACTGTCCAACGGCGAGAAGCGCATGACCAAGTACGCGGCAAGTCCCAAGGTCAGGGACATCTTTGCCGACTTGCTAAAGGAGAAGTTTGACTACAAGACCTTGATCAATCGCTTGAATGCGGTCGGGTACTCCGAACATGCCCTGCAAATGGTGATACGTCTTTTCGAGGCCGGTCTGTTGTCCGGGAAAAACGCCATGGGGGAAAAAGTTCATATACAAGATCGCCTGCGGTTCGATGGTGTAGGCATCGAGTACGAAGTCTGACTCATACCGCCAACCTTGGATGCTATCGAGCGCAGTTTCCCCGAGTGATGACACGTGATTTGTTTTTGGCATTCTCAATCTTCTGGAGATCCAAATGAAAATCGATGAAGAGTTTGAAAGACACTACGCCAGGCCTGATCTGGAGCAGAAGATCCTGACGGCGCTGCGAGCCAGTGGGAAGGATCCGGACAGGCTGGGTTTCGAGGACCTGGCACCGGTGGACGAGATCCACATCGGCGGGCGCCAGGCGACTGCCGACCTGGCCGACAGGCTGGGGCTACAGGCCGACATGAAAGTACTGGATGTCGGTTGCGGATTGGGCGGGGCCACTCGCTACTTCGCCAGCACCTTCGGTTGTGAAGTCCATGGCATAGACCTGGCGCCCGACTACATCAACGCGGCGTCGACACTGGCCGCCCGGATAAATGGAGGACTCAAGGTCAGCTACCAGCAGGCCAGTGCACTGGCGCTGCCTTTCCCCGATGATTTTTGCGACGTCGTGACGATGTTGCACGTAGGGATGAACATTGCGGACAAGCCGTTGTTGTTCAGTGAAATCGGGCGGGTACTGAAGCCTGGCGGCAAGCTGGGGATCTACGACGTGATGCGTGTCGGGGAGGGCAAGGTCCTGTATCCGGTTCCCTGGGCGTCGAACCCGAGTACGGATTTTGTGGCCCCCCTGGATGATTATCTGGTGCACCTGAAAAACGCGGGGTTCACGGTGGTCAGTGAAACAGACCGCTGGGAGTTTGGCGTGGCGTATTTTGACCACTTGCGAAACCTGAATCTGGAACAGGGGGTATCACCACTCGGGCTGCATATTTCATTCGGTACCACGGCCATGCGGCAGATGGTCAATATCTCGACACTGATCAAGAACCGAGTGCTCAGCCCTGTTGAGCTCGTATGCAAACTGGCCAGATGAGGCAGGCGATGAGTGATCATGATGATGTGTATTTCGAAGACTTTGCCAAAGGGCAGGTCTTCACCCTGGGCAGCGCGGTGGTCACCGAATCCGGGATCATCGATTTTGGCCGCGAGTTCGATCCCCAGTCCTTCCATATCGACCCAGTCGCGGCGATCGATTCACCGATGGGAGGGCTGGTTGCCAGCGGTTTTCATACACTCGCCCTGAGCTTCCGGTTGTTCATCGACCTGGGGTTGCTGCGGGCCTGCAGCGTGGGAGGCGCGAGCTTGAACGATGTGCGTTGGACGAAGGCTGTTCGCCCGGACGACCTCATCAGTGGTTCGGTCACGGTTCGCGACGTTCGCAACATCCCGCTGCCTGGCAATCGAGGCCTGGCCCAGTTTTCTTTCGAGATCATCAACCAAGCCCATGAGCGGGTCTTGTCCTACCTGGCGACGATCGTGCTGAAAGGGCGCGGGGCCTGAGTAACCCGCCCAGCCCAGGGAACTCGATGGTACCTGGCGGGTGAGGGCGCCCGACTACGACAAGGACAGCTGCATGTCCCAGCAGTCCAGGCCTGGGCCATGGCCGTCAGGCGTCACCTCGAGCAGCACGAATCCCAGGCCGGCATAAAAGCCCTGGCTGTGCTGGCTGGTGCTGAGGCGTACGGTACTGGCCAGGCCTTGTTCACGGATGGCCAGCAGCCGGGCTTCAGTCAGTAGGCGCCCCAGGCCTTGTCCGTGCAGAGTCTGGTCGACCATGCCCCAGCACAGACTGGCGGTTGACGTGCCTGCGCGCAGGGCATGGCCACCGCAGGCAACTATCCGCCCATCACGTTCGATGACCAGCAGGTTGCGTGGCGAGTGTTCGAGAAAATTCAGGAAGTCTGGCCGCTCCAGTGGATCGAAGAAGGCCGGGGTATTGCTGTCGAACAGTTGCAGGCAGGCGTTCAGGTCGCTGCTGACAAAGGGCCGCATGAGGTTCATGGCAATCGATATCGGGCGAAAGATCCCGGATGTTCAGGATCTTTCGCCCGGGAGGTCAAGCCCGGCGATCGAAGAAGTGCCCCATCAACTTCAGCAGCGGCCGGCGGCGGTTGGTCCAGGCGAAATCCCACTCGCTGACCTGCGAATCCCCAGGGTGCTGTTCATGCTGGTGCAGCAGCTTGTGGGCTTCGGCCAGCCGGTACCAGGGCACGGAAGGGAAGGCGTGGTGCACGATATGCAGGTTGAAGTTGAGGATGACGAAACGTGACCAGAGCGGCAGGTTCTTGCAGTCATGGGACACACGATCCTGTTCCCAGTACTGCAAGCGATCGGCATCCTTGGACTGCAGCGGCGCCTCGGCATGGTGTGGCAGGTTCAGCAGCTCCACCATGAAGAACAGGAACAGCCAGATGATCAGGTAGAACAGCACCAGGTCGGCCAGGTGCCCGAAGTACAGTGCCACGCCGGCCATGGCCAGGTAGGCCACCAGGTACAGGCGAGCAAAACGGATTTCCTTGAGGATGCGCGCCGAGTGATCGCCCTTGGCCCGGGCGATGAAGGGCGCGCGCCAGTTCAGCAGGAAATGGTTGGCAGCGATCATCGGGATCCAGTGTTTCCACATGAACTCCAGGGTCCGTTCCTGTTTCTTGGTCATGACCGAGAACTTCTCGATCATGCCGCGGTTCTCCGGATCGTTGAGCGGGTGCGAGGTCCAGGTATGGTGGGCCGTGTGGAAACGGCGCCGAACCAGGAAGGGCAAGGCAATCATCCAGCCACTGCAATGCCCGATGAAGTTGTTGACGCTGCGGTTTTCCGAAATCGCGCCGTGCAGCGCCTCATGCAGGATCAGGTAGACCTGCAGGGTGGCCACCCCGGCCAGCACCAGGCCCAACAGCTGGAGCGCAGTGGATGAGCTGATCCAGAGGTTCCAGGCCAGCACCAGGATCATCAGGTCGGCGATCCACAACATGACAGTCCAGGGCTCCTTCGCGCCGTCTGGAATTTCTTTTCGAACCTTGAGCCATTGTTCTTTTGTCACTTCTTGATTCTCCAATAGTCATCCGCGAAGGGATGCGGGTACTCGACGGATTAGACGGCGACACGCGGGGCAAGGCCCGGTCGGATACCGCACAGGGTGTCGCCGAGCCTTGCGTAGGCCTGGTCGAAAAAGGCGACATCTTCATCGAAGCCATGGCTGCGCGGAGCCTGGGCAAACTTCTGCCATACCAGGGTGATGCAGTCGTAGCGAGCGCCGCCTTGCAGGTGCCAGGCCGGCAGGTAGGCGGTCATTGCAAAACCCTGCTGCATCAGGCCACCGAACAATTCCAGTTTGTCGGCCAGCACCTGGACACTCACGTATTCGACTTCCTTGTGGGTTTGCAGGAGCGACGCGAGCTCCTGCAGCACTTCACGTTCGGTGGGATAGCTACCCACGTGCCCGGACACCATCAGCGCATTGGCCTCAGGGTCCAGGGTGTACAGCAACTGACCGTGGCGCTCGGTTCCCGGAGCACCGCTCAGGTAGGTGTGTGGGTAGGCGCCCAGCACCGGCTCCAGTTGCAACGAGGCATACAGGTATTGGCTGATGAAATCGGTCTCGCAGGCCCTGGCATACCATGGGGCAATATGGACGAAGCCCTCCTGGGTCGGCGGGTGGATGGCGGTCAGGTGGTATTCCCGGATGCCATCGACCTTGTTTGGGCCTCCGTCGTGGCCAACCAGCACCGCTGGCTTGATCTTCTTCATCACCGAGTGGATGGCGATGTTGCGAGGGGTGTAGTAGCCCAGTTCGATGGGTTCTGGCCGGTGGTCTTCCAGGCTGAGCCTGATCAGGTTGGAAATCGCGCCGCCGCGCCGGGCGTCTGGATGAATCACTCCGTAACCGACTTCCCAGGACTGATTCCATGGGCGGCTGGTGATACAGGCGCAACCCTGCAGCGCAGTCTTGTTCGCGACGACGAACCAGCGCTGCTGCGCACAGTTCATCGAGTTACGGATATAGGCCGGACTCTGGCATGGATGGGTCGTGTGCCCGTAGACGATCTGGAACAGTTCGGCGAGGCCATCGATGTCTTCGACGGTACCGGGGCGGAACTCAAATGCATCGGTTTTGGGCTCGATACCCAAAGGCTTGGAAACAGCTGTTTCCAGATAGCTTGTTGTGGTCATGGCACACCAGGTTGACTTTGTTCGGGGCACGCGAAAGCGGTGACTGCATTGGGCATGTCACAGGCTCGTGGATGGATGCTCGAATCGTGGTGGTTAGCGGTCGCCGTCGCGTCGTGAAAGACGCAGGCAGGAGGTGAGGGCGGTGATCAGCAGCCAGGGCAGGGGAGTATCAGGCCCGCTGTGCTGGAAATGTGCATCATCCTTGATCTGGTACATCTACAACTCCTGTTCATGGCTCGATGACTTTGCCGGGCAGCTGGAATCCTTCCAGTCTGCTGCGCGTGCACTATAGGGCCTTGGCGTTTGCCGGCAAACGTGACCGACCGGTCGCTGTCCCGGCAATCCCTGCCTGTCGAGCTGGTTCTTGCCGTTTCGGCGTACCGCTGACGGAAGGTATTCGATGCACGAAATACTTATGACGTCGTCATATATGAACGGGCTGAAAGCAGACAACTTCGGAATATGTTGAGTCAGGGCACTCGGAGTCACCGCATGAACAGGTGTCGTGTTGCCTAAGTCCTGTTTTTAAGTTGCAACAAGTCTCACCGCTAATACCGAGTGAAAAGGCGGGGCTGGGCTGGTCCCTGAGCCCCACCTAGATAACTACCACTGGCCGCTTATAAGGCAACCGACGATTTCCCAATCGCTGTACTCCCACCAGGAATATCGTTCATCGGAGCAACTTCTGGCCAGGCTGGCCAACTTGATTCCGTCAGCTGTTTTCTGGGTTCCGAACGGAGTATCAGTAGACGCTGTCACCTGATGGACGGCCGGAGGAGGCTTGATAGTGGTCGGATGCACGGAAGCGTTCGCGACAGTGGCGGTGAAGGCAAGCGCTGCGGATATGGCCAGAACAGTCATGGACTTTTTCATGTTCGATTCCTTTCAGTTATCTGACATGAGGCTTATGCATTAGCCTGACCTGCCTTTATCAGTAATCTGAACAGATCGGGCATTCGCGCAGAGTGGCGCCATGACAGACTACCACCGCGTCACCTCCCACACAGTCGCTCAACGGAGCTATTGACACGCTGGTGAAAGCGTGGATTTTCTCAACGAGCGTTACTCAAGCGTTCGAATTCCGCGATCGGACCAACTTGATAACGGGTGATTCAACGCTATTCTCATCAGGGAAGTGAACTTCATTGACTAAAACATATGTTAAATATTTAGGCAGGAGCCAATAAACATGACAGGGGAAAATCTGATAAAAGCTATAACAGGCAACGCGCTACTCATGAGCCTGGACAATTGTCCTGCTGTATCAGCTCAAATGAGTTGTGCTGTTTATGGGAAAGTACAAAATGACGTTGGAGACGATGTCATTAGAAATGATAAGAACATGAAGTACCAAATCGAACAGGCCATTCTATTTCGTGGCGATCACTCGCAAACAGCTGTTTGGCACTTTCTAATTACGGGGACGGCGGTTCATCACTTTGTGGTTGTTCCTTGGTTCAAGCAGTCAGTCGGAACCGTGTATACAGTATTCATGGCCTACGAAAAAGCATACTCGGTGGACAAGTATGTCAAGCATACCAACCCAGCCCCCAGTGGGGCTAAAGCCTACAAGACAGTCTGGACCGCAAGCGAACTAAAAACCATGCTCTCTGATTTACTAACTAACGATAGCGCTTGGGTAGAGTATTTCGGCCATGTTAAATCCGCCAAGGCAGAAGAGATTCACTACTATAAATACAAGAACACAGCACTAGACTCTGCAGTTTCCAACGTGAATCAATTCAAAAAACTCTGTGGGAAAGACACTTGACCAGCCTGGCGACCGACTCACGCCTGGTCTGAGATTGACCAAAGCCCACCTTCAACGCTTCAACGTGCAGGTGGGTTTCGGCCAGCAGCTTTCGAGAAACTCATGTCAAGCCCACCGTAGACGCTGGTTCGGTGTACGACGTTGACCGCTTATGGGTTAATACCGCCCGAAACCATATGGGCCATCATGGAAAACAGCAGGCACGACATGACAGACATTTCTGATTTTACGGAAGCGGAATTTATCGGGTTTATCAGAAACATACGGGTCATGAACAAAGGCGGAACAGATGCAGCACTGGGTGAGTTGCTCGAACAATTTAGCCGGCTGGCTGGTCATCCAGAGGGTTACGATTTGATTTTCCATCCTGAGCCTGGGGCTGATAATTCTGCGGAAGGTGTCACGCAGACGGTCAAGGCCTGGCGTGCTGCCAATGGTTTAACGGGTTTCAAGGAGATCTGAAGCCGGCTTATCTTGTGGGCTTGAATCTGTGCTGATCAAGACATCCCGAGGTGACAGCCTGGCTTCAAATCTTGTCACCAGAGCCCCACAATCCTGCATAGATAATTACGCATAATGTATATTATGTTAAATCACGTGCCTTGTTAGAGATGCGTTGTTGATGGCGTTTTGGAGGCGCTCAGAACTAAACATGTGAAATGTCGAGAAGTAAAAACGCGAAATTTGATCGCTCGCACTTCTCGAAAAAATTAGTTCTCTTTGCAGGTAGCACTTGCCGATCACCGTAATCTAGGAATCTGCAGTACCCGGAAGTGAACATCGAAATATTTGAGACCTAAAGATCGAAATTCAGATTTCTTGCCCCATTTTGGATCTTCCCTTCAACGCGACACCTTGCGAATTTGTTGAGCAGTATGGTCAAGTGGTTTCACCGTCTTCAGGCTTCCCAGCTAATGCCAGCGACAGCGTCAAGACGCGAGCCTGACCTCTCATTAAGAAGTTCTGTTCGAGTTTTGCAACCTGAATCGCCCCCGGGTTTCGTAGACACCTCCATGCCTTAAAATGAGACCAATCAGGAGGTGCCATGAGCAACCCGCGTTATCCCGAAGAATTCAAAATCCAAGCAGTCAATCAAGTGACCGAAAAGAAGCTGCCTGTCGCTGAGATAGCGGCCCGTCTCGGCGTGTCGACGCATAGCCTCTATGCCTGGATAAAGCGTTACAGCAAACCTCAAGAAGAACGGCAGCAGGATGATGATCAGCACGCTGAGCTACGTCGTCTGCGAGCGGAACTCAAGCGCGTCACTGAAGAGCGAGACATATTAAAAAAGGCCGCCGCGTACTTTGCCAAGGAGTACGGCTGAAGTACGCCTTTATCAAGCAGCGCGCGGGCGATTATTCGATTCGACGGCTTTGCCTGACGCTGAAAGTCCATCCCAGCGGTTATTACGTCTGGCTGTCTGAGCCGCAATCTGTACGCGCCAAAGACGACCAGCGACTGCTGGGTTTGATCAAGCATTCCTGGCTGGAGAGCGGCGGCGTTTACGGCTATCGCAAAATCCACGACGATCTGCGCGAGGTCGGTGAGGATTGTGGTCGTCATCGTGTGGCGAGGCTGATGCGTCTTGAAGGTCTGCGTTCTCAGACAGGTTATCGACGCCGCCCTGGAAAGTACGGCGGTAAGCCAGCGGTCGTCTCACCCAATTTGCTGAAGCGCCAGTTCGATGTTGTGGAACCCAACAAGGTTTGGGTAACCGACATCACGTACATTCGTACGTATGAAGGCTGGTTGTATTTGGTGGTGGTACTGGATCTGTTTTCTCGGCAGGTCGTTGGCTGGTCAATGAAGTCGCAGATGACCAGTGATTTAGCTATTGATGCGTTGTTGATGGCGGTTTGGAGGCGTAAACCGAAGCAAGAGGTGATGGTTCATTCCGACCAAGGCAGCCAGTACAGCAGCTCCGATTGGCGCAGCTTTTTGAAGGCTAACAATTTGGCTGCCAGCATGAGTCGCCGAGGCAACTGTCATGACAACGCCGTGGCCGAGAGTTTTTTCCAGCTTCTGAAACGGGAACGGATCAAGCGAAAAATCTACACCACGCGGGAAGATGCTCGGAGTGATGTATTTGATTACATCGAGATGTTCTACAACGTAAAACGCCGCCATGGTTTCAACAATCAGCTGTCACCGGTAGAGTTTGAAAAGCGTTACGCAATGAGCTTGCAAGGTGTCTAGAGAATCCGGGGCGATTCAAACACAGGCGTTCTGGGGCAAGCTCGCAGAGGAGCGATGTGTATTTTTTGTAGGAGTGTCTAGAGCAAAGCAAAGGCTCGTAATGACCAGCTGTGATCTACGCCCTCGTCCCAAAAGCTCAAAAAAGAGATGGGACGAGCGTCGGAGCCAACACGGCGAGTTTGTAAGCCATGTGGTGAGGCACCAAACCTGCTCGCTCCATGCTTGGAAGAGGTAAATTTGCCTAATTTCTGTGGAGCTATAGACCAAGGAGGAATGAATGGGAAGCAAAATCCCTGAGGCTAGGAACGCTCTTGGAGCAAAAGTCAGTGCACTGCAATATGAAGGGAACCCTGTAGGACAGTTATCTTGCCCATCCAACGGGTGCGAAGCGCGGCTATCTTTCGTCAAGCGACATGACAGACGATACGCCACCAAAACGATTGAGGTGGCTCCTTGCTTCAGGCTGAAAAAGCGGTTCAACCACGATGCTAACTGCAAATACAATCTTGGGGGACAGCTCGGCATCATCGCAAAAGGATCATCTTCAGATTTGTTTTCGGCCATCTCAGCGTCAAAATTTGAGTTTCGTCTTCACATACTGATCAAAGCCCTATGGGAGCTTGATGACGCAGAAGTGGATGCTAGGGGGCGAGGCTGGGCATCCACCGAATCGCAGAACAAAAGTTATGGAAACAAGGGCCGCCTTTCCAACTATCTGAAAACCCTGGGTCAGATACTCGAGCTGAGGGCATTGTGTGAAGACAATGACGAGCTCAAAAGCCTCGTTACGCTGAAATCCAAGGAAACCACCATCCCCTGGAGTAAGTTCTACTTCGATCACAGCAACCTTTGCGACTTCACTCGCCACTACGGTACGGGCACCCTGACAATTCCATTGGCTATTGCCGGGTATGTTCAAGACATTCGTCCACCTAGCGATCGATTCCCATATCACGTGGCAGAGCTCACCTCTCCCTATGTTGAGCCCGACAAGAACGGCATCGTCCGCAAGCCCGTGCCTCAGGTGATTTTAAAGCAGTCCCCCCTCGCCGACCTGCTCAAACGCCAACATGAATACATCTTCTTTGGGCAGTGGAAAGCCCGTGTCCGCCGAACGAGCGGCCGAGGGGAAAACTCTAACCAGACCTGGCTCTTCGAGAACATCGAAATGTACATTGACCAAGCGGATCATTTCGTCGAGTGCTGAACAGGCGTCATTCTGTCCAGCGCATAAAACAGCAAGCGGAGCGCGCAGGCCACCGGCCGTAGACGTGAGGATGGAAGCCCATCGGGCCGAGACACGGAGTGGCTCGGTTTACGACAGCCGTCCGCAGAGCGGCACGTCCAATGTCTAGACAACATACGACGTCCCCCGCAAATTCTAAGACTGCTCGTCGCCCAAGGCGCGCACGTCTCTTGTGGATACTGTGTCACTCGGTAGCTGATTGGCGCTTGGCGGTGGCCAGAGCCCCCGCCAAGCCCACCACAAGGCCCGCGTAATCCGCCCGGGCCGCATTTACGGGGCATACTGAGCAATCGTCCGTTCGACGTGGGCATCGGCCAGCCGATAGATATTCAAAAGTTCAGCGTCAAAGGCGTGTGCTATCTCCTCCAGAGTTGGAGAGTCACCCAGTCGGTCAAACGTGCTTCTTAGGCGGGATTTCACCTTCTCGTAGACTCTGCTAAGCACCTGGTCGCTCGCCAGATACCTTCTCAAGCTAGAAAGCTTGTAAGGATCAGTAAATCTAGCTGCCGCATCCTGAACCATCATGTCGTATTTCGACGTATTTACCGAAAACGCGGGGACAGTGTAGAAATGGTAGGCACATGCCTTCCTGATGCGCTCATCTTGCTCATAGTAGGCCTGCTGTTGCTCATTATGCTCGTGGTAAGCCTCCTCCTCTGCTGCTTCATTAGCGCTAATCATGCTCTCGACTTGCATCTCGGCTTTCGACGCGAACGCAAGCAGATCGAGATCGTCTTCTTGGTAGGCTACCTGCTTCAGGAACGTCGCTATCCCCATCACCTTGTAATCCAGGAAATAGTCGTAATCCGAATAGGGATCATAATCCGAAGAACGGTCGCGCTCTGTATCCTGCTGTGCTTCGAGTCGGCTCATCCACGACTGCAAATGGGCTTTTAGTGCAGCTTTCATCAGTGTCCTCTTTAATCTGAAAGTCAAACCCTGCAGGAGGGTTTGATCGGCACGGTACCGATCAATTGTGCCCCTGGAACAGGAATTAAAGGTTGAAGCGAAATTGTTTTGCTCCTCCACATATGTAGCTGTTGATTCACATCGCGGGTGTGCCTGCAGTGTGCGACAGCGCTATCAATTTGGGCAGCGCTACGCCCTGGGGACCGTCTCCCAAAATGGCCCTTAGATGTATTTGAACATGAACCACCAGGCGTAAACGACCGACTCTGAATAGAACTGATCGTCATCAAGTAGCCCATGCGCAAAGGTGTTCCTGAGGTTCGGGCCATATGGGCTGCAGAACACAGCTTTGATTTCAAAAGCTACGTCAAGGCCAAGCAGTTCGGTGTGTAGTGGCCTAATGAAACCGGACACCCATTTAGGCGAGAATACTCGCCAGATAGAGGTTTCTGATGACTAAGCAAAGTCGTTCATTTTCCGCTGAAATCAAACACAAGGCTGTAGGCCTTGTGCTTGATCAAGGCTATAGCCACATCGAAGCCTGTCGTTCACTTGGGGTAGTCAAATCTGCGCTGCGTCGCTGGGTTAACCAGCTTCAGCAAGAGCACAATGGTGTGACTCCGCAAAGCAAAGCGTTGACGCCCGAGCAGCAAAAAATCCAGGAATTGGAAGCCCGGATCAATCGGCTGGAGCGGGGAAAAACGATCCTAAAAAAGGCCACCGCGCTCTTGATGGCCGAGGAACACGAGCGTTCGCGTTAATTGATCAACTTCGTTCTGAAGAGCCTATCGCTGATCTCTTTGCGCACATGCCCTTGGCGATCCTTGCCTCATCCATGACCGTTGTCCGAGAGAGTCCCGTTTGTGTCCGTAAATACCCCATCCCTCTGAACCGGACTGTTCTAGTTTCTACCAGCCCCTGATCAGCAGCTTGGTCTTCAGTGTCGGCTCCGCTTCCAACGCGTCCGGCAATGCAGGGTTATCTTTCGCATACAAAAATACACAGGGAGATTCAAATGAGTGTCCGACTGTATCGTTCTGTTCTCGTTGTCATCACCTGCTTGTTATGTTCAACCAGCTTTGCTGGCGAACAACCTTATCGATTTGGCTTGGGCAAAGCCGATATTACCGGCGAGGCAGCGGAAGTCGGGATGATGGGGTACTCCTCCACCGACCAGAAGACCGCCGGTATTCATACGCGGCAATGGTCGAGGGCTTTCATCATTGAAGATGCGGCCACGGGCAAGCGGCTGGTGTACGTCAACACCGACCTGGGCATGATTTTTCAAGCGGTGCAGCAAAGTGTGTTGCGCAAGTTGGAGAAGAAATATCCAGGGGTCTATAACGAAAACAATGTGATGCTGGCGGCCACTCACACTCACTCAGGCCCCGGTGGTTTTTCCCATTACACTATCTACGACTTGTCGGTGCTGGGCTTTCAGGAAAAGACCTTTAACGTGATTGTCGATGGCATCGTGCGTTCAATTGACCAGGCCCATCAACAGATGCAGCCTGGCCGGTTGTTCTATGCCAAGGGTGATCTTAAAAATGCCAGCAAGAACAGATCGCTGCTCTCCCACCAGCGCAACCCGGATGTCGCCGGCTACATAGACGGTATCGACCCGGAAATGACGGTATTGAAGTTCGTCGACCAACAGGGCGAGGTTGCCGGAGTCATCAGTTGGTTCCCTGTACACGCCACATCCATGACCAACAACAATCATCTGATTTCTGCTGATAACAAAGGCTATGCGTCTTACCACTGGGAACATGACATCAGTAAAAAACCAGGGTTTATCGCCGCCTTTGCCCAGACCAATGCCGGCAATTTGTCGCCCAACTTGAACTTGCGCCCAGGCTCAGGGCCGACCGAAGACGAGTTCGCCAACACCAAGGAAATCGGCCTGAGACAGTTCAACAAAGCCTATGAACTGGCTACCGGGCCGACCGAGGAAGTGACCGGGGGGCTCGACAACCGCTTTCAGTTTGTCGACTTTCACGGCCTGACCGTACGCCCTGACTACACGGATGGCACACCGAAGACGCTGTGTATTGCCGCCTTGGGCAGCAGCCTGGCGGCCGGCAGTACGGAAGATGGCCCTGGCCCACTGGGCATCAGTGAAAGCAATAATCCGCTGCTGGCTTTCCTTGGCGGCTTGCTGACCGGTGTGCCGTCCAAGGAGCTGAAGAAGTGCCAGGCTGAAAAACAGATACTGGCCGATACGGGCGACAAGAAACCCTTCCCCTGGACCCCCAATGTGCTGCCGATCCAGATGTTCCGCATTGGCCAGCTCGCGGTGCTGGGTGCACCGGCC
The DNA here is from genome assembly GCF_020520285.1 of Pseudomonas sp. L5B5. Lineage (NCBI taxonomy): Bacteria > Pseudomonadati > Pseudomonadota > Gammaproteobacteria > Pseudomonadales > Pseudomonadaceae > Pseudomonas > Pseudomonas sp. L5B5. Next base: position 769,612 of record NZ_CP084742.1, read on the forward strand.
GAGTTTACGGTGATGTCCGGTGTGCGCATTCGCCGGGCGGTACAAGCCATCGTCGCACCCATGGGAATCAACCATGTGATCTTCAATGGCTATGCCAACGCCTACTCCAGTTACGTCACCACTCGCGAAGAATACGGTGTCCAGGAATATGAAGGCGGCTCGACGATCTTCGGCCCCTGGACCCAGGCCGCCTATCAACAGCTGTTCACCGACATGGCCAGCGCCATGCGTGACAATCAGCCGGTCGCCAGTACCGCCCAGCCACCTGACCTGTCCTGCTGCTTGTTGAACTTCCAGACCGGTGTCGTCACCGATGCCCCCTACATCGGCACCTCGTTTGGCGATGTGTTGCAGCAACCGGAAAAGATCTACCACCGGGGGCAAACCGTGGCGGTGGCCTTTGTCACTGGGCACCCGAAGAACAACCTGCATACCGAAGACACCTTCCTCAGCGTGTACTACACCTCAGCCGACCCCACCCGTGAGAAACCGGCGATACGTGTGGCGACCGACAACGACTGGGAAACCAAATACCGCTGGGAACGGGTCGGTATTTCCGCATCGAAGGCGACTATTTCCTGGGATATTCCGCAGGATGCCAAACCCGGCTACTACTACATCAGCCATGGCGGTGATCAGAAAAATGTCTGGGGCACTATCAGCGCCTTTACAGGAACTACCCGAAAGTTTGAAGTGGTGGCTGATTGACCTTCGATTGGTACTCATCTGGGATACTTCAAGTGCTGGTCGCCTGGCCGGCACTTGATACTCTCGTCGCATCTACTGTCAATAAGCGTCGCTTTCAAGATGACCCTCTTCAATATCGCCACTCAAGATGGCGCCACCCTACTTGAAAGCAACTGTCTACTCACTACATTAGGCATGACCTGAACCTGGCTTCTCTTGGCTCGTTGTCATCCTGACCCGGCAGTCATTATTAATGACTGCCGGTCTTACCCAGGCTCCTGGGTATTCATGAGTTGTTTTGTAATATCTGTACCCTACCCTAACGGCCGCTGCGTATAAGGGCTCTATCGGCTCGAGTTCGATAACACCCGCACTCTTTTCTTCAGGGAACCGACCATGGTTGAAATCAAAGTGCTAGTCGCCAACATCACCACGTTTTCTCAATCTGCCAGCACGCTGCCGGAGTCGGAGCGCAAGCAACGCGCGCAAGACTTGATAGACGAGATAAAAAGCGCCGTCGCCAAAGGGGCGAGCCTGAACCAGGCCTACACCTGCCTCCAGGAACTGACGCCCTACATCGAGCCTCGGCCCAAGCCTCTGGAAGCCTTGAACTACAAGCTCTGGATGGAACTCAAGGACAGCCATACCCCGCCGCCTGCCCCCTCCTCCGCTCAGCGCGAGCAGATCGGCCTCTACGCGAAAGCCTCTGAACAGGTGATTGATGAGGTGCTCAGTAGCGTTGAAGGCGAAGAACAACAGCACAGCCTTATCGAAGAAAAGCTCAGCGCACTGCGCAAGCAGATCTTTGGCATGGAAGAACCTCAGTTCCTGTTGCAATAAAGGGCAGGTAGTGTGGCGTCGACTATTTAAAAATCAAATATCTGTCTTTCAAAGTCCGCTTTTTGTCCTTTAATGCCCTGGTAGTGCTTGAGGCGTAGCCCTCAGATTAGAAACGATGGGAGCCTCTTGAAGGAAGGCGCTTATTGGGTCCGTGAAAAATAACCATGCACCGTAAATGTGCATCTTTTTTTCTGCTGAATTTCATACCTGAAAGAGCTGCCTGGGTGTCGTCTTTACTATCAGTAACTGTCGCATCTGAAATGCCGGAACTTAACTTTGCAGCAGAGCATAGCCTGGCACGTGCGCCTAGAACGTCGAGAAAATAGCGCTCTACTTAATAAAAACATCAAGAAAAAACAATAAAGTCGAACTTTTATGAGGGCGTTTCCCCGACGCACCTTACAGGAAGCTTATCGATGACAGACGCCCCAAAGTTTCACCGTCGTACTTTTTTGAAAGGCAGTGCACAGGCTGCAGCGCTGGCCGGAATGTCCGGACTTTTTCCCGAAACCATACGACGCGCACTGGCGATTGAGCCGGATGTGCGCAGCGGCACCCTTCAGGATGTCGACCATGTGGTCATTCTGATGCAGGAAAACCGCTCGTTTGATCATTACTTCGGCCACCTCAATGGCGTTCGTGGATTCAACGACCCCCGGGTTCTCAAGCGCGCCGATGGCAAGTCGGTGATGCATCAAACCTACAAGACCACCGAATACCTGCCTTATCACTTCGATACGAGGAACGTGCACGCCCAATGGTTAGGTTCGCAGAACCACGAATGGTCGGCGTTTCACGGGACCTGGAACGAAGGCCGCAACGACCAGTGGGCGGCGATCCAGGACTACACCGCCATGGGCCATTTCAAGCGGGATGACATCCCGTACTACTATGCCCTGGCAGACGCCTTTACCTTGGGCGAGGCCTATCACCAATCGATCATGGGGCCCACCAACCCCAATCGCCTGTATCACATGACCGGCCGCACCGCGCCCACCGGCGATGGCAAGAATGTTCAATACACCAACAGCATGGGCGACGGCACCATCGGTGTGAGTGGTTCTGTGGACTGGACAACCTACCCAGAACGCCTGAGCGAAGCCAAAATCAATTGGCGTATTTACCAGGAAGGCGGCTACCAGTCGTCTTCACTCTGGTGGCTATACCTTGACCTCAAATGGAAGTGGCTTATACAGGCCGACAACAATTACGACTGCAATGCCCTGGCCTGGTTTAAACGCTTCAAGGAATCAAAACCCGACTCCGATTTATGGCAACGAGCCATGGTCGCTCGCGGAGTGGCCAAGTTGCGCGAAGACGTGCAAAACAACACCTTGCCGCAAGTGTCGTGGATCGTGCCGCCGTACTGTTATTCGGAACACCCTTGGTGGGGGCCCTCCTTCGGTGAATACTACGTGTCGACGATTCTCGAAGCCCTGACCAGCAACCCCAAGGTCTGGGCCAGGACCGTATTCATCATCAACTACGATGAAGGCGACGGTTATTTCGACCATGTGTCCGCTGCCGTACCACCATGGAAACCGGGCACCGGCATTTCGGCCGTCGATACCCAAGGCGAAATCGAAAGCGCCACCCAGTTGCCCATTGGCTTGGGTCCGCGCGTGCCGGTACTGGCGATCTCGCCATGGTCCCGAGGTGGAAAGGTCAGTGCCGAAGTCTTCGATCACACCTCTGTGCTCAGATTCCTCGAAAAACGCTTCGGCGCCACCGCGGACAATATTTCGCCCTGGCGCCGGGCGGTTTGCGGTGACTTGACCTCGCTTTTCGACTTCACCGGGAAAACCGATAGCAGCGTTCCCGCCAACCTCACCAACCTGACTGAAACCAAGGCCCGTCAGGATGACGCCTACTACAAGCAGTACTATCGCTCCTACCCTTATTACACCAACCCCACGACCTTGCCGGGCCAGGAAACCGGCCAGCGTGACGCGTTGGCGGTGCCCTACCAGTTGCATGCCGAGGTCAGCGTCGCCGCCAGCGATGGCAGCCTGCTGCTCAACTTGAGAAACGACGGCATGGTCTTGCCGGAAAACCCGTACGCACGTTCGGCTGCGGTCCTCCAGGTGCACTCCAACGAACGGGGCGCCCCGGCGTTCTATACGGTGACCAGCTACGATATCCATGCGGCAACAAACCTTAGAAGCCGCGGCCAGACCCTCATCGAAAACCTGAAGGATCGTATCGATGCGAACGGTCGCTACGGCTTTGAAGTACGTGCACCGAATGGCTTCTATCGGGAATTTACCGGCAATAACCAGCTGGCCAAGACCCTCGCCCGGCCTGAAGTTTCAGTCAGCTACCAGGGGGCGCAGATTGTCCTGACGATCAAGAATACCGGGGTACTGCCCTGTACGGTGACGGTGAAATCCAACCCTGCGTACAAGGGCGATACGGTGCACACCCTTGAGCTCAAGCCGGGTGAAAGCCTGACCGATCCCTGGTTGCTGCGCAGCAGTTCCGGCTGGTATGACCTGACCCTTACGGCCACCAACACCGAAAGCAACTTCTCGCGACGGCTCGCTGGACACGTTGAAACCGGTTTGCCAAGCCGCACCGATCCACTCTTGGACATCATGCCGTCCTGATTAAAGGAGCCTTCAAGATGAAAGCCATTCTTTTAGTGGTGTGTGCGGCGCTGGTTGCCTACCTGGTGCTGTTTCGCCAGCCAGCGGACACGGTCGTGGAACAAACGCCCAGCGTCGCCTCGAGCCCGGTGAGCGAAGCTACGCCTGCAGCGCCTGCGCCAGCCGCCGCCAGCCAAGCGCCAGCGTCGCTGGAGCAGGAAATCACCGCGTTTTCGCAAACCGCCAACGCCTTGCCGGCCGCTGAACGCCGGCAGACCGCCGAGCGCTTGATCAACCAGCTGAAAACGTCGGTCAGCAACGGCGAGGACTTGAAGACCGCCTATGCCCAGGTGGAACGACTGACGCCAAACATCGAGTCCGACCCCAAGTCACTGGAGAGCCTGAACTACAGCATCTGGATGGACATGAAAGACCACGCCACACCACCGGCCCTGCCCTCGCCTGCCCAGCGCCAGCAACTGGATGCCTACCAGCAGGCCGCGAACCAAGCGATTGACGAAGTACTGAAGACTGTCGAAGGCGACGAAGCTCGGCGCGCCGCCATCGAGGAAAAACTCAAGGCCCTGCGCCTGGAGATATTCGGCACCAGTGCCCCACAGCCGCTGAGCCATTAAGGCACCTTGTCACCCCGTGACGCACGGTCGTCATGGAGTGGCAAGGGCTGTTTACCAACGGAACCCGCTGATGGCCATAGCCGACTCACCCACACTGACCACCCAAGCTATCGATTGGTTGGTAACACAGGGGCACTTGAAAGGGGCCGAGGTTGCACAAGCCAGGCTGCTGGAGGCCGATGCGCAACAACACGACCTGCCCGAGTTGCTGATTCGACTCGGCCGGCTCTCGGAACAAGACCTGGCAACGGCCTGGTCGACCCTGCTCGACATCCCCTTGTTGCATGGCAGCGACGCGGCACCGCTGGAAGGGGGCCTGCCGCAGGTATCGCCGCGGTTTCTGAAACACTACGGCGTGGTGCCCTTGCCGCCCTTCGACCATCAACTGCACATACTGGTGAGCAACCCGACCCAGCGCTATCCGATCCTGGCGCTGGAATATGCCAGCCAGCTCACGGCGCGCCTGTCGATTGGCCTGCGCAGCGAAATTGAACAATTGATCGAACGCTATTACGGCCAGGGCCGCTCGGCCATGGGCACGCTGATCGAAAACCTCGGCGAGAGCGTCGACAAGACCGACGATATCGAACACCTCAAGGACCTGGCTTCCGAAGCCCCGGTGATCCGGATCGTCAATCTGTTGTTGCAACGAGCGGTCGATCTGGGCGTCTCGGACATTCATATCGAACCCTTCGAAAACCAGCTCAAGGTGCGTTACCGCATCGATGGAACCTTGCAGGAAGGCGAGGCGCCTCCGGTCAGTTCGTCGGCAGCGGTGATTTCCCGGATCAAGATCATGGCGCACCTGGACATTGCCGAGCGACGCCTGCCCCAGGACGGTCGCATGATGTTGAGGATTCAAGGCAAGGAGCTGGATCTGCGGGTCTCGACGGTGCCGACCCGTCACGGCGAATCAGTGGTCATGCGGCTACTGGACCGGGAGAAGGTGACCTTCGATTTTCCCAGCCTGGGCTTCGATGGCCAGCGGCTCCAGCAGCTCCTCGATTTGCTCGAGCGCCCCCACGGCATTCTGCTGGTGACCGGCCCCACCGGCTCGGGCAAGACCACTACGCTGTACACCGCCCTGACCCGACTCAATACCAGCGAGCGGAAAATCATCACCGTCGAGGATCCTGTCGAATACCAATTGGCCGGGATCAATCAGATTCAGGTAAAGCCGGCCATCGGCCTGGACTTCGCCGGTGCATTGCGCTCGATTGTCCGCCAGGACCCGGACGTGATCATGATCGGTGAAATACGCGACCTGGAAACCTGCCGGATCGCCATTCAGTCGTCATTGACCGGCCACCTGGTGTTGTCGACCTTGCACACCAACAGCGCCGCCGCCAGTATTACCCGCCTGCTGGACATGGGCGTGGAGAGCTACCTGATCGCCTCGACCGTCACCGGGATCCTCGCCCAACGCCTGGTGCGGCGGCTGGACCCGCAATGGCGCGAAACCTTTGAGGCGCCGGCGGAACTAATCGCCGAGCACCAGCTGGATCGCTACACCGATGAGCGTCCGATCCGGCTGTACCGTCCCAGGGCCGATGCACCGGGAACCGGTTACAGCGGACGCAGTGCCGTCACCGAATTGTTGGTGATGAATGAAGAAATTCGCTCGCTGCTGATGCGTCACGCCGACGCCGCTACCCTGGAACAGGCCGCTCGCGCTGCTGGTTTGCGCACCTTGCATGAGGAAGGTTTGCGTCAGGCCCTGGCGGGTATCACCTCACTGGAAGAGGTATTGCGCATCACGCGCAATGACTGACCATGGAACAGTATCAATACAAGGCACTGGATGCCGACCACAACACCGTGAACGGCCATCTTGAAGCCAGCGACCCGCAGGCCGCCGCGAGCCAGTTACAAGAGCGTGGCCTGCTGGTCCTGCGGGTCCGACGCGCCAGCGGCGCCTCGGGTTTGTCTCGTCCCTCCTGGTTGCGTTCGCCCCATTTCAGTCGCGAGGAACTCAGCCGTTTTACCCAGCAGCTAGCGACGTTGCTCGGGGCTGATCAGCCGCTGGAACGGGCGCTGGGTATCCTGATCCGGCAGCCCGGCAAACCAGCGGCCCGGCAATTGATCGAACGCATTCGCGACCGGGTCAAGGCCGGGCAGACGCTGTCAGCGGCCATGGCCGTCGAACAGCAATCCTTTACCCCGCTGTACTTGAGCCTGGTTAACGCCGGTGAAGCCGCCGGGGTGCTGGATCAAAGCCTGGGGCAACTGGCGAGCTACCTGGAACGGATGCTGGCCATCCGCACGGAAGTCATCAACGCCTTGATTTACCCGGCCTTCCTGGTGGTGGGTGTGCTCGGCTCGCTGGTGTTGCTGCTGGCTTATGTGGTCCCCCAGTTCGTGCCGATTTTCGACGGCCTGGGGGTGCCTGTTCCGCTGCTGACCCAGCTGATCCTCGACCTCGGGCAGTTTCTTTCCAGCTATGGCCTGCATGCATTGGCGCTGCTTCTCGGGCTGGCGTGGACAGCGCTGAGCTACCTGGGCCGGCCCGGAAACCGCTTGAAATGGCATCGACACCTGCTGCGATCGCGCCTGGCCGGCGGTTTGTTGAAACGCCTGGAAACCGCACGGTTCGCCCGTACCCTGGGCACCTTGCTGGCCCAAGGCGTACCCCTGATCAATGCCCTCGACATCAGCCGGCAAGTCGCCAGTAACCTGGCGATGAACGCCGCCGTGGCAAACGCCACGGTCAAGGTCAAGGACGGTCAGCGGCTGTCGACGGCATTGGAAACCGAACAACGATTGCCTGACCTCGCGATCCAGATGATCGAAGTGGGTGAAGAGTCCGGGAAACTCGATGCCATGTTGTTGAAAGTGGCGAGCATTTTCGATGAAGAGGCCAAGCGCAGCATCGACCGCCTGTTGGCCGCGCTGGTCCCCAGCCTGACCGTGGTCATGGCGGCGTTGGTGGCGGTGATCATGCTGGCCATCATGCTGCCGCTGATGAGCCTGACCAGTAACCTTTGACCGGAGACGTTAATGAACACAGCTCGTTCACTGCCCAAGCACCAACGCGGCTTCACCTTGCTGGAGATGCTGGCGGTCATTGTCTTGCTCGGCATTGTCGCCACCATCGTCGTTCGCCAGGTGGGCGGCAATGTCGACAAGGGCAAGTACGGTGCCGGCAAGGCACAACTGGCCAGCCTGTCGATGAAAATTGAAAGCTATGCGCTGGACGCCGGGTCGCCGCCGCCCACCCTCGCTGCGCTGCTTGCCCGCCCCGCCAATGCCGCCAGTTGGAGCGGTCCGTACGCCAAGGCCAGTGATCTCAAGGATCCGTTCGGCCATGCATTCGGCTATCGCACACCCGGCCAGCACGGTTCGTTCGACCTGATCTTTTACGGCCAGGATGGCCAGCCCGGCGGTGATGGCTACAACAAGGACCTGGGCAGTTGGGAATAGCCATGCCTGCCACCCGGCCGGCTCAACAGGGCTTTACCCTCCTGGAAATGCTGGTGGTGCTGCTCTTGGTTGCCGTGGGTTTCGGCCTGTTGGCCTCGGGTATCTCCCAGGGGCTCAAGAGTGCCCAGGAGCGTCAGGTCAAACGTGATCTGAGCCTGGCGTTGCGCCAGGTCCGAAGCCAGGCCATCACCGCTGGACAACCGGCCTCCCTGCGCCTGGATGTACTGCGCAACAACTATCAGCTACCAGGCAAGGCACCGCGCCACTTGCCGGACGGCATGACCCTGCGCCTGACGACGGCGGCCACTTCCGATAGCGATGAAGGGCAAGTCGGACTGATCACCTTCTACCCCAACGGCGGCTCCACTGGCGGGCACCTATATCTGGCGCGCGGCAGCCAAGCGTCGCGCATTGATATCGACTGGCTCACCGGACGGGTCGAGTGGCGGGATAGGCAACAGCCATGACGCCTTTGCCTCCCAGCCAGCAGCGTGGTTTTACCCTGATCGAATTACTCGCGGCGATTGTCGTCCTGAGCATTGGGTTTGCGGTCGTACTCAATACCCTGGGTTACGCCACCCAGGCACTGGCGAGGGATGGGCAGACAACCCGAATGGCGCTGATGGCCACTTCGCTGATGGCCGAGTACGGAGAAGGCCTGGGCAGCGGTGCCCACCTGGAAGGTACTCGCGACGGTATCCAATGGCGCCTGAGCGCCACCCCACTTCGGGGTGAGGGAGCCATTGTCCTTTCCCAGCTGGAACTCATGCTGGTCAAGGGCAGCCGGCAGGAACGCTTTGTCACGCTCAAGGCCATCAAGCGTCCAGCCGGGGGCATGCCATGAGGCAAGGCCAACGCGGGTTCACGCTGCTGGAAGTGCTGCTCGCCCTGAGTTTCCTCGGCTTGCTGATGGTGTTGATCGGGTCCGCCCTGGGCTCCGGCAGCCACTTGCTACTGCTCAGCGAAAAACAGACCGATCGCCTGACCCAAGTAAGGACCGCGCAGAACTTTCTGCGCAGCGCACTCCAACAGGCGCTGGCCGAAGATTTTGGCCACGCTGCGGATCAACAACAGGTGTTCGAAGGAGAGCGGCAACGCATGCGTTTCGTTTCTCCGATGCCCGGGCAACTCGCTGCTGGCGTCCAGGTGCATACCCTTGAAGCGGTGCCCGGCACGGCTGGTGTCAGTCGCTTGCAAATAAGTTTCAGCCAGGACCGCACGGATGGGCTGCACCCCTGGGGCAATCCCCAGATCCTAGTGCAGGAGGTTCACGATCTGCGCTTGAGCTACAGAGGCCTGGACCCCAACTGGCAACCGACCGGCTGGCTGGAGCGCTGGCCCTGGCCGGACCGGCTGCCCCAGGCCGTGCGTATCGACGTCGATACTCGCGGAGCCGGCCTGTGGCCCACACAAATCGTGGCGTTGCGCCTGGATTCCGAGGTGACCCCATGAGTCGCCAGCGCGGCGCCGCATTGATCATGGTCTTGTGGGCCATCACCCTGCTGGGACTGATGATGGGCAGCCTGGTCGAGATCCTGCGCCTGGAAAACCGCCAGAGCGTTTTTGAACTGCAACACAGCCGCGCCCTGCTGGCCGCGCAAGCGGGCCTGGCGTTGGCGGTCGAAGGGTTGTTTGCCTACCCGGCGCGCACGGTGCCTGACGGGCGTGTTTACTCATTGCCCTTTGAACAGGCCACGCTGAGCCTGCAAGTCAGCAGCGAGCGCGGCAAACTGGATCTGAACTTCGTCGCGCTGGAGAGTTTCGCGCGCCTGGCCCATGGCCTCGGGGCAACCTCCGAACAGGCTCGGCAATGGAGTGAAAGCCTGGGCCAACAGCGCAGTGCTGGCCTCCTCAAGGCGCTCGAACAGTTGCAGCAGTTACCGGGCATGGAGGCGCGCCTGTATGACCGCTTGCTACCGCACCTCACGTTATGGTCCGGCCTTGCGGAGCCGGATGTGGATGCGGCCAGCCCCGAACTGCTGGCCTTGCTCAAATTGTCACGGTCAAAGGTCGCGCTCCAGCGGGGCCCCGAATCGGTGGTCAACGTGCGAGTCCTGGCGACGCTGGACAATCAGGTTTCGGCTTCTCTGGAGGCCGTGGTTTTTCTCTCACCACAAGGAAGCGGTCAACGACCGTATCGGGTGCTGCGCTGGAAAGAATGAACCTGCTGATCCAACCCCTGGCAGACCGGCTGCAGCCCCTGATTCGCTGGCTACTGCTGCGCTGGCGAGGGTCGCCGCTGCCTGGATTCCTTGCTTGGTGGCGGGCAGAGCTCGTGGCCTGCCTGCCCGCCTCCTGGCGAGCCAGGATCAACCCCGAGAAAAGGCAGCCGTTGCTGTTTTCACGGGACGAGCGTTTCTGGACCGGAGACGCTGGGCAACTGCAACCGGCCCTCGCCCCATCGACATCTGGTCCACCGGTCCTGGTCCTGCTGCCGCATCAGCGCTTGCTCCATGAAGTGTCGCTGCCGGCGGCAGTGGCCCAGGACCTCACCTCGATGCTGTCGTTCGAGATGGACAAGTACACCCCGTTCAAGGCCAGCCAGGTTTATTTCGACTGTGTCCGCCTGCCCTCCGCCCACGACTCGCTGATCCGCATTCGCCTGGCCGTGGTCAGCCGTGAACGGCTGGATGCGCTGCTCGATCAGGCGCAACAGGCCGGTCATTCGATCATGGCGGTTGATGTGCTGGATGAGCACGGCGCACGTTTGCACGTCGACTTGCTGGCACCCCATCGCCGCGCCCAGATTCGCCGCTCGCTGATCCAGCCACTTCCGGTCCTCGCGCTGGTCGCCCTGATCCTGGCGCTGGCCAGCCTGCAACTCTGGCTGCACAACCGCCAGCAGGCCCTTGAAGACATGCAGCAGCAGGTCAAGACCCTGCAACAACAAACGCAACAGGTCCAGGCGCTCAATCGGCAGATCGACGACACCCTCAATGCCCAACGCTATGTCGTGGAACGGCGGGCACAAAGCCGCTCAATGGCGGCGCTGCTCAATGAGTTGACCCAATGCATCCCGCTGAACACCACCCTGGAGTCGCTGGACATCAACCCGGACGGCCAGGTCAGCCTGACCGGCCAAAGCAGCCAGGCCAGCGCCCTGATCAGCGCCATGAAAGCCTGCCGCAGCCTGGAAGGCATCAATTTCCAGGGTGCCATCCAGCCAGACCCCGTCACCGGCCTGGACCGCTTCAGCATGCTCGCCACCCTACGCAAAGCGGAGGCCAGCCATGCGCCTGCGACCAACCCCCGCTAGCCAGCGAGCCCTGGCCTTGACCTTGACCGCTTTGAGCCTGGTCGGGGTGTACTTTCTGACCCTGCATGTTTGGTTCAGCCAGCCTTTGTTGGCCATTGCCGATGAGATGGCGCTGCTACGCCACAACCAGCAACGCTACGTGGCATTGTCCAACCAACGGCCAGCACTGGAGAACTCGCTGGCTCAGATCAGGCGCTCATCAGTGGGCAATGAAAACCTGCTGGCCGATTCCGACATGGGCGCGGCCACCGCACAACTGATGCAGTTGGTCGCCGCCGATTTGCAGGTATTTGCCACGGTGGGCGGTGGCTGCACGCTGACCAATCGAATTCCGGTGCCCGTCACCCAGCAAGGGCCTTATCGGCAAGTCAGTGTGCGGATCAACCTCGAATGTGCCATCGAGCCACTGGCCGGCCTGCTGCATCGCCTGGAAAACGGCAAAGTCTCGCTGTTCGTCGAGTCCGTGCGGATCGACAAAACACGGGGCCAGCTTGCCAGCGCAAACCGGTTGACCGCGCAACTGCTGATCAGCGCCTACCTGCAAAATCCAACACCAAAAGGAGCGACGCCGTGACGCGCTTCCCACCCTCGCTTCGTTGGCTGAGTGCTGCCGTACTGGGCCTGCTGGGGTTATTCCTGATCTTGCTCAACGGCGCTGGAGCAAAGGTTCAGTGGCTACCTCCACTCAATCCATCAGTAGCCCCGGGGAAAGCGGCCGTCACTGCCGATCCCATGCCCGTAGCGCTGTCAGCGCATGAATACACCTGGAAAAAGCCACTGTTCAACGCCCATAGGCAGCCTGATCCGCCCCCCTCCCAAGCCACCGACAAGGCGCCATCGTCGCTCAATGGCCTGAGCCTGACCGGTGTCATCGCTTCCGCAACCCTGCGCAAGGCCTTCTTCAGGACGAGCGACGGGCAACAGCTGGCGGCCCTCGAACAGCAACAACTGCCCAATGGCTGGCGAGTCGAGCGGATCGAACCGACACACGTCTCGTTGACCCAGGGCACCAACACCCAAACGCTGAAGCTGCTGCTATTGAAAGTGCCGCAGAACACACCGCCTCTCCCCTCTTTGCCTGACACTTCCAAGGACAGCGAACTGTGAGAAAACGATTCATCTACACTGGCTTGGCTGGCGCGATAGCACTCTGTGGTTGTACAACACCGGCCACCGACAGCGCACGGGACGATAGCTTGATCAAGGAAGCCTTGTCCGGCACCGGTACTGATCGCGCACCGCTGCCGATCCCGGCGCCGAAAGCATCGCCACTGGCGATCATCACACCGCCCACCACCACTCGGGTTGTCCAGGGCAACCAGCAGTTCATCAATAAAAGAACGCCAGCGCTGTCTCGTGCCGCTGCGGCGTCGCAAGAGCCAGGCGTAACCTTCAACTTCGCCAATGTTTCGATCCAGGCCGTGGCCAACACCATCCTCGGTGATGTGCTGAAGGAGAACTACAGCATCGCCCCCGGTGTGGTGGGCGACGTTACCTTCTCGACTTCCAGGCCCGTCGACAAAAGCCAGGCCTTCTCGATCCTGGAAACCCTGTTGGCACTGACCAAGAACGCCATCATCCGGCAGAACGGCAGTTACGTTGTGCTGCCGGCGAACATGGCACTCGCCGGCCAGCTCGCGCCGCAGCTGGCATTGCCACAACCGGGCAGTGGCATGACGGCCCGATTCTTTCTGCTCAACTATATTTCCGCACCGCAAATGCAAAAGCTCTTGCAGCCCATGGCCCGCGAAAATGCCTTCGTGCAGGTCGACGCCGCCCGCAACCTGCTGATCATGGCAGGCACTCCCGATGAGCTGAGCAACTATCAGCAGACCATCGACACCTTCGATGTCAATTGGCTCAAGGGCATGTCAGTCAGCGTCTTCGGGCTCAAGCACGCCAACGTCGGCAAACTGATGCCCGAGCTGGACCATTTGTTCGGCGCGCAAAGCGCGACGCCGCTGGCCGGGATGTTGCGTTTCCTGCCGATTGAACGCACCAACTCCATCGTGGTGATCTCTTCTCAGCCGCAGTACCTCAGTGATGTCGGGCGCTGGATCGAAGCCATTGACCAGGGCGGCGGCAATGAACCGCAAATGTATGTGTACGACGTGCGCAACATGAAGGCCACCGACCTTGCCAGGTATCTGCGGCAGATTTACGGCAATGCAAAAATCACCGATGAGCCTGCCGCCCAGGTAGCGCCCGGCCTGCGTACGGTCACCCTGTCGAGCAATGGTTATGGGACTGGCAATGACAGCAGCGGCAATGTTTCAGGTGTGCCATCGGGCATCAATGGGATCGGTGGTAACGGCAACGCTGAAGACACCGAAGCGGCACAGCCGGAAGAAGAGTTCGAGGCCAGCAGCGAGGATCAGGCGCAGGCCGAAAACGCCACGAGCAACGAAACATTCGACAATTCAGTGCGCATCACGGCCCAGAAAAGCAGCAACCAACTGTTGGTGCGCAGCCGGCCGGCGCAATGGGCTGAAATCGAGTCGGCGATACAACGCCTGGACAATCCCCCACTACAAGTGCAGATCGAAACACGCATTCTCGAAGTCAGCCTGACAGGCTCTCTGGAGCAGGGCGTGCAATGGTACCTGGGGAACCTGGCGGGCAACTCGACCACTCCTGGCGTACAGAACACCACGGGCAGCCAGGGTGCATTGGGCGGAGGCGGCGTCGAGGTGAGATCGGCTTCGCTGTTCTACTCCTTTGTCAGCAACAACTTCCAGGTGGCCTTGCGAGCACTGGAAACCAGCGGCAACACCAAGGTGCTCTCGGCGCCATCGCTGGTGGTAATGAACAACCAGCAAGCGCGGATCCAGGTGGGCAACAACATCCCGATCAGCCAGACCACCATCAATACCGGGGTCGGCGCCATCCAGACCAGCTCCGTGCAATACGTGCAGACGGGGGTGATCCTCAATGTGGTGCCACGCATCAACCCCGGCGGCTTGGTGTACATGGACATTCAGCAACAGGTCAGCGACGCCACGACTCCCGCCAGCGGCGGAACCGGGACAACCGCGACGCCACCGGCCAACCCGACCATCTCGACCCGCGCGGTGTCTACCCAGGTTGCCGTGCAAAGCGGCCAGACTGTCCTGCTGGGAGGCCTGATCAAGCAAAACCAGGCAGAGGCCGATCGCAGCGTGCCGTACCTGGGCAAGGTGCCAGGGCTGAAGTGGTTGTTCGGTACGACCATCCGCAATGACGACCGGTCGGAGCTGATCGTGCTCATCACCCCTCGCGTGATCACCGGTAACAGCGAGGCGCGCCAGGTTACGGATGAGTATCGCCAGCGCTTCCAGCTTATCCAGCCACTGCAAAAACTCTGAGCGTTCAAGACGCCGAAAAGCCTGTACAGCAGCTGTCCAGGCTCAATCGTTGTGGTCAACTAATCCCGGACAGGGCGTCAAGCTTTTCTCGAACTGGGCCGGGGACATCCCATTGTCGAACGGGTGCGGGTGGACCCGATTACGGATACTTCCCTGGATTACGCAGCCCGGGGCGCATCGCTGGGCTGGTTCAGCTTTCTTCCCTGCCAGATAGAAGTGGGTGTTGGACGGTCCAGCGATGACCGTTCGTCGCATGGCTATTAGCCATTAACCATGCCTACTACAGTCATCATGCGTCACCGTCGGGTACCAGAAAGCTGGGCACCCATCGTAATCGCCAGTCAATGCAGAATGGAGTTCTCATAATGGCTATCAGCGCTGTCGTAAACGCAGTCTTCAACATCGATAACAAAACCTACACTGCCTCGCTCGCCATCCCAAGTTCCGCTCCCACAGCGGCAGCACCGTTCCTGTTCAGTGTCATTTCCCAGGCTCCCGAAGCTGGCGGCAAGACGCCGGACCCGGAAACCCTGCTGGAAGTCGCCGTGGGCACTACCAATCAGGTGTATGTCGCCGTGTCGCCACCTATGGACGTGATCTCGGGCGCGATCGGCAGCGATGTGGTCAAGGACCTGAACGTGGTCGTCTCGGAAGGTAACTACAACTCCAAGACCCATACCTTCAGCTAGATCACGTCCACCTACGTGGAGGGGCAATAGTCATTGCCCCGCTACTTCGAAGTACCTTGCCTGCGGGAGGGCCGCTCGCCCATGGATATCCGCGTATCGGCGCATTTTGCCTGGTCAGAGATTTTCGGTGGCAAGTTCGCCACCCAGAGCAAGTGCCAACTGGACTTGTCACGTCAATACAGCCTGATCTACGCGGACTTGGCCGCTGCTAATTCTGGCGGGATGGATGTTCTTGAGCTGATCAACAACGCCTTCAATACGCAACTGCCCACCGGCCGCTTACTGGTACAGGATGCAGGCTTCTTCACCTTCAGCCATTTCGGCAACGGTACGCCGCCCAGCGGCACGAATCTGTTCAGCGTTTTTCCACAAACGCCGGTCCCCACGAGCGTGGCGAAAACCACGCTGACCATGGACAACACCTGCGGGTTCTGGCTGACGGTCAGCCTCAAAGACATAGAACTGTTCGGCAGCCTGCTGCAGATCGGTTACGACACCTCGGCAGGCGCCGGTGACACGCTCTCCTTGTCCGCTGTGCTGGCCAGCGGCAGCGCGGCTGGTACCGCAGTCAAGCAGGCGTTCTACTCGGCGGCGCTTCCCAACATCAAGCTGTTTGGCCTGTTCGGTTTTGAGAACATCAAAATCAACTATCAGTTCACCACGGCCAGGCAACTGAGCGTCATCGGCAATCTCAGTGTCTCGGTGTTCGACAACAACTATGCCTTTAGTGGTGCGCTGGTTTCCGACGATGTAAACAAGACCTTCGCCGCCTGCCTGCAGTCTGCTGCGCCTGACGCCAGCATCCCCACGCTGTTCGGTGGGGCCATGACCGGCATCTCGTTCAGCAACCTGATGTTCGGCGTCTTCGCTCGCTATGGCGGCCCCAGCGCGCAGAAGAACTTCCAGGTACAGGGCACCGTCAAGGTGGGGTCGGCCCAGCTCACCGGATACATTTACCTGCAGGACACCACCCCTCAGGTGGCCAGTGTCAAAGTCGACAAGACCCTCTCGATCGGTGATGTATTCAACCAGTGCATCGGTGAAGCGGTGTGGCCCAGCTCGCTGATCAACATCGTCTTCAAGGCCGGCAGCCAGCTCTACTACTGCAAGGCGGCAGGCAGCCAGCCATTGAGCCTGGATACGTTCGCCTGCCCCATCGTGCCGGGCACATTGCCTGCCGCGCCACCGGCCAGCAGCATCGCCTACCAACCGGGTTTCAATATCCAGGCGTTGTTTGACCTGACACTGGTTACCACCTTCGAGGTGGTTGGCAACATCCAGATCGCCAAGGACGGTGTCACCGCTTCCATCGCCCTGGGCAATCCCATCGACATCTACATCCTGACCATCGCCGCGCCCAAGGCGACCAGCGCCACTGGTGGCCCGGCACTCGCCATCTCCACGGTCTCGGGCAAGCAGTCGATGGGGTTTGCTGGCAGCTTGTGGTTCATGCAGGCATCGTTCGGCGTCGATGTCAGCGTGATGACCAGCAAGAACAGCAAGGGCAACATGCAGATCGATGGCACCCTCACCTCTCTTTCCGATTACTCGCCGTTTCTGCCGAAAAATGTCTCGCTGGGTGTGCGCTACAGCAAGGACGGTGGTTTCCAGGTCACCAACTGGCCAAGCTTCGACTACCTGACCCAGGCGATAGACTTCATCAAGACGCTGCAAAAGCTGTCCGAACAAGGCAGTTCCGGCTGCGGTAAGTTGGTGGATTTCGCCTTCAAGACCTTGCTCAAATCGACATTCAAAATCAGCGTGTCGTTCAGCACGCAGGACAACGGCGTCAGCCTGCAACTGGACGGCAAGTACACCCTGACGATCGCCGACACTTCGTTGACCGCCGCAGCGATCCCCTTCCCTGGCATTGTCTCGATTCCCTTGCCCAACTCGATCAAGATGTCGGAGCTCGGGGCCTATATCGAACGCGCGCTGGCCAGCGCGGCGGAATCGTTCGTGCAGGGCCTGCTCAAGAACAGCGAGGCCATCGCCACATTGATTGCGTTGACGGCGGGCAAGGCTGCCGCCTCTTACGCAGCCACGCTGGCATGCCAGCAACTGATAGACGGCGCCGCCGCCGACGCCGTGGCTTCAACCGCGGCGTCGGCACTGGCTGCATCCGAAGCGGCCGCCGCAGGAGCAGCGGGCGCAGCGGCGGCGGTAGCAGGTGCGGTGGCGAGCATCATCGCGATTGTCGGCGGAACCGGTACGGGGACAGGGACTGGCACCGGCACTGGAACCGGGACGGGCACAGGCACTGGAACGGGCACCGGAACCGGCACGGGGACTGGCACTCAAAGCCCGCCCGACCACCCCAGCGTCAGCGTCGCCAACCGGGTAGTGACACTCGCCTGGGGCGGTGGCCAGGGGAACGCCGGCTATCATGCGCAACTGCTCGACAGCGCAGCAAAAGTCCTGCTCGACCAACCTGGCCTGGACGTCGCCGCGCGCGACACCCATTTCGATTTCGACGCCCAATGGCTCCCCGGTCCGTACAAGGCCCAGGTGCAGGGTACTCATGGCGATGCCAAGACTGTATGGGTCGGTGCATCATTCCAGCGTCTTGCCGCGCCGACAGCCCTGCAGGCGCACAACGAGAGCAGCATCATCGCGCCCGACTGTGGCGTGTTGCTGAGCTGGGCGGCCGTGCCCGAAGCACAATCTTATGTCCTCTCCAGCATGCATGCCGGTAGCACCTGGGTCCCCGACCGGAACATTGCACCGCCCCAACCACAACAGGCACCGCCTACGCAGTGTGTCGTCACCTTCGAGGCGGCGGCGCCTGCCGGCAACTTTGGCTTCAGCCTGGTGACACACGGCAGCAACACCACCGTGGCTAGCCCGGCCAGCGATGTGCTGACCCTTGTTCGCCTGGACCAGCCGTTGAACCTGCAAGCCAGCAGTGCCGGCAGCAGCGTTACCCTGCGCTGGCAAGCAGTGGCCAATGCCACACGCTATCAGGCGGTCATACACAACGCCGGCAGCCCGTTGCAGGTGACCCCGTTGCAAGCAAGTACCCAGGGCCAAGAGCGGGTTGCCAAACTGACCCTCATCGGTGCCGCCGGCTCACCACGACTCTACCAACTACAGGTCCAGGCCATCCCTGCCGACGGCCAGAACGACATCGTGCCCGGTGTGCCTTCGGCCACGGTCGAAATCACCATCACGCTGTACGCCAGCGCTGTAGAGATGGCGACGGCTCTTAACAGCCAGAAGGTCGATGGAGCCCGTTGCGCCCAACAATTGCTGGACGCCTTCCCGAGCCTGAACATCGACACCCTGGCCAGTGCCATGGCCGGGGGTGGTTACGCCATGGCCGACACCAGCAAGGGCCTCATGGCCGTTTGGCCGCAGACCTCGCCCCTGGACCTGGCGGCGGCGCTGGCACAGGCCTACCCGGATCCGGTGCAGATGGCCAGCCGCCTGCGTGCCCAGGGCGTGCCCGGTGTCGACTGCGGTCCTCAGTTGGTCCACGCGTTCCCCGCCCTGGCCCTCAACACCCTGGCCAGTGCCATGGCCGGGGGCGGTTACGCCATGGCCGACACCAGCAAGGGCCTCATGGCCGTTTGGCCGCAGACCTCGCCCCTGGACCTGGCGGCGGCGCTGGCACAGGCCTACCCGGATCCGGTGCAGATGGCCAGCCGCCTGCGTGCCCAGGGCGTGCCCGGTGTCGACTGCGGTCCTCAGTTGGTCCACGCGTTCCCCGCCCTGGCCCTCAACACCCTGGCCAGTGCCATGGCCGGGGGCGGTTACGCCATGGCCGACACCAGCAAGGGCCTCATGGCCGTTTGGCCGCAAACCTCGCCCCTGGACCTGGCGGCGGCGCTGGCACAGGCCTACCCGGATCCGGTGCAGATGGCCAGCCGCCTACGTGCCCAGGGCGTGCCCGGTGTCGACTGCGGTCCTCAGTTGGTCCACGCGTTCCCCGCCCTGACCCTCAACACCCTGGCCAGTGCCATGGCCGGGGGTGGTTACGCCGTGGCCGACACCAGCAAGGGCTTGCTCGCGGCTTGGCCACAGACGCCACCGCAAGCCTTGGCGGAGGCGCTGATCCAGGCATACCCCGGCCCCGTACAAACGGCGCGTGCCCTACGAGCCCAAGGCGCGACTGGCGTGGCCTGTGCCACCGCTCTGCACGGGGCATTCCCCGAGCTGGTCGCCAAGGACTTGGCCGCCGCCATGGCGCAAGCCGGATACCCCGCCGAGGATACCGGCGCGGGGCTCAAGGCGGTGTTGCCTGGCTTGTCGCCATTGGATCTGTCCACCGCGCTAGTCAGCGCTTATCACTGAAGCAAGGAGCCCTGTATGACAACCGATGCCCCGAGCCTGATCCGGCTCCTGCAGCCCTTGCGCCAGCAAGGCATGACTGCCGTGCAAGCCGCGAACACCGTGCTGGCACAGCTCAACACCGGCACCGCTGGCACACGCCTAGCCGATGCATTCGAACAACACGCATCCCTGGTCCTGGCGCTGGTTCAGGTCTATGCGCCTGTCACGCTCCGCCAGATGGCCAGCATCCTGCACCAACTCTATCCGGACCTTGGGCCGGTAGCGGTCGGCAAGATCCTGCTGACGCCGGGTGTGTTCCCCCAGGCC
The DNA here is from genome assembly GCF_020520285.1 of Pseudomonas sp. L5B5. Classification (NCBI taxonomy): domain Bacteria; kingdom Pseudomonadati; phylum Pseudomonadota; class Gammaproteobacteria; order Pseudomonadales; family Pseudomonadaceae; genus Pseudomonas; species Pseudomonas sp. L5B5. The sequence goes on from NZ_CP084742.1 coordinate 789,667, forward strand.
ACCGCCGTGCAAATGCAGAGTGCACTGGTTTCGGCAGGCTTTTCACCGGCCGCAGTGGCTGAAGCCATCAAGGAGCTCTACCCCGCTCCGCCCGTTCAGGAGCCCTTCGCGACGATCGCCACCTCGATGCAAGGCGGCAACCGAGGCATCGAGTTGTGGGTAGCCGGCACGCCCGGGCAGGTATGGACCCTGTACCAACGAACCCCAGGCGCAAACTGGAGCGCCTGGGAAGGTCCGGGCTTCAAGAACCAGCCCAAACCATTGGTGCAGCTGGCAGCTGCGCTACAGAACAATGGAAACGTACTGTTTGCCGGGCTGGACGGCGCAGGCAGCGTCTGGACCTGTGGCCAGGGCAGTCCCGGCGGCGACTGGAACGCCTGGAGTGGTCCCAACGTAGGTGCCCAGCCTTGTGCCTTCGAGCAACTGGCGGCCTCGCAACAGGGCGGCCACAGGGGCGTCGAGCTCTGGGCAGCCGGTGCTGACGGGCAAGTCTGGACCTTGTACCAACTCACCGCAGGCGGCGCATGGAGCCATTGGGAGGGCCCCGGTTTCAAGGGCCAGCCCACTCCCCTGTTCGAGCTCGCAGCCGCGCAGCAGAACAATGGCAACGTGATGTTCTGGGGGCTGGACCTCGAGGGTCGGTTGTGGGGCATCAGCCAGCAATCGCCTGGTGGCGACTGGGGCGCTTGGCAAGGCCCAGGCTTTGTCGGCCAGCCCGAACCCTTCACCGCTATCGCTGCCTCGGAACAGCTCGGCAACCGGGGAGTGGAACTATGGGGCATTGGTGCCAGCGGCCAGCTGTGGACGTTGTACCAGACCACTGCCGGCGGCCCCTGGAGCCATTGGGAAGGCCCCGGCTTCAAGCACCAACCAGCGCCCATGAAGAAAGTGGCGACAGCCTTGCAGAACAATGGCTGCGTACTACTCTGGGCTGTCGACAACGATAATCAGCTGTGGCAGATCGCCCAAGGCTCACCGGGTGGTGACTGGGCCGGCTGGACGCGCACCAGCCCACCACCGCGGGGCTGATCGGTCTGCCTGTCCCTCCCAAACCCTCAAGAGGAATACCCGCATGACTATCGACGTACCAACCTTGAGCAAACTTTTGCAACCCCTCAAGGAGCAGGGCATGGGGCCCGGTGAGGCCGTACGCGTGGCGCTGGCATCGACTACGACATCGGCTACAACCGGCATCGGCGCCAGGGCGTTCGCGCTACCGCAGCAGGAATTCGTTCACAACGGCGCCGTGGTGGCCGAAGCGGTACACAACGTATTCTCGCCCATCACTGCAGCAACACTGGCGATCATCCTGCGTGAGACCTATCCGAACCTGACTGCCCTTGAGATAGGTGGAATCATCCTCGCGCCCAACGTCTTGCCCGGCACGCCAGCGCCCGAAATGGCCAGCGCCCTGGCTGGCGCGGGGTTCGATGCCAACAGCACCAACGATGCCGTCAATGTGCTGTACCCGATCACCCTGACCGTACAGGCCAACCAGGCCTGGCAGGCCAGCGGGCTGAACGTGACCGGCCGCCAAGTCACTCTGATCAGCGCCCAAGGGTCGTGGACCGCCAACCCCGCCAATGGCATGGTTGGCCCCGCCGGTGACTCTCGCTTCAAAGCACCCACACGCTACACCTTGCCGGGTGCGCCGGAAGCCGCACTGATCGGCAAGATCGGCAGCAATGCGCCATTTCTCATAGGAACCTACGTGCAAGCGCCAGCGGGTCAGTCGGGGCCGCTGCAGTTGTGTATCAACGATGACCTGGATGGGGTCTACGGCGCTGGTTTGCGCGACAACATCGGCACCCTGCAAGTAAGCCTGCAAACGAAGGGGAGCTAAGCCCCGCCAGCCCGGTATCGCAAGATGCCGGGCATGCCTGCACTCCCTCTGTACTCCCTCTGTACTACCCCTGCCCTGCACGCTCGCGTTCACCGTAAAGCAGCGTGATGTTGATGCGCGCGCTGGCGTAGCCAGGACGGAACGCCAGCGGCGCAGTGGCATGAAACAGGTCCGAATTGAAGATGACCGCACGATTGCAGCGATAGGGAATCACCAGCGGCTGTGCGTCCGAGGCCCGCAGGAAAGCGTCGATCCGATCACCCTGACGGTTGTACGTTTCGAAGTCCCAGTCCAGTGGTGCCTCGACGTCGTAGATCACCAACCCACCCGAGTTTTTGTCCAGGTTCGCTTCGTCGGGGGTGATCCAGAAATTCACGTTCACCGCAGCGAAGTCGGCATGTGGATAGGTCGCCGGCTGGTCGTGTCCATATTTGAATCCCCACAGTTGCAACAGCGGATGCCGCGTACCGATCTCCTCGGGAAAGTACTGGCGGATCTGCTCAGCAACTTGCAGCAGCAACGGACAGTTGAAACCTTCCCTGAAGAACGCCCCCAGGCGGCCATGGGCGTAACGGTTGGTATGCCAGACCGTGGATTGCAGGCAGAACTCTTGCAACTGCAGCAATGCTTGCGGTGTAAGGAAGTCATCGATCACCACGATGCCCAGCGGGCTCTGCTGGTAATCCCGCTCCGCTCCACGCAGCGCCGCGCTATCGTTCAACGCACCTTCGTCCAGATGCGCGGCCGGCAGATGATGAATGACTCGACCGTAGGTGGAGGACAGTGGCCATGACGCGAGCAACTGCTGTTGCAAGAGACTGTCGCTCTCGTTGAAACGCTGCAACGCGGTTTCATAGCCGTCGATGACGGCATCGAGTTGCGGACCTATCAACTGCCGATCACGCAGGTAGCGCATCTGTTCGAGGTCATGGCCCAGTTTGCCCCGGCTGAGCTTCGGCGCAGGCATGGGAACTTCGGGTATATCGCCTGGCAGCGAGTGCCAGGTACTGCCGCGAGTGACCGCGGCATGACGCAAGGCCCAATGTCCCGCGGCGGCAAGGTCATTGGCCCGCAGCGCCGTGCTCGTGAGGTTGTCCAGCACTTCAGGATCCTGCGGATACAGCTCGACCAGCACCTGCCACATACCCTGCGCGGCGTCGTACTGCCCCAGATGCGCATACAGGTGGGCAAGTAGATAGGCCAGATTGGCCCGGGCCAGCACATAACCGGGTTCCAGGCGCAGGGCGGACTTGTAACTGCTGATGGCGTCTTCGTTGTGGCCACGGGCTTGCGATACCCAACCCAGGTTGTTGTGCGCAATGGACCAGTCCGGCTGGTGTTCCACTGCGTATCGAAAGCAGGCTTCGGCCGCCTCGAAACAGCCTTGCAGGCACAATCGATGACCTTCGTCGTTCTGCGCCAGCACCTGCTCCGAAAAGCGTTTTGCGGCCCACAAGCCCGAGGGGGCTTGTGCCGTTCCGTAGCGCGGGCTCGATGCGGGTGCCGTCAAACGAACCCCCGGGATTTTTTCAGTCTCTGGCTCAGTTGCATGGCATCGATAATGGCCTGATTGACGGTTGTTTCCACCGCAGGATTCCCAGGATCGATCTGCTGCCCGGCCTGGTGAGTGTCGTCAAGCGCAGACCAGCCAGGCTCCTGGCCTTGGGTTGTATGCAGAAACCGCCTTGGGTCGTTTCTAGATAATCTTGGTGTGTTGGGCCAAGTGCAGTGCGTGAACGATAGACAGGGAGCGCAATCCTGCAAGGGGACCGCAGCAAAAGTAGCGGCCAGAGCTGCTGCGCACGCGCAGCGGCTCAACGGCATGACCGGTGGCGCACGCTCCGCCTCAGGCGCGCAAAGCGCGACCCCGTCCTTTGGAAAGGCTTCGCGCCTGATGACCGAACACTGAGCCAAAGGCGCAATTACAGGTGGAAATCCCCCGCGGCCTCTGGCTGGTAAAGCACCTTCCTGATCTCGATCCGGCGGGTCCGATCAGAAATGCGCCAGTCGATGGCGTCTCCCTCCTGATAGCCCAGGATGGCGGCGCCGATGTCGGAACACACCGAGTGCTTCCCGGCGCTGCTGTCCGCGTCTTCCGGGTAGACCAGGGCCACTTCGATCTCTTCGTCGTCCAGGTGCAGCAAGGCCCTGGAATTCATCGTGACCACATTGCGCGCCACCTGCTGCGGCTTGACGACAATGGCGCGCTCAAGCTCATGTTCGAGTTCTACAACGGCCGGGCCTTGCTCGAAGACGATCAGGCTCTCGAGCCTGGCCTTGTCGACTTCAGTGATGTAGATCCCCGTGGAGTCGCCAACGGCACCTTCGCGCAAGAGCTCAAGGTAGCGCCCCCCGGTCATGGAGAATGACTTCAAGGTCGGCGTTTCGCTCTCAAGCACAAAGCCGCTGCGCACAAAGGCCTTCAGTGAGCGCGCGTTGTCCGGGTGGATCTTGGCGATGAGCTTCTCGGCCCGCATATCGAGAAAGGCCAGCTTCATGCCCTCGCGGATGGTGCGGGCGCCAAGGTTTCGGCCCCATTTGTCGCTGTCCCCGATGACCAGGACGATCTCGCAATTGGAATCGGTCTTGACGAGACGGACAAAACCCACTGGCGCGTCATGCCGGTCATAGGCCATGAAGAATCGGCCACCCCGGTTGAACAGATGGGTCAGGATTGGTAATTGAGTTCGATCGATGACGTGCTCGATGGTGCGGGAAACATCACGTGAATCGCTCAGGTAACAGGTGACGCGCTCATCTTCCAACCAATCTTTCAACGTCAGCGCATGTGCCCGAGTAATTTCAGGGCACAGCGAAATGAAAGGCTTGTTCATCTTCACCACACTTATTTGTAAAGGATGAAAGCCCTTCATGGCGACGGCCATGACGGTTCTTTCGGCAACCGGCTATCTTAAGGCATCCCGTGAGCAATGCCGAATTGCCTGTGCACCTTTCCTTGAGAAGCGGTTCGAAGCGCTGCAACGGAAATCCAGATAATCCTCGCCAACGGCATGTGGACTGATCGGTCAAAGTTCGGCCGCAAAGATAACAATCCCCTCCCTGCCCCACCTTGCCACCGCCATGAATTTCCAATCCACCCCACACAACCAGTGCTCTGAAGACCCGCATGCCTGATTGCCGGCGTGTCTAGGAACGCCTCCCCGGCATACCCGCAGCCCAACATCACAGGCTGCCTGGACGCTGGCCAATGAAGTCCGGTGTTTCGCGCATGGGGGTGGCTCAGGTCGCTCGATATCATTTGCTGGCCGGCTTTCCACAGCCTGCCTGCCTTGAACCGGCGCCTTCCTGTTCCTCCTGCGGACCCGAAATCCATGTCCACATCCACGCCTGTTGCCGGTGAACGGCGTTCGAGCATCTTTGTGTTCCTGCTGGCACTGTCCCTGATGGTGTCATTGATGAACAGCAGCACCCCGACGCCGCTTTACCCGCTTTACAAAGAGCACTTCGGCCTGAGCTCGCTGGACCTGACCTTGATCTTTGGTGCCTATGGCATCGGTGTGCTGACGGCCCTGGCAGCCATGGCTGGGCTGGCCGGGACTGTCGCCGAATTACGCTGGCTGTTCGTGCCCGCCAGCGTGCTGGTGTTCATCGGCGCTGGCGCCTTTGCCCATGGCACGTCCCTGGGCACGCTGTGTTTCGCCCGCCTGCTGGGCGGCCTGGGCTCGGGGGTGATGACCGCCGTGGTGAACATCGCCCTGGTGCGTTTCAACCCCGGGCACAACGACCAGCGCCCAGCCCTGGTCGCCACACTGGCCATGGTGTCGGGCCTGGCCCTGGGACCGCTGCTCAGCGGCGCAGCACTGCAACTGGATATAAAACCCATGGCCTCACCCTTCTGGCTGATCGCGCTGCTGGGCCTGGCCGCCGCCGTTGCCAGCCTGATCCTGTGGCCGGGCCGGGGCGCTGTCCATGCCGGCACCAACCATGCCCAGGCGGATCGGCCGGCCAGCCTCAAGCAAGCCTTGCAGGGCATCGGCCTGCCCTTCCACCTTTGTGCCTGGAGCGTGTTTTTCAGCTGGTCGTTCGCCACCTGCGTGTTCGTACTGGGCCCGCACGTGGCGCGGCAGATCTTCGGCCTGACGGCGCCGGGGCTCTTCGGTTATGTGATTGCGGCGTACCTGCTGATCGCCGGTATCAGCCAGCTGTATTGCCAGCGGCTCGAGGCGCGCCAGGCACTGCTCGGCGGCTGGCTGTGCCAGTGCCTGACCTTCGTTGTCCTGCTCCTGGCCTGCTACACCCATGCGCTGTGGCTCGCACTGCTGGGGCTGGCCATCGGTGGTTATGCCTATGGCGCGCTGTTCGTCGGCAACGCCCGCCTGGTCAACCAGCTGGCACCGCGCCACAGCCATGGCAAGTTGATTTCCTATTTCTACGCCACCGTCTACCTCTTCAATGCAACCCCGGTGCCCATGGGGTTACTGGTGGATGCCTACGGCATCGCCAGCGCCAGCACCCTCGCGCTGGCGGTGTTCCTGATCATTGGCCTGGTGTTGTCCGCCTTCGCCCATCACAGCCGTTTTACCCGCTGATGCCCTCCTCCTTCCTTGTGCCATGGCGCCTCCGCGCACGGCACTCCAGACACTCCACACAGTAAGTGAAGATATGAACACGACACTCAAACGATGGGTCGGCGGCACCGCCTTGCTGGTGGCCGGCAGTACCCTCGCCATTGCCCTGCTGGGCGTGACCTCGTCCACCGCTGCCGGTGATACCGAGCCCTCCCTGCCGGCCATCAAGGTGGCCGTGGCCCAGGTTGCCCAGGGCCCGTTGCCAAACCTGCTGACCGGTATCGGCGAGTTGGAAGCCACCCGCCAAGTGATGGTGACCGCCGAAACCGGCGGCCTGGTCACGGTCATTGCCTTGCGCGCCGGAGAAGCCGTGCGTGCCGGGCAAACCCTGGTGCAACTCAACGACGCTCCCGAGCGCGGCGAGCTGGCACGCCTGCAGGCCCAGGCCAGCAATGCGCGCTCGCGGCTGCAACGCACTCGCCTGTTGCTGCCCCAGCAAGCAGCTACCCAGGAACAGCTGGATGAGGCCCAAGCCGACTTCCGGCAGGTCCAGGGCGATATCGCCCGCGTCCAGGCGCTGATCGAGCAGAAACGCATCAAGGCACCGTTTTCCGGGGTGCTGGGAGTGCGCAAGGTCAACCTGGGCCAGTTCGTCCAGGCCGGCGACCCGATGGTCTCGCTGACCGATGCGCAAACGCTGTTTGCCAACGTCAACCTGCCGGAGCGCACCCTGTCGGTGCTCAAGCCCGGGCAAGCCATGCAACTGTCGGTGGATGCCTACCCCGGTCGCCAGTTCACCGGCAAGGTCAGCACGCTGGAGCCGCGCATCGACCCGGGCACACGCACGCTGCTGGTCCAGGCCACCCTGCCCAACCCGGACAACCTGCTCGCCCCGGGCATGTATGTGAATGCCCAGGTCAGCCTGCCGACTTCGGAGCAGGTCCTGAGCGTTCCGGAAACTGCGGTCAGCTACAACAGCTACGGCGACTACGTGTACACCGTGCAAGGCGATGACCCGCGCACCCTGAGCGTGCGCCTGGCGCAAGTGAAGACCGGGGCGCGCATCGCCGGCCGGGTCGTGCTGCTCGATGGGGTCAAGGCCCAGGACCGGGTCGTCACTTCCGGCCAGTTGCGCCTGAGCAATGGCGCGCACATCGAAATCATTCCGTGGGACAACGTCGCGCTCAAGGCGCCGCGTGATCCTGCCTCGAACCCATAACAGGCGAAAATTGCCATGAAGTTCACTGATCTGTTTGTCCGCCGCCCCGTACTGGCGCTGGTGGTCAGTACCCTGGTGCTGTTGCTGGGCCTGCTGGCGGTCAACCAACTGCCGGTGCGACAGTACCCGCTCACGGAAAGCTCCACCCTGACCATCACCACCCAGTACCCGGGGGCTTCGCCGCAGTTGATGCAGGGTTTCGTGACCCAGGCGATCGCGCAATCGGTGGCAACGGTCGAGGACGTCGACTACATGACGTCGACCTCGACCCAGGGCCGCAGCATGATTGCCGTGCGCATGAAGCTCAACGCCGACTCGAACAAGGCCATGACCCAGGTCATGGCCAAGGTCAACGAGGTCAAGTACCGGTTGCCCGCCGAAGCCTATGACCCGGTGATCGTCAAGTCTTCCGGCGATGCCACGGCGGTCGCCTACGTCGGTTTCTCCAGCCCTAGCCTGTCCACCGCCGCGCTGTCGGACTACGTGACCCGCGTGGTGCAACCGCAACTGTCGTCCATCGAAGGAGTCGGCAGCATCGACCTCAACGGTGGGCAGAAAATGGCCATGCGCATCTGGCTAGACGCCAACCGCATGGCGGCACACGGCATTTCCGGCGGCGACGTGGCGCAAGCGCTGCGCGACAACAACGTGCAGGCTGCACCCGGCCAAGCCAAGGGCCTGTATGTGGTCTCCGACATCCAGGTCAATACCGACCTGGTCGACGTGGCCGAATTCCGCGACCTGGTGGTCAAGTCGACCCCGGTCGGCATCGTGCGCCTGAATGACATTGCCACCGTCGAGCTTGGCGCGGCATCCAGCGACACCAGCGCCACCATGGATGGGGTCAACGCGGTGTTCTTCGGGCTCAACGCCGCCCCCAATGCCAACCCGCTGGTGATCGTCAAGAAGCTCAACGAGCTGCTGCCGGGCATCCGTCAGAACCTGCCACCGGACGTCAAGGTGGCCGTACCTTTCGAACTGGCGCGGTTCATCAGCGCGTCGATCGACGAAGTGCTGGGCACCCTGGGCGAGGCGATCGTGATCGTGGTGCTGGTGATTTTCCTCAGCCTGGGCTCGGCTCGCGCGGTGATCATCCCGGTGATCACCATCCCCCTGTCGATGCTCGGAGCCGCGGCCTTCATGGCGATGTTCGGCTTCAGCATCAACTTGCTGACCCTGCTGGCCATGGTGCTGGCCATCGGCCTGGTGGTGGATGACGCCATCATTGTGGTGGAAAACGTCCACCGGCATATCGAAGAGGGTCATTCGCCGGCCCGCGCTGCGCTGATCGGCGCCCGCGAAGTGGCCGCGCCGGTGATCGCGATGACCCTGACCCTGGCCGCGGTGTATGCGCCGATCGGCCTGATGGGTGGCCTGACCGGTTCGCTGTTCAAGGAGTTCGCCTTCACCCTGGCCGGGTCGGTCATGGTCTCGGGGCTCATCGCCCTGACCCTGTCGCCGGTGATGAGTTCGTTCCTGCTCAACAGCGCGATGAGCGAAGGCTGGATGGCGCGCCGGGCGGAGCGGTTCTTCCATCACCTGGGCGAGGCCTATGGCCGGGTGCTGGACCTGTCCCTGCATCATCGCTGGGTCACCTGCGCTGTCGCAGCCTTGGTCCTGCTCAGTGTGCCGCTGCTGTACAGCCGTGCCCAGAACGAACTGGCGCCGGTGGAAGACCAGGCGACGGTGCTGACCGCGATCAAGTCGCCGCAGAATGCCAATATCGCCTACGTCGAGAAGTTCGCCGAACAGTGGAACACGGTCATGGGCGAACTGCCCGAGCAGAGCAACCTGTGGCTGATCAACGGCATCAATGGAGTGTCCAACAGTATCGGCGGGGTGAACTTCGTCGAATGGGAGAAACGCCAGCGTAACGCCGACCAGATCCAGGTCGACATGCAGAACCGCGCCAACCTCATCGAGGGCAACAACGTGTTCGCCTTCCAGTTGCCATCGCTGCCCGGCTCCACCGGCGGCCTGCCCGTGCAGATGGTGATCAAGAGCGCCGGCGACTACAAGGTCGTCTACGAGGCCATGGAGATCCTGAAAAGCGCGGCGCGCCACAGTGGCCTGTTCATGGTGGTGGACAGCGACCTGGACTACAACAACTCGGTGATCCGCATCCAGGTCGATCGCGCCAAGGCCAACAGCCTGGGCGTAACCATGAAAGCCATCGGCGACACCCTGGCGGTGCTGGTCGGTGAAAACTACGTCAACCGCTTTGCCATGGACGGACGCTCCTATGACGTCATTCCGCAGAGCCTGCGCAACGAGCGGCTGTCGCCCGAAGCCCTGGCGCGGTTCTATGTGAGCAGTGCCTCGGGTGCGCAGGTGCCGCTGTCCAACCTGGTCACGGTCTCGACCGGTGTGGAACCGAACCAGCTGACCCAGTTCAACCAGCTCAACTCGGCGATCCTGCAGGCCATTCCCAACCCCGGCGTGAGCATGGGCGAGGCCGTACAGTTCCTCGAGGCGCAGGCCGGCAATCTGCCGCCCGGGTTCAGCTACGACTGGCTATCGGATTCGCGCCAGTATCAGCAGGAAGGCGCGGCACTGATCATGGCCTTCGTCTTCGCCATCATCGTGATCTACCTGGTCCTGGCGGCCCAGTACGAAAGCCTGCGTGACCCGCTGATCATCCTGATCAGTGTCCCGATGTCGATATGCGGTGCCTTGATTCCCCTGGCACTGGGCATGGCGACCATCAACATCTACACGCAGATCGGACTGGTGACGCTGATCGGCCTGATCAGCAAGCACGGGATCCTGATGGTCGAGTTCGCCAATGAGGTACAGGTCAAGGTAGGCCTTGATCGGCGTGCGGCCATCCTGCACTCGGCCAGGCTGCGCCTGCGACCGATCCTGATGACCACCGCGGCCATGGTCACCGGCCTGATCCCGCTACTGTTCGCCTCGGGGGCCGGTGCCCACAGCCGTTACGACCTGGGCCTGGTCATCGTGGTCGGCATGCTGGTCGGCACGGTATTCACCCTGCTGGTACTGCCCACCATGTATTCGCTCATCGCTGTCGACCATCGCGCTGCAGCCGACCATCCGCGTAACCGTGAACTGGCATCCGTCGACGACGCGGACGCCGCAATGACCCCCAGGGGGTAAGGAACACATCATGTCAAACACAGGACTCTTTGCGCGGCGCCCGCTGTGCGCGGTGCTGCTCTCGCTCGGTTTGGCCGGTTGCGCGGTGGGGCCCGACTACCAGCCCCGCACCGACACTGCGCGGCCGTTGCCCCAGCGCCTGGATACGGCGCTGTACTCCAGTGAACAGCTGCAACGGGACTGGTGGCGCCAGTTCCAGGATCCGCAACTGGACCAGTTGATGGACCAGGCACTGAGCCGCAACCGCGACATCCACCAGGCCCAGGCCAGGCTGCTGGAAGCCCGGGCCGAGCTCGATGAGCGCCAGCTCGACCGTCTGCCGACCGTCACCGCCGAGGGCGGATATTCACGCAGCAAGGCCCAGGACAACCCCGGCCCTGCCGGGGAACGCAATCTGGCCAAGAGCTACCGGGCCGGGCTGGACGCTCAATGGGAGATCGATCTGTTCGGCCGCTTGCAGCGCCTGTCCGAAGCCGCCGCCGCCCGTGGCGAGGCGGCCGAGGCGGATGTGGCGCAAGCGCGCATCGTGGTTGCGGCCGAAGTGGCGCGCAACTACTTCGAGATGCGCGGCGCCCAGCGCCAGTTGGACGTGGCCCGCGCGGCCCTGGAGAACCAGCAGAACATGGTGCAGGTGGTGACAGCCATGGTCGGCGTCGGGCGCGGCGCCGCCGATGAGCTGGCCAGCGCCGAAGCCGAGCAAGCCCGCCAGCAGGCCGCCTTGCCGCCCCTGGAGACCCGTGTCCAACTGGCCCGCTACCGCCTGGCGGTACTGGTGGCTGCTCAACCCAGCGAGCTGCCGGCGTTGATCCGCCCAGTTGCCCTGGAGCCACTGGTCACCCGCTTGCCGATCGGCAATCTCGCCGACCTGTTGCGCCAGCGCCCGGACATTGCCAGCGCCGAGCGGGACTTGGCCGCCTCCACGGCGGATATCGGCGCGGTGACCGCCGAACTCTATCCCCGCCTGGACCTGGGTGGTTTCCTGGGGTTCGTGGCCATTCGAGGCTCGGACCTGGGCTCCAGCAGCAGTCGCGCCTTCAGCGTGCTGCCCGGCGTCAGCTGGCCTGCCCTGCACCTGGCCAGCGTCAAGGCCCGGCAACGCCAGGTCCAGGCTCGCCAGCAAGGCGCCCATGCCCATTACGAGCAGGTAGTGCTGCAGGCGGTGGCGGAAGCCGAAGGCGCGCTGACCACCTACAGCCAATCGCAGCAGCGACTGGGGGACCTGTTGCAAGCCGCCCGACACAGCGCCCGGGCCGCCAGCCTGGCGCAGGTGCGCTATCAGGCGGGCGCGGCTCCTTACTTGCTGGCGCTGCAAGCCCAGCGCACCCGGCTGCAGTCCGAAGATGCCCTGGCGCAGGCGGATACTGCGTCCTATATCAATGTGGTTGCGCTGTACAAGGCGCTGGGGGGTGGCTGGCGGACACCGATTCGAGTCACCGTGGTCAATCGCGATTAACCGCCGCGCTGGACGCGTGTCCGGCTCCTGGCACGCGTGCAGCGCAAACGTTCGGCAAAAAAAACCGCCTGCTCCCGAAGGAACAGGCGGTATTACGCGAAAAGTCTTTTATATATCCAATGAAATAATCCCGATGCTACAGTCAAAAACGTGTATTTCAGGATTGAAAAGGTTGCTCAATGGACCCGCTCTCAGGTGTTCTGTCTTTATTGCGGATCCGCAACTATCACTCCGCAGCGTTGAATCTTGGGGGCGACTGGGCGTTCCATTTTCCCGAGATCGCCGGGATCAAGTTCACCACCGTGGTGCAAGGCAGTTGCTGGCTGGTGGTCGAGGGCGAGCAGCAACCACAGCGATTGCAGCAGGGTGACTGTTACCTGATGACGCGGGGGCGCCGCTTCGCGCTCTACAGCGACATGTCCCAGGTTCCCATCGATTCCGACCGCTACTTCCAGCGCCTGGCCAAGGACGAACTCATCCTCGACTACGGTGGCCAGGACACCCAACTGGTCGGCGGTCGCTTCGAGTTCACCGCAGTCCCCGCCCAGGTCCTGCTTAGTTCCCTGCCGTCGGTGGTCCACCTGACCGGAGTGTCCGCCCAGGCATCGGTGCTGCGCTGGGCCCTGGAGCGCTTCATCTCGGAACTGCAGCAGCGCCAGCCGGGCCGTTCGCTGGTCACCGAGCACCTGGCGCACATCATGCTCGTCGAAGTGCTGCGGGTGCACCTGGACACTCTCGACGGCGAAGGCACGGGCTGGTTTGCCGGCCTGGCCGATCGTTACCTGAGCAGCGCGATCGGTGCCCTCCACGACCAGCCGGCACGCCGCTGGACCGTGGAGGAGCTGGCCGGGATGGCGAACATGTCGCGCTCGGCGTTTGCCCAGCGCTTCAAGAATGTCGTCGGCGTCGCGCCCATGGAGTACCTGACCCGCTGGCGGATGCTGCTGGCCAGCGATCGCTTGCGCAACTCTGCCGACAGCATCTCCAGCATTGCCTTTTCACTGGGCTACGAATCGGAAAGTGCCTTCAGCAACGCCTTCAAGCGAGTGATGAGCGAGGCGCCGCGCCACTATCAGCGTGCCCAGCAGGCATGTAGCGCCTAGCGCAGACCACCACCAATGATCAGCGTTTCACCGGTGATCCAGCTCGCGTCGTCCGAGGCCAGGAAAGCCACGGCCGGCGCGATGTCCTGGGGCTGCCCGATGCGCCCCAGAGGCGTGATGGATTCGATCTTGCTGCGAAAACCACCCTCGAAGAAACCACTGGCATGCACCCCTTCGGTCACCTCGCCCAGCTCGCCAGTGGAGTAGACCCCGGTATTGTTGACTAGGATGTCGACGCGGCCATAACGATGAGCGACTGCCTTGAAAAGCGTCTTGACCTCAAGGCTCTTCGCCACGTCTGCCTGGATGGCGAAGGCACTGCCCCCCTGCTCGAGAATCCGCGTCACGACCTGGTCGGCATCGGTCTTGCTGCGCGTGTAGTTGACGATGACCGTGGCGCCCTCCCGAGCCAGTTGTCGGGCGATCTGGGCACCAATGCCTTTGGAGGAGCCGGTGACCATTGAAACGAGCTTAAGGCGCGGGTCCTGAGGTGTTAATGACTGAAAACCCGGGAAACATGCGTCAGCGTCCAGCATGTTTGCGTACAGGACTTCACCGCCGCCGCTGGCCATCCGGCCCGACGAGACAGCTGCCTGGGGACTGTGGAACACGCCAGCCGTGCTCAAGGGATGCGAGCGATCCGATTGCCAAATCCCAGCGCCAACACAGCACGGTTTTCTGTTGATCCGCTCAGGGGAAATGACGCATTTTATCAAGAGCGCATCGTTTATTTAGCGAGTTGCGAATCGAACATCATTGGAGACACAACCTGATGGAAAGCACCACCTTGCTCCTGTTCATTGTCTCTGTCAGCGCGGTCATGATGACGCCTGGCCCATCGATGCTGCTGGCGCTCAACAATGGCGCAGCCCACGGCATGCGCGTCGCGTCGTATGGCATGGCGGGCGCGGCACTGTCCGATATCATCCTGATCGGCGCAGTCGGATGTGGCCTGGGTGCACTGCTTGAAGCCTCGGAACAGTTGTTCTCGCTGGTCAAGTGGGCAGGTGCCGCCTACCTCTTGTACTTGGCCTGGAACCTGTGGCACGCACCGACTCGGCCGTTGGCCGACGCGCTCGTGCAACACGCCACCAGGGGGCGTTCGGCCTTCATGCGGGCGCTATTGGTCGGGCTGTCCAACCCCAAGGGCCTGCTGTTCTTTTCAGCCTTCCTGCCGCAGTTCATCAGCCCTGAAGGTCCGATCGCCCAGCAGTACGTGACGCTGGCCGTGATAAGCGCCTTGATCGACTGCGTCTTCATGAGCCTGTATGCGCTTGGAGGCCGGCACGCCATGCGGCGCTTTTCCGCCAAAGTGATGCAATGCATCAACAGGGGCTGTGCCATGACCCTGGCAGCACTCGCCATAGGGCTGGCGCTGTATCGACGCAGCGAGCGCTGAAGCCCTTCGCGCTCACCGCCAACCCGGCTGACTGCCCCGCTGCGACCTGCTGACGGGGCGGGTGATTCTAGTGGCCCCGGCAAACTTGCGCCCGCCTCACGTCACCGCCTGGTACCTCACCCGGTGCGCCTCGGTCGGCAGCGGTACCTCCCATTTGAACAGCATGCGACGGATATCATCGTTGCGCAGCGAGGTGTCGCGCTGCTGGTTGCGCCGCATGATCTCGCGCTCGGGGCTTTCCAGGTAGACGATTTCCACCTCTGCGCCGTAACCGTACAGCAAGTCCAGGGTGCGGCTGCGCATCTGCGCCGACAGGTGCGTCGAGTTCCACACGAACGGCCGGTGCTCGCGCAACAGGACCTTGGCCCGGTCGATGGCGTAGTGCGCCGCCGCCCCTTCGTTCTGCCCGTGGCGCAGGCCAAGGGCCTGGCGTGCATCGTCGAACGACACCACCGGCAGCCCGGGATGGTGGTCTGCGGTCCAGGTGTCCTTGCCACTGGCCGGCAAGCCGGAGAGCATCACCACTTGCGAGCCTTGCGGCGGGTGCAGTGAATAGTCGGGATGCACCCGGGCACCACGCAGGTACTGAATGCGCGTGTAGTCGTCGGCAAACGCCCGCGGCCCGTGCAGGCAGCCCTCCTCGTGCGCCAGTTCGCGCCACAACTCGATGGCCGTCATCACATCGGCCTTGCCGGCGTAGTCACGGCCTTGCATGTCGGCTTCGGCCACCGCACACAGCATCCACACCGGCAACTCCCACGACAGCTTGTGCAACAGGAACTCGGCGCTGCGTCCACTGCGATCACCCTGCAGGGCAAAGAACGGTAGCTGGTGCACGGCGATGATGCGGCAGATCTGTTCACGCAGATCGAATGGCACACCGGCGCGCCACAACAGCAACCGCGCATCCACCGCGCCCCGGCGAGAATGGCCGGGCTGGCCGATGCGCCCGGTTTCAGGGTCGATCACCGTGGTGTCGGGTTTGGCGATGTCGTGCAGCAAGGCGGCAAAGAACAGCACGAAGCGCTGCTCGGTGGTGGCCTGTCGGTAGGCTGGCTGAGCCAGCAGTGCCTCGACCACGAGACGGGTATGAATCCATACATCGCCCTCGGCGTGGTAGGTCGGGTCCTGGGGGGTGTCGGCCAGGCGGGCCAGGGCCGGGATGGCCGCCAGGCAGGCGGCGGCGTCCATATCGTGCCCGGGCTCGGGCACCAGTCGTTGCAGTTGATGAATATCCATTTCGGCAGGCTCCTTCAGTAGCCGTGGCGCGGACCGTGCCAGTCCATGGACAGGCGCGGTGCATAGAGGTCGACACCGTCGGCCAGTTGATTGGGAATGAACGGCTGGTTGGCATGGTGCTGGTCGGCATCGAGGATGGCCTGGACGAAATCCTGGCGGACCCATTTCAACCGCCCCAGGGTCTGCTGCTCGTCCTCAAGCTTCAGGTACAAGCCCTCCATGCGGCTGGAGCGGTCACACTGGCGCCAGGCTCGGGCCAGGTCGAGGCCCTCGCGATTGACCACCTGCTCGAACACCTCGCGCCAGCGCGCGGTCTTGGCCAGCGAATCGTCGACCAGCGCCATCAGCTCTGCATGTCGGCGTGGCGCCGGCCCTTCGTACAACACCGGCACCGACAGCACCGGCCCGCCTTCGAGCAGGCGCCGACGCGCCACGGTGGACAGGAACAGGCCCGTGGCGCGGTCCCACACGTCGAACTCGCAGAAGTAATGCGGCAAGTGGTCGTAGAACACCGAGTGTTTCTTGTGCAACCACTCGCCATAGAGCACGAAGCGGTCTTCCAGGCGCTCCAGCAACCAGTGTTCGTGGGCCACGGCCCACTGCTTGAACAGATTGAACTGACGCTCGCGGCCGCCCCCGGTGAGGTAATGGCCGCGTGACTGCAGGCGCAGTTCACCGCCTGGGGTAAAGCTGATGCCGGCGTTGGCACCGTCGAGTTTTTCTTCCACCACCAGCCATTGTCCGGCCAGGGAGGCATAACGAACCTGGCCAGCGTCGGTGTCGCCATCCTGCAGGCGCGAGCCTTCCAGGTGAGGGGTGCGGGGATACTTGAGCAGTTCGAGGGCGTGCGCGTGGCCACGCAATTCCATGTTCATGGGTTTCTCCTTGGAAATAGGGAAAAACCGACGACAGGATCAGTCAGGCGCAGCGATGAAGCGCCGCCGCGCGCAGGCGCGGGCAGCCATCAGGCAGGATGGACCGTCGTCGGTATCAGGCGTGTTGGCTGAGGCAGGGCACTGGCTTCACCACTTGGGGGAAAGGTTGCAGGGGCTTGAGGGCGCGCATTCAACAGCACGGCCCCACACTCGTCAAGCCCCGGATACCAGAAACCATAGTTGGGTGGCGCCCTGTCCTGTGCCACGACCCTGGCCCGCGGGCTCAAGGGACAATGCCCCGGCGGCAATGCGGGGCCTGGCGGCCAGGTTCGGGGCAATGGATAGCTGAGACTTCCAGCGCTCGTCCCGGGTCATCGGCTTTTTGAAATCACCCCGATCATGTACTGATTCAAGTCGCGAAAATCCGTCACGCTCCACGCATGCGGCGGTATCTTCACCCCATTCTCTCGCAAGGTTCTTGGAATCAAGTCGCCATTGGGGCGAAGGATGACCGATGACACGATAACGCCGGGGTAATCATGCAGGCGCTTCTTGAAAGCAGGCGTGGTGAGGTCAGGCGTGGGTGGATTGCTCTTGTTGGCCAGCGGCCCTGTGCCCTTGATATCCGCTCCGTGGCAGGTGGCACATCGCTGGAAATAGAGATTCTTGCCGTTGGCATTGTCCGCCAGGCAGAGCGGTGTCTGAATCAGTGAAAACAGTCCTAGCGAAGCGATGAATAATATTTTCATTGTTGTTTTGTCTTTCCCTCGATAAGTGGATTCAGCGTGCAATGCTCGTGCGGTTGGCCAGCTCCACGGCTCCCGCAGCCAGCGGCTTGGGCGCTCTCCAGGGCCTGCCATGGCGTGATTGGCCGGCATTCCACCTGAAGGCGGTTCGCTGCGCAAGGTCTTCGACTTCGATCCGTCGAGCAATGCCCCGGGGCCTGCCGGGCGTTGGCAGGGCACCCGAGCTTTTGTCATCAAAAAGCCGGCGTCTCGATCCTATCGTGCTGAAAGTTCTCACCTCGATAAGGAATCGATCATGAATGTTTCCAGTCTGTTGATGGCAGGCGTCATTGGCCTGGCACTCGCGCCCCTGGCCCAGGCGGCGTCCACCGCCGACGCTGAAGAAAAAGCCCAGTTGAGAAAACTGTTCTGTGAATCCAGGGGCGGCTCCGATATCACCGCCCTGGGCGAGCTGAAAAAGTCCGACGACGTCGGCGCCGTGGTGGTGTGCAAGCTCCCGCCTTCGCCGACGACCGTGGTTGAAAACCAGGCGGCCTCGAGTCTTTCAGCCCTGCCGCTGACCCCTGTGACAGCCACCCTCTCGCCTCCTTCCGGGGTCTACAAGCTCGCCCCGGGGGCCAGCAGCGTCAACACGTCATGCTCGGCCAACCTGGCCATCGCCAAATGGGCCGGCTTTCCCACCACCAGCAATGGCAATGCCAGCTTGAATTGCCGTGGCTACAACACCAGTGCCGGGGGCAGCACCCTCGGCTGCAAGATCGAATGGACCGGACCGACCCAGGTCGCCATCGGCGTCACGCCTTATGGCGGGCAAGTGGCGGTGAACTTCAGTTGCCAGGCCATACACCTTGGCTCCATGGGTACCGTCATGGACTTCAGCTACAGCGACCCGATCTATACGCGCATTCGGTATGGCTCGGTCCAGGCCACAAGCAGCATGACCATCACCCAGTGAACTGGTGACCGACGCATCTGAGCGTGCGGCGTGGACCCTGAGCAAGTTCTGGCAGGTCCACAACGCGCGATCGACCTGCCGGCAAGGGCCGCCCCTCGCCGGCTACTCTCCTGCCGGGTCTGGCGCCGCGTCCTTCTTACGCACGCTGTTGCGCCATACCCGGTAGCTCCTGATCCCCGAACGCACCGAACTGAACAACAGTTGCTCGTCCATTTCGGCGCTCATCCCCGAGCGCTCCAGCATCGTCAGGAACGTGCCACGGGCCCGCGCGATGGCGAAGTGGATGCCCTGCGCGGCCAGGGTGTCGCGGATCTCACGCAGCACCGCGATGCCGCTGACATCGATGTCGGTGACCGCCTCCGCATCGAACAGCACCACCTCGGGCTTGCCGTCGCGCCCGATGTTCTCGAGCAGGCGCATCTTGAAGTAATCGGCATTGAAGAACAGGATCGCGTCGTCGAAGCGATACACCACCAGGCCGGGAACGGTCCGGGCCTGCGGGTACTTGCTGATATCGACCTGGCCTTCGATACCCGGCATCCAGCCCAGCACCGCGTCCGTGGGCTGGTAGATGCTGTACAGCAGGCGCAGGATGGCCAGCGTCACGGCGAACATGATGCCCGGCAGCACGCCCAGGCCCAGCACACTGACAGTGGTCAGCAGGCACAACCAGAACTCGAAGCGACTGAGCTTGTAGATTTGCCCCAGCGACTTGATGTCGATCAGGCCCCAGCCAGCCATCAGCAGGACCGCGCCCAAAGCCGGCTGCGGGATCCAGGCCATGGGTGCGGTGAAGAACAGCAGGATCAGGGCGATCGCCACGGCGGCGACGATGCCCACCAGCTGGCTCTTGCCTCCGACCATGTCGTTGACCGCGGTGCGCGAATCCGCGCCGCTGATGGCAAAGCCCTGGGACGCGCCGGCAGCCAGGTTGCTCATGCCCAGGGCGATGAATTCGTGGTTGGCGTTGATTGCGTAGCCGTGGCGCGCGGCGAAGCTGCGGGCCGTGAGCATGGCGCTGCAGAAACTCACCGTGGCGATACCCAGGGCGTCGCGCAGCAGGCTCTTGCTTTCTTCCAGGGTGGTGCTGGGCCAGGACAGTTCAGGGATGCCGGCGGGCACGTGGCCGAGGATCGAGACGCCGAAGTGATCGAGGCCGAACAGACCGGCCAGCAGGGTGAACACCGCCACCGTCACCAGCGCCGCCGGCAGCCGTGGATAGCGGCGCGGCAACCAGATCAGCAGGCCCAGGCTGGCCAGGCCGATGGCCAGGGTCAGCCAGTGGATCTCGCCCAGGCGCTGGAGAAAGTCCATCAATCCCAGGATGAAGCCTTCGCCTTCGATCTTGAACCCCACCACCTTGCCCATTTGCCCGGCGATCAGGCTCAGGCCGATGCCGTTGAGATAACCGATGAGGATCGGCCGCGAGAAGAAGCTGGCGATGAAGCCCGCCCGGGCGATCCCGGCGGCGATCAGCATCAGGCCCACCAGCACGGTGACGATCATCGACAACTCGACGGTGCGCTGCAGGTCGCCCATGGCCAGGGGCGCCACGGCCCCGCCAAGCATCGCGCAGGTGGCGGCATCGGGGCCGACCATCAACTGCCGCGAGCTGCCCACCAGGGCATAGACGATCATCGGCAGCACACAGGCATAGAGCCCGTACTGCGGCGGCAGGCCGACGATCTGGGCATAGGCGATGGCAATGGGAATCTGGATCGCGGCAACCGACAGGCCGGCGCGCAGGTCGGCGCGCAACCATTCACGGCGGTAGTGCAGCAAGTTGGACAGGCCTGAGAACCAGCGGGAAAGCAGCATGCAGAGTCCTTTCGAAGTGTTCCGTTCTTGTTATTCATCCATGCACTTGCAAGCCATGGAGCAGACAAGGCGACGCGGGGCCATATTCAAGCGAATCGCGCGTCGGATAGCCATGAGCTGGAGCAGTTATTGCGTCGATTGGAGTAAATGAACGCCTTTCGAAGTGACCGGTGAACGGCGAGGTCGCATGCAGGTCTGCGTCCGTGGCCACGCATGGCAAGGCAGCGGCTCTGCACACCGTCGAAAGTATCACGGGGCGCGTGCTCTGCTCCTCTGCACCTGATCGGCGCCCCTGGAAGAGTTTTCAACTACTGTTCTGGTGTGCATGGACGTTCGCAATCGGCACGTGGCTTCCCACCTACAGCTGTCAGTGCCTGGAGTAGCGCGTCCAAGCAGTCCTGTGCAGTCAAGCTTGATCGCAATGACTCATGGCCAAGGAGAGTGCTATGTCATCCAGATCCTTGCTGCTTTGCATCCTGTTCACCCTGCCCGCCCTCTACACCGTCGATGTCCACGCGCTGTCCAGTGACGACGGTTACGATCAGGCTGCCATCGCGCAATTCAACACCTCCGCCAGGGCCCCCTGCATCACCGGGTTTCCCTGCTTTGCCGTCAGCAATCAATACCCGCCCAGCCTGCCAGCCACACCGTCGAAACTTCCCTGGAGCGGCATCGACTACAAGACCGAGCCTCAGAAGTACATGGCCCAGGTCCTGGCTTATGTGGTCGAAGGCAACACCAGCGTCGACTGGGAGCTGCAGAAGAACACCGTGCGCAGCTGGTACCACGCCCCGTGGATGCACGCCAAGCGCGAGCCGATCCATGGCCTGACCATGGAACGAGGCAGTCGCGTGCATGAACTGGGGCCGAACCAGACACGGCGCACCAGCAACTGGGCCGTGGGTTTCTACAATGACCTGGGCGCCAGCACCTTCGGCAAGGTATGGAAAGGCGCCGTACGCCCGACCACCACCCAGGCGGTATTCCCGGTGGGCACGGTCACCGCCAAGCTGCTGCTCACCGATGCCACCGACAGCGAGGCGCCCTACCTTGCGGGCAACAACCTGCAATGGCAGGCGGACATCGACGACAACGGCCAGCCAAGAAGCCTGCGCTTGCTGCAGATGGACATCGCGGTCAAGGAACAGGGCGATGCCACCCACAGCGGCTGGGTATTCGGCACGTTCGTGTTCAACGGTACCCGCGGCGCCGCCCACTACTGGGAGAACCTGATCCCCGTGGGCCTGGAATGGGGCAACTCGCCAGGTTTCACCTATGCCGACTACCAGGCCGGCACGCGCCCCGCAGAAAGCTGGGTCAACCCCGAGGCCAAGGCGATGTTCGCCAACCGCGCCCCGGATGACCAGATGGGCTACCTGGCGCGCATGAACGGCCCCGTCGACAGCCCGCTTTCCAGCTGTATGAGCTGCCATAGCCGAGCCATGGATACCCGGGGCAAGCCCGGTCCGGACTTCAACCCCGGGCCCGACGACAACTGCCTGAAAGCGAAAAAGGTCCAGGGCACCGGTAATGAAACCTATGAGCGCCTGCTCCAGTGCACGGTCAAAGAAGCGACGGTCGCCTTGTTCTACCGCAACCTCAAGTCCAACGAGCCCTTCACCCCGGGCTTCAACTCGCTGGACTACTCGCTGCAGCTGGCCCTGGGCGTGGCCAGTTGGAATGCCTGGACCGAAAAGCACTATCCAACGGTATTCAAGGCCAACAGCATGACCTTCAAGCTCAAGAGTTTCAGCGTCGCGGCCCCTGCGGCGATGACGGTTCCCTTGCTGCCTGCCGAGCAAGCCTTCCATCGCGGTGATTGAACCTACGGCTTGCTGCCCTTGATCCATCGCTGACCACACGAGGGCCAGAACCAGGGGGCGGTGAAGTCTTGGGGTATTGGCAAGGGCCCCACCGCCAACCGCCTGGCCTCATGAATGCTCCCGAAAACTACCAGATCTGGTAGGTGCCAAGCTGCTGCCAGTCCTCTATAAGGAACCGCTTTACCTACCCTCGAGGACATCCAGCCATGCACATGGAAGAGCACACGCTGAGCGAGATGAACGGTGAGTTGCGATTTCTGTTGGGTCGCTTCCGCTACGAACAGTTCGTCGAAAGACTGGGATGGCGCCTCCCGGCCCATCCCCATCCGGACCAGTGCGAATGGGACCAGTACGACACCGATCAGGCCCGCTACATCCTGGCTATCGACAATCGGGGTGCCGTCGCGGGCTGCTCGCGCCTGATTCCCACCACCTGCCCGAACCTGCTCGAAGGTGTGTTCAGCCAGGCGTGCACGGGCGCGCCACCCCGGCATCCGGCCATCTGGGAGATGACCCGTTTCACCACTCGCGAACCACAACTGGCGATGCCGCTGTTCTGGAGAAGCCTGAAGATCGCCAGCCAGGCCGGCGCCGATGCCATTGTCGGGGTGGTCAACAGGACGATGGAGCGCTACTACAAGATCAACGGCGTGCAGTTCGAACGGCTGGGCCCGCCCACCCTGCACCAGGATGAAAAGATCATTGCCATCAAGCTCTCGGCTCACCGCGAACACCATCGCGGTGTTCTCGCCTCCACACACTTCAGCGCTAGTGCACCACTGCAAGAAACTGCCTGACAGCGGCCGAGTCGCCCATCAGGCGACTCGGCCATCTCACCCTCAGATGTAGCCCAGGGCAACGGCGTAGGACACGGCTTGCACCCGGTTGCTGGCGCCAATCTTGCGCTGGATGTTGCGGTGGTGGTAGTTCACCGTATCGGTGCAGACCCCCATGATCACGCCGATCTCTTCCGAGGTCTTGCCATCGGCAGTCCAGCGCAGCACATCACATTCGCGTCCACTGAACTCGACGACCGCATTGAAGACGCTGTCATCAATTTCCAGTTCATAGAGCTTTTCATGGGCGGCGGCGGCAAACGCCTTGGTTACCGGCCTCAAGGCTTCGAACTCCTCAAGGCTGATGGCCTTGTTCCGGCGCGCCAGGCTGAGCAGCCCCACTCGCCCCTGGGCATTGAGCGAGGGTTGTGCCAGGCCATGGCACAGTCCCGAGTCCCGAGCTTCGGACCACAGCTGCGGACATTCCCGAAACAACTCGTTACCCCACATGATCGGCGCCGCTGAAATCTTGCTGTGCTTCACCGTCGGGTCGATCAAGGCATAGTTCTGCGCCTGGTAGCGCTGCACCCATTCCTCGGGATAGTTGCTATATATATATGTCTTGGGGCGCATGAACGGCGTCACGCTACACATGCCATAGGCAAAAGAGTCAAAGCCCAGTTCATTCAGCGCTCTCATTGCGACAACCGTGAATTCTTCAGTACTCAGGGTTTGCGCAAAGATACTGTAAAAATAGGCGTCCCATCCAAACAGCTGTCCTAATTCCATTTTGAACACCACTAAAGTTTGAAGGAGGTCGTGAGACTAGACCAAACTGAACTCATGTCAACCGGTAATTCAGAACCACCATAGACTGCTTCGTGCTAACTCTATATTTGTACTATCTAGTTAAACTCGGTAGCCATGCGCCACTACTTTTTTTCGATGTTACCGGGCCATTACTGCAATTCAAGCGACGAACGCCCACCTCACTTCATGATACTGAAACAGTCCGTCCTGACGGGCTCGCTCAGCCCCTCACTACAAGATCTGGTAGTTCCAACGCCAAGAAACGCAAGTGTATAAACATCATCCGCTCGCTACTGCCACAACAGCGAAACTGTCGAAGGCTGCAACTAACCTCGTCCCTAGATAGTTAACCAGATATTTAATTTATTTTAGACAACACCGGTTCTAAATAAGTGAGGATGCTGCCCATGCCCGCTCCAATTGCTCTAAGCGGCTTTAACGATCAACTTGAACTTCGCAAGAAGAATCGCGCCACCGTCGAGCAGTACATGCGCACTAACGGCAAGGATCGCCTGCGCCGGCATGAACTGTTCACCCAGGATGGCAGCCTTGCTTCCTGCAATACCGAGACCGGAGAACCGCTTGAGTTCAAGGGTCAGGCCAAGCTCGCAGCACTCGGCGCCTGGGTCGAAAAGTGTTTTCCCGACTGGCAGTTCCACAATGTGCGGATATTCGCCACCGACAATCCCAATCGGTTCTGGGTGGAAAGCGATGCTCGCGGCAAGACTCGGGTGCCCGGTTATCCCGAAGGATATTGCGAGAATCATTACATTCATTCGTTCGAACTGGACAACGGCAAGATCAGCAAGAGCCGTGAGTTCATGAACCCCTTCGACCAACTTCGCGGCCTGGGCATTCCCGTGCCGAAAATCAAGCGTGAAGGTATTCCAGCCTCATAAAACCAGCCCTTTCTAACAGGAGATTCATCATGCCGAACAATGCAGCTCGACAACTAAACGAGCACGACACCAGCGAACTTCGACGTAAAAATCGTGCAACGGTAGAGCAATACATGCATACCAAGGGACAGGATCGCCTGCGTCGCCATGAACTGTTCACCGAAGATGGCTCAGGTGGCCTGTGGACCACGGATACCGGGGCTCCTATTGCCATCAACGGCAAGGACAAGTTGGCAGAACATGCGGTCTGGTCACTCAAGTGCTTCCCGGATTGGGAGTGGTACAACATCCAGATATTCGAGACCGACGACCCTAATCATATCTGGGTCGAATGTGATGGCCACGGCAAGATCCTGTTTCCTGGATATCCCGAAGGTTATTACGAAAATCACTTCCTGCATTCTTTCGAGTTGCAGGACGGCAAGATCAAACAGAACCGCGAGTTCATGAATGTCTTCCAGCAGTTGCGCGCCCTGGGTATTCCCGTGCCGCAAATCAAGCGCGAAGGCATACCTACTTAATCCCCCAGGGAGAGTGATCGCATCATGGAAGACTTACTGAACCGAGTTCTTAGTTGTGAAGCGCTCCAGCAACCACAATGGAGCGAACCCTCACAATTGCACGACGCCCAGGCCTATCTCAGGGACAGTGCGTCACTGATTCGCGTCGAGGACATCCTGGTGCTACGTGCCACCTTGGCCCGAGTCGCCGCCGGTGAGGCGATGATCATCCAGTCCGGCGATTGCGCCGAAGACATGAATGAAAGCTCTCCCAGCCATGTTGCCCGCAAGGCCGCCGTCCTGGATATCCTGGCCGGTGCGCTGCGCCTGGTGACCCAGCAGCCGGTGGTGCGGGTCGGACGGATTGCCGGGCAATTCGCCAAACCACGCTCCAACAACAGCGAGCGCATCGGCGACGTCGAGTTGCCGGTGTATCGCGGCGACATGGTCAATGGCCGCGAGGCCCTGGGCAGTCATCGCCAGCATGACGCCCAACGCCTGGTACGCGGGTATCACGCGGCCCAGGACATTCTGCAGCACCTGGGCTGGAACGAACCGGCCGACCAGGAGCCGCTCAGCGGCTCACCGGCCTGGACCAGCCACGAAATGCTGGTGCTCGACTATGAATTGCCGCAGGTCCGCCAGGATGAACAGGGCCGAGTGTTTCTCGGCTCGACCCACTGGCCATGGATCGGCGAGCGCACCCGGCAGTTGACCGGCGCCCATGTGGCGCTGCTCAGCGAAGTGCTCAACCCGGTGGCCTGCAAGGTCGGCCCTGACATCACCCGTGATCAATTGCTGAGCCTGTGCGAACGCCTGGACCCACGACGCGAGCCCGGCCGGCTGACCCTGATTGCCCGCATGGGTGCGCACAAGGTCGGCGATCGCCTGCCGCCATTGGTGGAAGCGGTGCGCGGCGCCGGCCACAAGATCATCTGGCTGAGCGACCCGATGCACGGCAACACCATCGTCGCCCCCTGCGGCAACAAGACCCGCATGGTGCAGACCATCGCCGAAGAAATCATCGGGTTCAAACACGCCGTGACCTCGGCCGGTGGCGTGGCTGCCGGCCTGCACCTGGAAACCACCCCGGATGAGGTCAGCGAGTGCGTGTCCGACACCCTGGAGTTGGCCCAGGTCGCCACCCAATACAAGAGCCTGTGCGATCCGCGCCTGACGCCCTGGCAAGCCGTCACCGCGGTCATGGCTTGGAAAAACTCGCCCTCACCCGCCATTTATTGACTGGAGCTTGTGCCATGACCGGCATTCCATCGATCGTCCCCTACGACCTGCCCACTTCCCGCGACTTGCCAGCCAACCTCGCGCAATGGCAGATCGACCCCGAGCGCGCCGTGCTGCTGGTGCATGACATGCAGCGCTACTTCCTGCGGCCATTGCCCGAGACCCTGCGCGAGAGCGTGGTGGGCAATGCCGCGCGCATCCGACAGTGGGCCGCCGACAACCAGGTGCCGGTGGCCTACACCGCCCAACCCGGCAGCATGAACGAAGAGCAGCGGGGCTTGCTCAAGGACTTCTGGGGCCCGGGCATGCAGGCCAGCCCCAGCGACCGCGAGGTGGTCGACGCCCTGGCGCCGCGCCCGGGCGACTGGCTGCTGACCAAGTGGCGCTACAGCGCGTTCTTCAACTCCGACCTGCTCGAACGCATGCGTGCCAGCGGCCGCGACCAGTTGGTGCTGTGCGGTGTGTACGCCCATGTCGGCGTGCTGATTTCCACCGTGGATGCCTATTCCAACGATATCCAGCCGTTCCTGGTCGCCGATGCGATCGCCGACTTCAGCAAGGAACACCACTGGATGGCCATCGAATATGCCGCCAGCCGTTGCGCCATGGTGGTGACCACCGACGAGGTAGTGCTATGAGCCAGACCACCGCCCACCTCATCGAACGTGTCCTGCAGCCGGCACCGGGGCCTTTCGCCCTGCTCTACCGCCCGGAGTCCAACGGCCCGGGCGTGCTGGACGTGCTGGTCGGAGAGATGTCGGAGCCCGGACGCCTGGCGGATATCGAGCTGCCCGCCACCACCATCGGCGCACCGCACCTGGATGTGCTGACGCTGATTCCCTACCGACAGATCGCCGAGCGTGGCTTCGCGGCCGTCGACGACCAGTCGCCATTGCTGGCGATGAAGATTACCGAGCAACAATCCATCGGCATCGAGCAACTGCTGGGGTTGCTGCCCGATGAGCCGATCCAGTTGAACAGCGAACGCTTCGACCTTAGCGACGAGCGTTACGCCGAGATTGTCAGCCAGGTGATCGCCAATGAAATCGGCTCCGGGGAAGGCGCCAACTTCGTGATCAAGCGCACCTTCCTGGCCGAGATCAGCGAGTACGGCCCGAGCAAGGCCCTGTCGTTCTTCCGCCACCTGCTGGAGCGGGAAAAAGGCGTGTACTGGACCTTCATCATCCACACCGGCGAGCGCACCTTCGTCGGTGCCTCGCCCGAGCGCCACATCAGCGTCAAGGACGGCGTGGCGGTGATGAACCCGATCAGCGGCACCTACCGTTATCCCCCTGCCGGCCCGAGCCTGACCGAGGTCATGGAATTCCTGGCCAACCGCAAGGAGGCCGACGAGCTGTACATGGTGGTCGATGAAGAACTGAAGATGATGGCGCGCATCTGCGAAGACGGTGGCCACGTTCTCGGGCCTTACCTGAAGGAAATGGCCCACCTGGCCCACACCGAGTACTTCATCGAAGGCAAGACCCGCCGCGACGTCCGGGAAATCCTGCGCGAAACCCTGTTCGCCCCGACCGTCACCGGCAGCCCGCTGGAGAGCGCCTGCCGGGTGATCCAGCGCCACGAGCCCCAGGGCCGCGGCTACTACAGCGGCATGGCGGCCTTGATCGGCAGCGATGGCAAGGGTGGGCGCTCGCTGGACTCGGCGATCCTGATCCGTACCGCCGATATCGATCACGCTGGGCAGGTGAAGATCAGCGTGGGCTCGACCATCGTCCGCCACTCGGACCCGATGACCGAGGCCGCCGAGAGCCGGGCCAAGGCCGCCGGCCTGATCGCCGCGCTGAAGAACCAGGCGCCTTCGCGTTTCGGCAATCACCTGCAGGTGCGCGCCGCCCTGGCCAGCCGCAATGCCTATGTTTCGGACTTCTGGTTGACCGACAGCCAGGAGCGGCAGCAGACCCAGAGCGACTTCAGCGGCCGCCAGGTGCTGATCGTCGATGCCGAGGACACCTTCACCTCGATGATCGCCAAGCAGATGCGCTCCCTGGGGCTGGTGGTGACGGTACGCAGCTACAGCGACGACTACAGCTTCGACGGCTACGACCTGGTGATCATGGGCCCCGGCCCTGGCAACCCGAGCGACGTCCAGCAGACGAAGATCAATCACCTGCACCTGGCCATCCGTTCGTTGCTCGACGAACAGCGGCCCTTCGTTGCGGTGTGCCTGAGCCACCAGGTGCTGAGCCTGTGCCTGGGCCTGGAGTTGCAGCGCAAGGCCATTCCCAACCAGGGCGTGCAGAAACAGATCGACCTGTTCGGCAACGCCGAACGGGTGGGGTTCTACAACACCTTTGCCGCCCAGAGCGCCAGCGACCGGCTGGATGTCGATGGCGTCGGCACCGTCGAGATCAGCCGCGACAGCGAGACCGGCGAAGTGCATGCACTGCGCGGGCCTTCGTTCGCCTCGATGCAGTTCCATGCCGAATCGCTGCTGACCCAGGAAGGCCCACGGATCATGGCCGACCTGCTGCGCCATGCCCTCATCAATACCGCCGCCGGCAGCACCGCTTCGGCCACCGGGAGATAACCCATGCACGAATACGTCATCATCGACGCCTTTGCCAGCGTCCCGCTGGAAGGCAATCCGGTCGCGGTGTTCTTCAAGGCCGACGACCTGTCGGCCGAACAGATGCAACGCATCGCCCGGGAAATGAACCTGTCGGAAACCACCTTCGTGCTCAAGCCACGCAACGGTGGTGACTGGCGGATCAGGATCTTCACTCCGGTCAACGAACTGCCCTTCGCCGGGCACCCGTTGCTGGGCACCGCCATCGCGCTGGGCGCCCACACCGAGAATCACCGGCTGTACCTGGAGACCCAGATGGGCACCATCGCCTTCGAACTGGAGCGCCAGGCTGGCCAGGTGATCGCCGCCAGCATGGACCAGCCGATCCCGACCTGGACGGCGCTGGGCCGCGACGCCGAATTGCTCAAGGCCCTGGGCATCGCGTCCTCGACCTTTCCCATCGAGATCTACCACAACGGCCCGCGCCACGTGTTCGTCGGCCTGCCGAGCATCGAGGCCCTGTCGGCCCTGCACCCCGACCACCGCGCCTTGTCGAACTTCCACGACATGGCCATCAACTGTTTTGCCGGCTCGGGACGGCGCTGGCGCAGCCGGATGTTCTCGCCGGCCTATGGCGTGGTCGAAGATGCCGCCACCGGCTCTGCCGCCGGACCGCTGGCCATCCACCTGGCCCGCCACGGCCAGTTGCCGTTCGGCCAGCAGGTCGAGATTCTCCAGGGTGTGGAGATCGGTCGGCCATCGCTGATGTTCGCCAGGGCTGAAGGCCAGGCCGATCATCTGAAGCGGGTCGAAGTGTCCGGTAACGGCGTGACCTTTGGACGGGGGACCATCGTGCTATGAACAATCCACTGCAAGGCAAGCCGCTGCTGGGCACCGGCATGTCGGAATCCCTCACCGGAACCCTGGAAGCGCCCTTCCCCGAGTACCAGACCCTGCCCGAAGACCCCATGGGCGTGCTGCGCAACTGGCTGGAGCGCGCCCGGCGCGTGGGCATCCGTGAACCCAAGGCCCTGGCCCTGGCCACTGCCGACAGCCAGGGCCGACCATCGACCCGGATCGTGGTGATCAGCGAAGTCACCGACAACGGGCTGGTGTTCAGCACCCACGCCGGCAGCCAGAAAGGCCGCGAGCTGACGCAGAACCCATGGGCGTCCGGCGTCCTGTATTGGCGCGAGACCAGCCAGCAGATCATCGTCAATGGCCAGGCCACGCGCTTGTCCGATGCCAAGGCCGACGCGGCCTGGTTGAACCGGCCTTATGCCACGCACCCGATGTCATCGGTGGCGCACCAGAGCGAAGAGCTCGAGGATGTCCAGGCCCTGCGCGAGGCCGCCAGGAAACTGGCCGAGGTCCAGGGCCCGCTGCCACGTCCCGAGGGGTACTGCGTATTCGAGCTGCGGCTCGAGTCGCTGGAATTCTGGGGTAACGGTCAGGAGCGACTGCACGAACGCTTGCGCTACGACCGCAACGAGACGGGCTGGCGGGTGCGACGTCTGCAACCCTGAATAATGAAAGTGTGTGTCCGGGATCTACCGCGTGAAGGATTGGCAATGGGGGCAAGACAATGCGGTTCACCCGGCACGAGTCATGGAAGTCTTTCCAGCCAACCTCACGCGGCTCATCGATTAATGACAGGAGTTGCTAAATGTGTGGTCTCACAGGATGGGTAGACTATACGCGCAGGCTCGAAGGAGAGAATCCTGCGATTCGCGCAATGACCAATACGCTCGCGTTTCGCGGGCCCGATGCCGAGGGCATATGGAAGCATCCACATGCCCTTCTGGGGCATCGGCGGCTGGCGGTCATCGACTTGAGCGGTGGTGTCCAGCCGATGATCTATCGTTTTGCGGACGGCCAGGAGGTCGCGCTGGTCTACACCGGCGAGGTCTACAACCACGATCAGTTGCGCAACCAGCTGCGCGAACTAGGGCATGAGTTCCTGACACGCAGCGATACCGAGGTCGTGTTGCATGCCTACCTGGAATGGGGCGAGCGTTGCTGCGACCACTTCCTGGGCATGTTCGCCTTCGCCCTGTTCGACGGACGCGATGGCCACCTGCTGTTGGTGCGCGACCGCCTGGGGATCAAGCCGCTGTTCTATGCCCAGCATCGCAACGGCCTGCTCTTCGCCTCGGAGATCAAGGCCATCCTGGCCCATCCGGAGTTCACCACGGCGCTGGAAGTGACGGGGTTGGTCGATGTACTCACGCTGTCGAAGGGCACCGACCAGACGCCGTTCAAGAACCTGAAGGAATTGCTGCCCGGTCACCTCTTGTCCTGGCGTCCCAATGGCCAGATAAAGATCCACAGCTACTGGGAAGTACGCCGCCAGGAGCATCAGGACGATCTGCAGGGCACGGTGGACAAGACCCGCGAGCTGGTCACCCGGGCGCTGGGCTCGCAGTTGCAGGCCGATGTGCCGGTGTGTTCGCTGCTGTCCGGCGGGCTCGACTCCACCGCCCTCACGGCGATCGCCCAGCGTCTGGAAAAGGCCAGGACCGGCGGGGATATCAATTCCTTTTCGGTGGATTTCACCGGCCAATCCGAGCACTTCAAGAGCGACGACCTGCGCCCCGACCAGGACCAGCCCTTTGCCCTGCTGGCCGCGAAGTCCATCGGTAGCCGGCACCAGACTGTCCTGATCGACAACGCCGAACTGGTTTCCGACCTGGCACGCCGGGAGGTTTTCCGTGCCAAGGATGTACCGTTCACGTTCGGCGACATGGACACCTCGTTGAACCTGCTGTTCAGGGAGATTCGCAAGCACTCCACGGTGGCCATCTCGGGCGAGGGAGCCGACGAGGTCTTCGGTGGTTATGGCTGGTTCCGTGACCCCAAGGTCGTGGCCACCGCGAACTTCCCCTGGGCGTCGCGGGTGCAGTTGCCGGTCGATTTCATCAACCCGGACTTCAACCGCCAGTGCGACCTGGCCAAGTACCAGCAGGCGAGCTACAACGACGCCCTGCGCCAGGTCGAGCACCTGGCCCAGGACAGCCCGCAGGAACGGCGGATGCGCGAGCTCTGCCACATGCACCTCAAACGCTGGATGGTGATCCTGCTCGATCGCAAGGACCGCCTGAGCATGTGCAACAGCCTCGAAGTACGGGTGCCGTTCACCGATCACGAACTGGTGGAATACATCTACAACGTGCCGTGGTCGATCAAGAGCAAGGATGGCGAGGAGAAGTGGCTGCTCAAGCAAGCCTGTGCGGACTATGTCCCGCAGGCGGTGCTCAAGCGCAGGAAAAGCCCCTATCCGACCTCGGCCGACCTGGGCTATGAACGCTTCCTGCGTCACAGTGCAGGGCAACTGCTGCAGGACACCGGCAACCCGGTGTTCGGCATCGTCTCCCACGCACATGTAGCCCAGGAGCTGAGCCAGCCCGAGGGTTACTTCAATACGCAAATGAGCCGGCACAACCTGGAAACAGCGTTGGCGCTGGATGCCTGGCTGCGCTCGCACGGCCTCGCGGCCTGATCGACGCGGGCCAGTCGCGCACGTCCAGCCCGCCCGGGTTGGCAATCCTCACCCTCTCGCCGCCTGCGCGTCCTGCGCGGGCAACCTGGCCTGGTGCCAGTCCTCGCCGGGAGCTGCCCCTGCTCCCGGCCCTCTCTCTCGTCGCAGGTCGGCCGCCCTTGGCACACCGGGGCCTGCGGCCACTTATCGGTATTGGGAATAACATAAATAGCCAAACAGACTAAGCAGGTGGTCAAGGGCCGGCGGACCTGCACCGAGGCAGTCACCGCCCCTGGCACAGGGCAGTTTCTTGACAGCCGGCCAATAGCGCTAAAACTTCAGGGGCAGATGACATGGCCGATACGGAGATCCCCCTGTGTGGATGAATAACGATAACGATGTCCGATGCGGTTCCTCTTCTTGTCCCTGCCCTGCCCCAGACGGCCGACTGACGTCCTGACACCCGCCAGAGGAAGCCGTGCATGCCCATCACGCAAAACACCCGCCTGGTACACGTCGACAGCCCCCTTGGCGAGGATGTCCTGCTGTTGCAGGGCATGGAGGGCAGTGAAGAACTGGGGCGGCTGTTCCACTACGAACTGGACCTCACCTCCGAGGACCGGGCGATCAGGTTCGACCAGTTGCTGGGCAAGCCAATGAGCCTCGGCCTGGAGCTCCCGAGCGGCGGCAAGCGCTACTTCCATGGCATTGCCTGCAGTTGCCGGCAACTGACCGGGCATGGCCAGTTCGCGGGTTACCGCGTCAGCCTGCGGCCATGGCTCTGGTTGCTCACCCGGACCTCGGACTGCCGGATCTTCCAGAACAAGACCGTGCCGGACATCATCAAGCAGGTGTTGCGCGACCTGGGTTTCTCCGATTTCGAAGACAGCCTGAGCGCCAGCTATCGCGAATGGGAGTACTGCGTGCAGTACCGCGAGACCAGTTTCGACTTCGTCAGCCGGCTGATGGAGCAGGAAGGCATCTATTACTACTTTCGCCACGAGAAGGACCGCCACGTGCTGGTGCTGGCCGATGCCTACGGCGCCCATGGCACCGCTCCGGACTATGCCTCGGTGCCCTTCTATCCGCCCGACCAGCAGATGCGCGAGCGTGACCATTTCTACGACTGGCAACTGGCGCGGGAGGTACAGTCCGGCTCGCTGGCGCTGAACGACTACGACTTCCTGCGCCCTCGCGCCAGCCTCGAAGTGCGTTCGAGTGTGCCGCGCAACCACAGCAACGGCGACCACCCGCTCTACGACTATCCCGGCGAGTACCTGCAAAGCAGCGATGGCGAGCATTACGCTCGCACCCGCATCGAGGCCATCCACAGTCAGTTCGAACGCGTGCAACTGCGCGGGCGTGCCCGTGGCCTGGGCGCAGGTCACCTGTTCAAGTTGACGGGCTACGACCGTGCCGACCAGAACCGTGAATACCTGGTGGTGGTCGCGCGCTACCAGATCCGCCAGGAAGCCTATGAAAGCGGGCAAGCGGACCTGGCCGAGCCATTTCTCAGCGAACTGGACTGCATGGACGCCAGCCAGGCCTTCCGCCCGCTGCCCCTGACCCCGATGCCCATCGTCCGTGGGCCCCAGACGGCCGTGGTAGTCGGCCCCGACGGCGAGGAAATCTGGACCGACCAGTACGGCCGGGTCAAGGTGCACTTCCACTGGGATCGCCATGACCAGTCCAACGAAAACAGCTCCTGCTGGATTCGCGTGTCCCAGGCCTGGGCCGGCAAGAACTGGGGAGCCATCCAGCTCCCGCGGATTGGCCAGGAGGTGATCGTCAGCTTTCTCGAAGGCGATCCGGACCGCCCGATCATCACCGGTCGCGTCTACAACGCCGAACAGGCTGTGCCCTACAAGCTGCCGGCCAATGCCACCCAGAGCGGCGTGAAAAGCCGCTCGAGCAAGGAAGGCTCATCGGCCAACTTCAATGAAATCCGCATGGAGGACAAGAAAGGCGCCGAGCAATTGTTCATCCACGCCGAAAAGAACCAGGACATCGAGGTCGAGAACGACGAGACCCATTGGGTCGGTCACGACCGCAGCAAGACCATCGACAACGACGAGACCGTGCGCGTCAAGCACGACCGCAGTGAACGGGTGGACAACCACGAAAGCATCTCCATCGGCGTGAACCGTACCGAAGAGGTGGGCAACAACGAAAAGATCACCATCGGCGTCAATCGCACCGAACGGGTCGGCAGCAACGAAACCATCACCATTGGCGCCAACCGCACGGAGAAGGTCGGCGCCAACGAAGACATCACCATCGCCAGCCACCGGACCGAAGACGTGGGCGGCAACGAGAGCATCGCCATTGGTGGCAACCGCGATGAAACGGTCAAGGGCAACGAAGGCATCGAGATCGATGGCAACCGCAGCAGCCGGATCGGCCAGAACGAATCCCGCGACGTGGCCCGCAACCGCAGTACCGACGTCGGCCAGGACGATCGCCTGAACGTGGGCAAGCACTTCGTCCTCGACGCCGGCGATTCCATCAGCCTGACCACGGGCGCTGCCAGCATCACCCTGAAAAAAGACGGCACGATCACGATTAGCGGCAAGAACATCACCCTCGACGGTTCCGGCGCCATCAACATCAAGGCCAGCCGGAACGTCGTCGTCAAGGGCCAGAAGATACTGCAGAACTAGCCATGGAGCCCGCGTTATGACCGTTCAATGCCCTCCTCCTGCCATCTGCGTCCCCACCCGGGTGGATGGGGTCGTGCTGGGCGTACTGCTGGATGTGCCCAGTGCCCAGGCACCGGTGGTGGCCTTTCCCGGCTGCCCGGTGGACACCGGGCTGGTCGCCCGCACCACCACGGTGCTCGATCGCCAGGACATCGGCGCCCAGGTGGCCCTGATGTTCGAAGCTGGCGACCCGGCCCGGCCGCTGGTGATCGGACGCATCCAGCGCCTGCCGGACACCGCGACGCCTGCTGTCGCCCACCTCGATGGCGAGCGCCTGGAGTTCAGTGCAGAACGGGAAATCGTCCTGCGTTGTGGCAAGGCCAGCATCACCCTCACCCGCGAAGGCAAGGTGCTGATCCGTGGTGCCTACCTGTCGAGTCGATCATCGGGGGTCAATCGGATCAAGGGTGGATCGGTGCAGATCAACTGAGGCAGCAGGGCCATGGAACTGATCAACAAGACCCGCCTGGAAGCCAGCTACACCACCTCCACCGACAAGACCGGCCGCGAGTGGCTGGTGGTGGTTGCCAAGGGAACCTATGGCATTCCCGATCACCGCGACCATGAACCGCGGCTGCTGGAGCAACAGCTGCCGCTGGTCACGGCGGATGTTTTCCTTGGTGAGCCCGCAGAGTCGCCCGCGTTGTATGAAAACGACTTTGCCCTGCACAAGCCACGTTGCGATGTGCTGCTCAACGGCCACTGTCATGCACCCAATGGGCAGCCTGCCACCCAGGTGAGCGTGGCGCTGAAGATCGGCAGCCTGGTCAAGGCCTTCAATGTCATCGGGCCGCGGGTCTACGAGGCCGGGGCCTACACGTGCTCGGTGGGCAAGCCCGCGCCGTTCACCCGGATCCCCGTCAGCTATGCCCAGGCCTTTGGCGGCGTGGACAGGACACCTGCCGACGCCACCCGACACACCTGGTATCCGTGGAATCACACCGGCGTGGGCTTCCACCCGGGTGCCGAGCTGGCGCAACTGCACGGCTTGCCCCTGCCCAATAGCGAGGAGCTGGACACCCCCGTCACCGACCCGGGGGGCGACTACCGGCCGATGGCATTCGGCCCGGTCGGCCGGGCCTGGCAGCAGCGCATCCGCTGGGCCGGCACCTACGACCAGGCGTGGCTCGACCAGCAGTTCCCCTTCCTGCCGGAAGATTTCGACCTGCGCTACTTCCAGTGCGCACCCGAGGACCAGCAGATCGACTACCCCCAAGGCGCGGAAGAAGTGGCCCTGCTCAATCTCGATGCGCGAGGCAGGAGTGCATTCAGGCTGCCGACCCACCTCCAGCTCGCGGTGCTGGTGGTCTTCCACGATGACCACGCCCGGGAAACCGCAGCGGTGGTCGACACCATCCTGATCGAGCCCGATGCCCAGCGCCTGGCCCTGACCTGGCGGGCGTCCTCGCCCCTGGGGCGCAACATCAGGGAAGTCGCCAAGGTGATCGTCGGGCAACGGCTCGAGCGCTTCGAACAAGCCCGGGCCCATGAACGACGCATGCAGGGCAAGCAGCACTTCAAGTCGCTGGACCTGCTGATCCGCTGGGCAACGGCCGCGTCGCCCCCTGAAACGCAGCCGAGCTGAAGCCCATGCATGGCACTTCCCTGTTCGTCACCGGCATGGGCCTGACCTGCCCCGTCGGCACCAGCGTGGCCAGCGCCTGCGCCGCCAAGCGCGCCGGGCTCTCGGCCTTGCAGGAGCTGCCGTTCCTGGACAACACGGCCGACCCCATCATCGGCGCCCAGGTTCCCGGTTTCGACCTGGCCCTGCCCGCCCCCACGCGCCTGTGCCATCTCATGCTCCAGGCGCTGGGCGAGTTGCTGGCAGGCGCACCGCAACTGGACTGGCAGGCGGTGCCCTTCCTGCTGTGCCTGGCCGAGCCGGAACGCCCTGGCGTGAACATCAAGGCCCTGGCCCAGGCGATCATCCAGGAGCTGTCAGGCACGCTGGGCATCCAGGTCCACCGGGGCCACTCCAGGATCATCCCGGCCGGGCATGTGGCGGCCATGCACGCCCTGGAGGAAGCTGGCCGGCTGATTCGCGAGACGCGCGCGCCGGCCTGCCTGGTGGGCGGGGTCGACTCGCTGCTGACGGCCTCGACCTTGCAATGGCTGGACCGTGATCGCCGGCTGAAGACGGCGAACAACCGGGACGGCCTGTTTCCCGGCGAGGGGGCCGCGGCAATCCTGGTCCAGGCCCACAGCCTGCCTGGCACCTGCCTGCAGGTGGCGGGCCTGGGCGTCGGCCAGGAACCGGCGCCCCTGCTCTCCGGCAAGCCACTGCGAGGCGACGGGCTGAGCGCCGCCGCGCGCACGGCGCTGGCGCAGGCCCGGCTGGGTTTCCATGAAATCGACCTGCGCCTGTCCGATGCCACGGGGGAGCAATACGGGTTCAAGGAAATCCCCCTGGTGCAGGCCCGGCTGGCACGGACCGTGAGAAAGGAGGACCAGCCGCTCTGGCACTGGTCCGAGGCCATCGGCGATAGCGGGTCGATTGCCGGGATCATCCAGCTGGTTCTCGCAGACCAGGCGCTGCGCAAAGGCTACGCCCCCGGTACGAACGCAATCTGCATGACCAGCGCGCTGGGCGGTGCACGGGCGGTGGCCGTGGTACGCGATGCCAGGCCAACCGGGAGTTGCCCATGAGCTGCGAGGTCTACGCCAACGGCGACGAGATTGCCTGCAAGGCAGGCGGCGGCAAGGTCATCGCCGCGTTCCCGGATGTGTGCCTGACACCCCCGGCACCGCCGGCGGGGCCGATTCCGGTGCCTTATCCCGATACCTCCTATTCCCGGGACATGAAGAAAGGCAGCAAGACGGTCAAGATCAAGCGCAAGGAGGTGATGCTGAAGAATCTGTCCTACTACAAGACCTCGCCCCTGGGCGATGAGGCGGCGACCCGCAGCCAGGGAGCCGGGATCATCACCCATGTGATCACCGGCAAGACCTATTTCGTTTCGTGGACCCTGGATGTGCTGTTCGAAGGCCAGAACATCGACCGGCATACCGACCTCACCACGTCGAACCATGCCAGCCCGATCGCCAATGCCGCGGTGCCCATGGTCAACACGGCCAAATATGCCCCGGTGCAACAGGACTCCAAGGTGCCGGGCAAGCACAAGTGTGAATGTTGCGGTGGCGCAGCCCACAGTGAAGCCCAGGCGAAAGGCGAATACCTCTCCGAAGACGAGTTCTACGACACCGCGCAAAGCCCGCAGAACGCGAGCCTTTTGGCCAAGGTCCGCGCCGATCCCAAGTGCAGGCACCTCCTGCCTCCTGCCGGGAAGGCGCCCAGTGGCTGCAACAAGTATTACAAGACCAGCATTCGCGAGAAAAAGAACATCGAGAACGACTGGGCGATGAACAGGCCCGGCTACATGGCCTGGCAAGGCGTACCGCCGGGAGAGCCCGTCGCCCATCGGGTTCCCAAGGCGGCCGGCGGCTGCCCTGCCGGACAGGGAAACCTGGCGCCCACCGGTCGCAAGTGTGCCAAGCTCGAAACCCAACTGAGTACGCTGCAAGATTCGCGTGCCACTAGTTTGCGCAGGCCCTGAAAATGAACACCAACCACTACAAGTACACCGACCGCCCCGGCTTCCTCGACGGCTGCTTCTACTGGAAAGGCCGTGGCTATCACTACGCCGCTACGGCCCCCGCCCAGTTGCTGGCGCCGAACGCCTGGCAGGACGACGACCCGTGGATGGCCCTGGCCGCGATCCTGGAAAGCGCCAAGCGCGGGGATTTCAGCCATGTCTCCCGGCTCAGGGGGTTCATCCTGGATGAAGCCAGCGTGCCGACCCTGGTCAGCGCCTGCCTGGGCCTGACCGCCGATGCGGGGCTGGAGTCCGACCTGGATTTCCTCGCCGAACTGATGATCCAGGGGCCGGACTACCTGCGTATCGAAGCCAGCCTCGCGGCCCAGTGGTCGGGGGTGATGTGGCTGGTTCCGTTCATGGTCGAGGCCCGCTGCGCGCTCGAGCGCCAGGCCGACCGGGAAGCCGTGGAAGCCAATATCTCCAACCTGCTCGACCCCCTTGAGGGCGAGCCCGAATTCTACGACAGCGGCCTGGACGAGGCGCAGTACCGGCACGCCGTGGATGCGCGGCTGGCGCAACTGCAAGCGCTGCATGGCAGCGACCGGCTCTCGATCCTCGCGGGCACCGTCGTCGATGTGAACCGCCAGGCCTGGCTCATGAGAAAGGCCCTGGTGCCCAACGACCCGGACGCCTGGCTCGACTGGAGCAGCTTCCTGCTCTGGAGACGCACGTTCGAGGTGTACTCGGGCATCGACTGCTCCAGCTTCTATGGCCGCCACGGCGAGTTCCAACCCCTGAATGCCGGCGCCGTGCTGGACCAGTACCTGGCCTCCCCCCTGGAACTGGAGATCGGCAGGCGCCACTTCTTCGGCCGTCTGGTGGTATAGCCAGCCATGCCCCTCATTGCCTCGATGGTCGAACAACACGCCGAAGAAGCGGGTTTTCTCATCCTGCTTCACGATCACGCGGTGCATGGGCCCCATTACGATCTGGATGACCTGGGGCGGCTGGACGAGCGCATCGACGCTCATCTGGATGGCTTGCGGATCGCCGGCCCCGCGGGTTTGCAGGTCCTGCTGGCGCAGCTGGGCCCGGATGCCATCGGTGAAATGTTCGCCAGCGTGGTCCTGGCGTTCCAGACCCAGGATAGGCAGGGCCTGTCGCGCCTGAACGAGTACCTCAAGGGGGCGGCGGGCACGGAGCGCGGTTACCTGATGGCCCTGGGCTGGCTCGACTGGGAATGCCTGGCGCCCTGGATCAACGCCATGCTCGCCTCCTCCACGCCGCTGTTCCAGCGCCTGGGCCTGGCGGCCTGCGGCATGCATAGGCGCGACCCCGGCGCGCCCCTGCAACTGGCCCTGGCCCAGGTCGACCCCGGCGTGCTGGCACGTGCCGCCCGCACGGCCGGCGAGCTGCGGCGGCGTGACCTGCTGCCGGCTCTTCATCAGCATCGCCAGCATGGGGACGTGGCTACGCGCTTCTGGATCAATTGGGCCACCGCGCAGATGGGGGATGAACAGGCCCTGGAACCCTTGCGCGAGTTCGCCGAGCGCCCCGGCCCGTTCCAGTTCCGTGCACTGTGTGTCCTGCTGGCCTGGCAACGACGCGAGCTCAGCATCAGCTGGATCTGCCAGCTGATAGAGAACCCCGGGCAGTTGCGCACCGGCATCCAGGCCATTGGCCTGGTGGGTGATCCGGTCAGCGTGCCCTGGCTGATCCAGCAGATGCACGAACTGCCATTCGCCCGAGTAGCCGGCGAGGCCTTCAGCCTGATAACCGGTGCCGACCTGGCGCTGCTCGACCTGGAACTACGGGTGCTGCCGGACTTCGATGCCGGGCCGAACGACGATCCCGAAGACCCCAACGTGCTGATGGACCCCGATGAAGACCTGCCGTGGCCGGACCCGACGGCAATCGCCGCCTGGTGGCACAACCATGGAGCCGGCTTGCAGAGCGGTATCGGCCACATGCTGGGACATCGGCAGAGCGAAAGCAGCTTCCTGCACGCCCTTGCCCGGGGCCAGCAACGCCAGCGCATCGTCGCGGCTTGTGCAATAGCCCGCTGGCGGCCGGACCAGCCGCTGTTTCCCACCAGTGCGCCGGCCTGGCGACAAAGGAACTGGTTGCGCACCGCGCAGGACCCGGACAACGAGCACCGACCCTGAACCGCAGACGCTATCGACTGGCTTGCATGCCCTGGCACAGAACAGCAGGCCTGGCCTCACATCAAGCGGTTATCGGCTCCGTTCACCGTCCCTGCGACCTCACCAGAACCAGCCACCACGGGCCAGTTCCTGTTCGCAACTGCGGTACTGGGCGCCGAACAGCGAGGCCCGGGCCTGGACCTTGAGCGATACGTTCTTCAGCCAGGGCTTGGCGTCGTAGCTGCGGTTGCGATAGCCGCCCCAGCCTTCGTGGTAGTTCAGGTACTGGCCGTAGGCATCCCACTTGGAGGTGCGGTTGACGTTGTAGCTCTTCTGCATGTACCAGCCCATGAAGTCCAGGGCATCGGCGAAGTTGTCGCGGCTGGCCCCCCAGCCACCGGCATCCTTCTTGTAGTCGGCCCAGGTTTCGTCCTTGGCCTGGGCATAGCCGTAGGCGGTGCTGACCCGGCCCCAGGGGATGAAGCCAAGGAAGTAGTAGCGCGGTGGCAAGGCGTCGTGCTTGAAGGACGACTCCTGGTACATCATCGCCATGGGCACCTGGATCGGTGCGCCCCAGCGCTGGTTCATCTTCAGCGCCGCTTCGTACCACTTCGGCTTCTCGCGAAATATCTCGCAGAGGTTTTCGGGGTTGGCCGGAGGCTTGGTGGCGCAACCGGCAAGGGCCAGGAGCAGGACGGGGGGCAAGAGCCGAAGCATGGAGGGAACGTTTCCTTGGGCGCGGGCATGGGGCTGCCCTTCGGGCGAAGCTTTATACACATTTTGCCAGCAGTCGGCGATACACCAGCGCCCAGAGCTGTGTTGCAACTCGCAACAGCGCCTGGCCAGGCCAGGCCTGCCGGCAAATACCCAGCAGGCCCACTGCCGGTCAATCGGGGCGCCAGCGCTCTCCACGATTGTTGCCGGTGCCCTTGTAGCCGCCGTAGCCATCCGGTTCCCAGCCACCGCCGGCATTGTCCCCGGTGCCGATGAAACCGCCACGGCCATCGGACTCCAGCCCCCTGCCCTGGTTCTTGCCAGTACCGGTGTAGCCGCCACGCCCATCGGAGACATAACCACGCTTGCGGTTCTCGCCCGTTCCCTCGTATCCGCCCTTGCCATCGGACACCCAGCCACCCGAGGCACTGCCTTCCCCCCTAAAGGCACCCTTGCCATCGGACTTGTAGTCTTCGCCGTAGTTGGTGCCGGTACCCGTATAACCACCCGAACCATCCGGGGTGAAACCGGCGCCCTTGTTCAGCCCGGTGCCCTTGAGCCCGCCATCGTCGGCTGGAGCATAGCCACGGCCAAAGTTGTTGCCGGTGCCCCGGAGCGATCCGTCTTTCTGCAACTCGTAATCGGACCCCTGGTTCTTGCCCGAACCCTTGAAACCGCCATGCCCGTCGGGCTCGTAGCCGCGATCCTGGGCAAAACCCTGGCCGATGAAACCTTCGGCGGCCAGCAGCGGCGTGCCGGCGCCGAGCAAGGCGATGGCCAATAGCAGGTGGGAGTGTCTGTTCATGCCGTATCGATATCCTTGGAGCGCAAGAATCCTTGGCCTGCTGGACCGCAGCGGGACATCGCCATCCAGCCGGCGCAACCGGTCATGATCCCGGCCGAGGTGCGGTTCAGGCGCTGCATGGCCCGGGGCGACTGGATCGCCCGCTTGATCCGCGCCCCGGTCACCAGGTACGCCAGTTGGATACTCAGGTCGATGCCCATGCCCAGTGCGGTGATGAAGGCCACCTCCGGCCAGGACAGCGCCGTCAGGTCGAACGCATGGGGCAGCACCGCACCGAAGAACACCACGGCCTTGGGGTTGCTCAGGGTCAGCAGCGCTCCGGCGAGCAGCCCGCGGCTGGCCGAACGCTTCGGCGGCTCCTCGGGTTGCGTGGGGTTCTTCAACCACAGCTTCCAGGCAATGAACAGGATGAAGGCCACGCCAAGCCACTTGACGCCGATGAACAGGTATTCGAAACGCAGCGCCAGCGCCGCCAGGCCCAGGGTGGCCACCAGCAGCCAGAGGGCATTGCCCAGGACCATGCCGCCAATGAACGGCAAGGTCGAGCGGGCTCCACGGGATACCACCTGCCCCAGCATGGCGGCCTGGGCGGGGCCGGGAATGGCCGCGGCAATGGCGAACGGCACGGCGAAAAACCAGATCGAAGCAGTCACGCTCATCGACGAAATCTCCCAGGTCACTGTCATGTCGGCCTGGATACTCGCATCGTGACGGCCACTCGGGCAATGCCCACTACAGTGCTGGCGCTGGACTCATGACCGGTCCTGGCGCGTGGACCACAGGGGACACGGCATCAGCCCCCGGCAAGAACCTCCCGGGCGCACTGCAACAAGCCGTCGACCACCGCGGAAGGCGTCTGCGCCAGGGTGGCCAAGCCCAGGGTCGCGCGCGGATGCTCCAGGGCCAGCTGGCGAAAGTTCAGCCCGGGGCGGGCCATTCGCTGCATCGATGCCGGCACCAGGGCGACGCCCATGCCGGCCGACACCAGGTTGACTGCCGACGAGACCTGGGGCGCCTGTTGGTGGATCCGCGGGCTGAAGCCCTGGGCCCGGCAAGCGCTGACTATTTCGGCGCTCAGGCCGTAGCCGGACTTGCGCGAGTAGAGAATGAAACGCTCATCGCGCAGGTCCGCAAGGTCCAGGCGATCGCGGGCGAGCAAGGGATGACCATCGGGCAGCACCACCATCAGCGGCTCTTCACTGAGGATCTGGAACGCCAGGTCGCAGCCCCCGGCAAAAGGCGGACGGACGATGGCGGCATCAATCTGTCGCTCCAGCAGGCGGCCGACCAGGGTTTCGCTGTTGCCCTCCACCAGGTTGATCTGCACTTGCCGATAGCGCTGCTGGTAGAGATGCAGCAACGCGGTCATGCCTTCGTTGAACGACGCCGACTCGGTGAACCCCAGGGTCAGGGTGCCAATCTCGCCGCGCGCTGCCCTCAGCGCCCTGCCCTTGGCTTCCTCGGCCCGGGCCAGGATGTCCCGGGCGCAGACCAGGAAGGCCTTCCCGGCATCGCTGAGGACGATGCCGCGCCCCTGGCGATGGAACAACGGCGTGCCAATCTCCTCCTCCAGTGCCCGTATCTGCTGGCCCAGCGGCGGCTGGGCAATATGCAGGGCCAGGG
The DNA here is from genome assembly GCF_020520285.1 of Pseudomonas sp. L5B5. NCBI lineage: Bacteria > Pseudomonadati > Pseudomonadota > Gammaproteobacteria > Pseudomonadales > Pseudomonadaceae > Pseudomonas > Pseudomonas sp. L5B5. Next base: position 833,539 of record NZ_CP084742.1, read on the forward strand.
CCGCCTTGGTCAGGCTCTGGGCCTCGGCGGTGGCCACGAAGTAACGCAGGTGCCTGAGCTCCATGGAATGTTCTACGTTCTGATTTTGGATAATTAGAATATTAGACATAACAGATGCCCAGGACCAAGCTTTGCCTATCCAAGCAACGACACCCGCCAGCCCTGGGAGGCGCCATGAAAAATACGAGGAAACTACGCGATCTGTTGGCCAGCGGCGAAAGCCTGATAGCCCCCGGCGTCTACGACGGGCTCTCGGCGCGCCTGGTGGAGCTGGCCGGGTTTTCGGCCGTCTACGCCAGCGGCGGAGCGATCGCCCGTTCCGCCGCGCTGCCGGATATCGGCCTGTTGAGCTTCAGCGAGGTCCTGGAGCGTGTGGAGAAGATCGTCGATGGCAGCGCTTTGCCGGTGATCGCCGATGCCGACACCGGGTTCGGCGGCAGTGCCAACGTCGAACGTACGGTACGTGCCTTCGAACGTGCCGGGGTGGCGGCACTGCACCTTGAAGACCAGGCGTTTCCCAAGCGCTGCGGGCACCTGGACGACAAGTCGCTGATCGATACCGAGCAAATGTGCCGCAAGCTGCGCGTCGCCCGCCAAGCCCTGGACGATCCCGACCTGGTGTTGATCGCCCGCACCGATGCCATTGCCGTCGAGGGCTTCGACGCTGCCCTGGAACGGGCCCGGCGTTATGTCGAGGCCGGGGCGGACATGATTTTCGTCGAGGCCCCGGAGACTCTCCAACAGATCCGCGAAATCGCCGCCCGTATCCCCGGGCCCAAGCTGATCAACATGTTCCATGGCGGCAAGACCCCGATGATGCCGGTCGAGGAACTGGCGGCCCTGGGTTATCAGCTGGTGATCATTCCTTCCGACCTGCAACGCGCGGCCATCCATGCCACGCAGCAAGTCCTGGCGCAGATCAAGCGCAGCGGCGACAGCTCGGCGCTGGCCAACCAGCTGGCGAGTTTCCAGGAGCGCGAGCAGATAGTGCGCACCCGCCGTTACCTGGACCTGGACCGAGGCTGAGGGCCCAAGCACCCGCAAGCCTGTCATGGCGACAGGCAGGGCCGTGCGCAGTGCTTGCCTGAAAAAGACCGATCCGCAATCGCTTGACATTAAAGTTAAGTTAAACGTTAGGGTTTCTCCGACCCCACAAACGCCGCCCGAGCACGGGCTGGCACTCAACGCCGTGGGTCATCCCAACAGCGTGATGCATCTCCCTGGAGAACTGGAACGTGAAACTTGTCACCCTCGCCGCAATGACCGGAGCCCTCGTGGCTCCCCTCGCCGACTCCGCCCTCGCGGCCCCACCGGGCCAGGCCGAAACCACGATGATCGATATCGCCGGCCACCCGGTGCCGGTGCTCAAGGGCGGCCTGTACGACCGCTATCGCTCCAACCCGCCGCTGTCGGTGATCGCGGCCGAGGCGCCGGGGATGGACCTGAGCTGGTTCAAGCAACTGGCCAAGACCCGGGTCGACATGGGCTTCGAGTCCTATTCGCCGAACTTCTACTACCAGAACAGCCGTATCACCGCCGTCTATACCGCTGACCTGGCGCGCCTGCGCGAGCTGATCCCGGCCGAGGTGCTGGCCCAGGTCCAGCCGTTGCAGGTCTGGCCTGGGCGAGGCCTGGTGGCCTTCACCGCCTACACCTACGACTACTGCGACAACGACAGCTACAACGAGGTCGCCCTGTCGATCGTCACCAACAAGCCAGGCAAATCCAACCTCGGCCCCCTGACCCTGGTGGGCCAGTCCATCTCCAAGGACTTCTGGGGCTACGTGCTCAAGCTGCCGGTGAATAGCGAGCTGGCCCGGGTGCGCGGCGTGGTGGGCTACAACCTGCCCAAGTGGCTGACCGACATCAGCCGTCGCGAGGACGCCCAGAGCCTGTCCTACGACATCATCGACAGCCAGACCGGCAACGTCGACGTGATCTTCAAGGGCAGCAAGCTTGCGGACCTGTCCCATGACGTCGGCATGATGACCAATAGCTTCACCAACCTGGACCACAACGGCCAGTTGGCCTACGGCTACGCCACCTCGCGCCAGACCCGCCATGCTTCCAGCAGCAGCGCTGACGCCGTGCGCCTGATCCTCGGCGAAGGCAGCCTGTCCGACTACCTGCGTTCGCTGCAGCTGGGCAAGTTGGTGAAATACGAGTACGTGCCCGAGTTCCAGGGCGCGCTCTATGCCCCAAGGCCCCTGGCCAGCCTGAACGATAGCCACTGACCCCAGGTGTCCTGACGTGACCGGGGCCGATCGCCAAGCCGTCGGCCTCGGTGGCCACCGATCACTCGATGCGTAATGGGCCGGACCCCGGCAAGCTGCTGACCAGCCCGGCCCCCAGCAGCTTCGCCGGAGTGTAGGCGCCACCCTCGGGGCGCTCGCCTGCCAGGTGCTCGACCACGGCCAGCGCGCCACTGACGGTCAGGCTGTAGACATTGGCGGTGTGCACCCGGGCCACCTTGCGTTGGCCTTGGGCATTACGCGCCTCGCCCCAGACATAGGTGCCCTGGTCGGCCCGCTTGGCATCGTCCGGGCCGGTCACGGTCTTGCCGATATGCGCCTTGAGGCGCTTTTGCACCCAGGCCAGGCCCAGCAACGGGCGAATCAGGTTGGCCAGCCTGGCGCCGCGGATCATCCCGGCCGAACCCGGGAGGAAGACTTCGATATTGGCAATGCCGGTGGTGTGATAGGCCGTGGACACATCGCCCCAGGGAATGGTCATGGCGAGTTTCTCGCCGGCACCGAAATCGATGCGCCGTACCTGATAGGCCAGCGGCACCGAAACGATCTTGCCGTCGCGCCGCACCTTGCCACCCTGGGCCATGCCTTCGACCGAGGTCTTGGCAGTACCGGGCGAAAAGCTCGAACGCGAGTCGAAACCCAGGGCCAGGTGCGTGGCGTCGGGCAGCGCCGCCTTGAGCGCAGCGGCGACGCAATCGGTGGGGATCACATCGAAGCCCACGCCCGGGCAGATCACCACCCCGGCCTCCCGAGCGCGCAAGTCCAGGGCCTGGGCATGTTCGAAGACCCCGATCTCACCGGTGATGTCCAGGTAATGGGCCTTGGCGTCCAGGCAGGCCTGCATCATCGGCGCGGCGGTGGCCGAGAACGGCCCGGCGCAATGCAGCACCAGGGCCTGTCCACGGACCTGGGCCGCCAGTTGCGCCCCGTCCTCGAGCCCGAAGATCCTGGCCTCCAGCCCCAGTTCCCGAGCCAGCGGTTCGACCTTGTCGCGACTGCGTCCGGCCAGCACCGGGCGCAAGCCACGCTTGACCGCCTCGCGGGCGATCAGCTCGCCGGTGTAGCCATAGGCGCCGTAGATCATCCATTGCATCTGCTCGGCCTGGCGGGGTTGCTGGTTCATGTGCTGCTCCTGGCATGGTGGGGCGAGGCGGCACACTGCCCTCCTCGATCAGGACCCGACGCTAACCTTCAAGTCCGCTTTAGAGTCAAGGGGCCCAGGCCCCCTGCCCTGATCAAGGATAGAAAAGCAGCAGCCCGAAGACCATGAAGGTGGCCAGGTGCATGAAGCCCTGGATGGCAGAGGTACGCTGGCCGTTGAAGCTCACCAGGGTCAGCAGTGCAGTGATGGCGAACAGCAGCATCTCGGCGCCGGACAACCCCATGATCACCTGCTTGTGGGTGACCAGCCCGATCACCAGGACGGCGGGCACCGTCAGCCCCACCGTGGAGACGAAGGCCCCCAGGCACAGGTTCAGGGCGCGCTGCATTTCATTGTTGAGGGCGGCCTTCACCGCCGTGATCGATTCAGGGGTGAACACGATGATCGCGATCAGCACGCCGCCCACTGCCACTGGCGCCCCGGCCTTCTCGATGCCGTAGTCGGTGACCACCGCCAGGTAATGAGCCAGCAGGACGATGGGCAGGATCAGGCCAAGCAGCACCAGGGTGCGCAGGATCAGCTCACGCTTGTTCAGTGGGCCCTGGAGGGGCTCATGGCCGGCCTCGCGCACCTGGGGGACCTGCATGCAACCTGCCGGCGGCTGGATGAACAACCGCCGATGGCTCTTCATCTGCATCCCCAGGAAGGCTGCGTACAACAGCAAGGTAATGAGCGAGATCCCCACCGCCTGGGTGGCGCTGAATTCACCGGCGCGGGAGGTGAAGTTGGGCAACAGCAGGGCAATCCCCGTCAGCAGCACGATCATCGACACATACGAACCGGCCCCCTGGGCGTTGTACTCCTGCTCGCCGTTTCTGGCCGAACCCACGATCAGGCACAGGCCAATGACCAGGTTCATGATGATCATCATGACCGCGAAGATCGAATCCCTGCCAATGGTCGGCAGATCCCCGGGCCCCAGCAGCATGGAGGCAATCAGGATCACCTCGATCGAAACGATGGACAGGGTCAGGATCAGCGTCCCGTAGGGTTCGCCCAGCTGTCCGGCAAGATGGTCCGCCTCGTGCACCACGCCAAAGGAGGCGATCAGGATCGTGCTGAACAACAGCAGGAAGATCCAGCTGGCGTTCAGCGGATCGAGGGGCCCACCCAACAGGTCGTCCCCCAGGAAAAAGAACAGGCCCACCACCAGCCAGGAGCCCGCAAGGCGCAACCAGGTTGTCAGCGGCACTAATCGAGAATGTTCGCTCATGTGTGTCTCATCTTCAGTTCATTGCACAACAAACATAGCCGGGGCCAGGTCCAGCGCCGGCTCGCGGTGAATCACGGGCTGGCACAGCCCTTGTCCGCCTTTCCAGGGACGCCTGCGTTGGCAAGCCGGTGGAGGCCGTGGCGCAGGTACGCCCGAGTGACCTGACGCAGGCGCGCAGGAACCGCCAGGCGCAGCGGGAAGCTCGCGCGCAGCACGGGGGAAGGAACAGGCAGGGAACGTATCGCGGGGATGTTGACCATGGGGCGTGCTCAGAAGCTTCGGGCCGTCCCGCATGTCGATCCTGGCCCCGGGGTCGTCCCCGGGCAGGGGGTTGAAAGCGCCTTGCAAAGTGGCGCTGCGACGCACTCTATCACCAGTGTGCATGCCGATTCCAGGCTCGAGTCCTGCGAATCCTGCGGCATTCAACCAGCGAATCTTGTTCCTGCAAGTCGGCCGACACAGATGTACCGTTTATAGTGGTGATGGTTATCCGAACGTGACACAAGGGAGGTACAGCATGCGATCTACCCAGGGTGGCGAGGCTTCATCTTCAGGAATCGAGCACCTGGATATCGGTCGCGTCTCGATATTTTTCGGCGATCGCCATGGCAAGTATCCGGATGGTAACCAGGTACTGATCCAGGGAACGGATACCCTGGCGGCGTTCGATACCCCGATCGTCTCCAATTTCATTGGCGCCCGGTTCGATGCCACCGAGTTGGTGGTGCTGGGCCATGCCCACGAAGACCACATCGCAGGCCTGCACCGCCTGCCGGACGCCAGCGTCCACGTGCATCAGGCGGACTTGCCCGCCGCACGCAGCTGGCAGGGCCTGGCGGCCGCGTTTGGCATCAGCGACCAGGAGCAGGCCAGGGTCATGCTCGAACGTTTAGAACAACAGTTCTTCTACGCCCCGCGCCCCGACGCCCAGGGTTATGAGGACGGTGCCTGCTGGGAGCTGGGCCGCTCCAGGGTCCGGGCCTTCCACATGCCCGGGCATACCGTCGGTCACACGGTGTTGCTGGTGGAGCCCGAGGGCGTGGCCTTCATTGGCGATATCGACCTGACCGGTTTCGGCCCCTACTACGGCGATGCCAGCTCCAACCTCGGGGACTTTCGCCGCAGCCTGCAGCGCTTGCCGGATATCCCGGCCAAGGTCTGGGTCACGTCCCACCACCGTGGCGTCTACACCGACCGTGAACGCTTCCTTGAGGCCCTCGCCGCGTTCGCCGGCAAGCTCGATGAGCGCGAAAACCGGCTCCTGGCCTGGCTGGACGAACAGCCACTGAGCCTTGAACAACTGGTGCAACGCGGGTTGTTGTACCCGCCGGGGTACGCCGCGCCCTGGGTCGCCGATGCCGAGCGGCGCACCATTTCCCAGCACCTGGCCGAGCTGCAGCAGGCGGCGCGGGTGCAACTGGATGAGCGCGGCTACTACCGTCCTGGCTGAACCGGCTCGGGCTGCCAGTGGCCAACGCTGATGCCCACACCTTCGAACAGATGTTCCTGCATGGCAGCGTCGCCCAGGACGGCAAGCTGGGCAGGCACCCATGAAAAAAGCCGGCTGGATCGCTCCAGCCGGCCCCATGGCGCAGTGATTGACGTCCGTCAACGGCAGCAAGCCCGCAGGCTGCGGCTCGTCGATAGGCTTGAGTTGATGACATTGGAGACATCCGCCGGACATGCTCCGGCGGGCGTCGAACACTCACTCAGGGCTAATCCTGGCGTTGCGCCAGTTGCCGCTGTTGCGAGTCCTGCCAGCCGCCGCCCAGGGAGCGGAACAGATCCACCAGGGCGACCTGGCGCTGGGTGCTGATCTCGATGAACGCCGTTTCGTTGGCAAAATTGCTGCGCTGGGCGTCCAGGTAGCGCAGGTGGCTGTCGATGCCGCCTTCATAACGCGCCTTGGCCAGCTTCAGCGATTCGCTGCTGGTGTTGGCCAGGGCTCTGCGCGCCTGTTCTTCACGGCGCAGGGTGTCGGTGGCCGCCAGGGCGTCCGCCACTTCGCGGAACGCGGTCTGGATCGTGCCCTCGTAGGCCGCCACCGCCGAATCCTTGCGCGCCTCGGCCAGGCTCAAGCCGGCGCGGTTGCGCCCGCCATCGAAGATCGGCAGCGACAGCGTCGGGATGAAGCTCCAGGAGCGCGAGCCGCCATCGAACAGCCCCGACATCTGCGCACTGGAGGTGCCGAAGCTGCCGGTCAAGGTGATCCGCGGGAAGAACGCTGCCCGCGCAGCGCCGATATCGGCATTGCGCGCTTGCAGGCGGTGTTCGGCAGCGAGGATGTCCGGCCGGCGCTCGATCAGCGACGAGGGCGAACCGGCAGCGATGTCCTGCACCAGCAGCGGCTGCTCCGACAGTTTCTCGGGAATCGACCTGGCCGCATCCGGGGTGCCCAGCAACAGCACCAGGGCATTGAACGCCTGCTGCTTCTGGCGCAAGGCGGCCTCCTCATCGGCCCGGGACTGCTCCACCAGCCCCAGCGCTTCCTGGTAGTCCAGCGCGGTGGCATTACCTACCGCACGGTGGCGGCTGATCAGGGCGAAGGAGTATTCGCGGCTGGCCAGGGTCTGCTGGGTCAGGACCAGGCGGCGCTGGGCACCATCATGGACCAGGTAGGCCTGGGTGACCTCGGCGATCAGCGCGATGCGCGCCGAGCGCCCGGCCTCCTCGGTGGCCAGGTACTGCTGCAATGCGGCGTCGCTGAGGCTCTTGACCCGACCGAACAGGTCCACTTCGTACTCCGGCAGCGACAGGCCGACCTGATAGGTGCTGGCCACGCCACCCCGGCCACTGCTGGACAGGTCCGATGGCAGGCGCTGGCGGTTGCCCGAGGTTCCTGCGTTCAGGCCTGGAAGCCGGTCGGCCCGCTGGATGCGGTACTGCGCCCGGGCCTGTTCGATGTCCAGCAGGGTCTGGCGCAACGAACGGTTGTTGTCCAGCGCAGTGCCAACCAGACGGCGCAGTTGTGGGTCGACGATGAAGGCTTGCCAGTCCAGTTCACTGGCCTGGCGCCCCTGCTGGGCGGGCGAATCGTTCCAGCTGTCGGCTACGGGCGCCGTCGGGCGCTCGTAGGTCGGGGCCATGGAGCAGCCACCCAAGGCCAGGGCGATCAGCAGCGCCGATACGGTAAAAGCGGGGGTACGCATGCTGATCACTCCTGGGCCAGGGCGGGTTGGTCGGTGACAGGCCGCTTGGTGCGCAGCACCGACAGCAGCCAGACGAAGCAGATCGGCACGAACAGCACGCCCAGCAAGGTGGCGCTGAGCATGCCGCCGATCACCCCGGTACCGATGGCACGCTGGCTCGCTGCACCGGCACCGGTGGCGATGGCCAGGGGCACCACGCCGAGGATGAAGGCCATGGAGGTCATGATGATCGGCCGGAAGCGCAGGCGGGCAGCCTCGATGGCAGCGTCACGCAGGCTGTAGCCCTTCTCCCACAACTCCTTGGCGAACTCGACGATGAGGATCGCGTTCTTCGCGGACAGGCCGATGATGGTGATCAGGCCCACCTTGAAATACACGTCGTTGGGCATGCCCATCACCATGACCGCCAGCACCGCACCAATGGCGCCGATCGGTACGATCAACATCACCGACAGCGGGATCGACCAGCTCTCGTAGAGGGCTACCAGCAGCAGGAACACCACCAGGATCGCCAGGGCGAACAGGCTCGAGGCCTGGCCCGCGGAGACCTTCTCCTGATAGGACAGGCCCGTCCATTCGTAACCGATCCCCGCCGGCAGTTGCGATGCCAGTTGTTCCACCTCGGCCATGGCCTGGCCAGTGCTGTAGCCCGGGCCGGCGTCACCGACGATCCGGATCGATGGATAGCCGTTATAGCGCACCACCTGTACCGGGCCCTCTTCCCATTTTGTGGTCACGAAGGCGCTGAGCGGCACCTGGGCGCCCTTGTTGTTGGGCACGTACAGCTTGAGCACGCTTTCCGGCGTCATGCGCGCCCCCTGCTCGGCCTGGATCACCACCCGTTGCTGGCGACCGGCGTTGGTGAAGTCGTTGACCACATCGGAACCGAAGGCCGAAGACAGGGTGGAACTGATGGTTTCGAAGTTGACACCCTGGGCCCGGGCTTTTTCACGGTCGATCACCAGGCGCAATTGCGGGGCCTCGGCCAGGCCTTCCATCATGCCGTAGAGAAACTTGGGATTGCCGTTGATCTGGCCCAGCAGCGTATCCCGTGCCTGCAGCAGGGCATCGCGACCCAGGCCGCCACGGTCCATCAGGCGCAGGGCAAAACCGCCGGAGTTGCCCAGGCCATCGATCGGTGGTGGCGAGACTCCCATGATGGTGCCGTCGCTAGGCAGGGCGAAATGCTCGTTCAAAGCGGCCACTTCCGCGGCAGCAGACTCCTGCTTGCCGCGCTCCGACCAATCCTTGAAAACCGGGAATGCCAGCGCCGCGTTGTCGCCCTGGCCGGAGAAGCTGAAGCCGGAGACCAGGAACGTGGCCTGCACCGCATTGCGCGACATGAGGTACTGCTCCAACTCCTTGCCGGTGGCATCGGTCCGCATGCGGCTGGCGCCAGGAGGCAGTTGCACGTCGACGATCATGTAGCCCAGGTCTTCGCTGGGAACGAAGGCCTCAGGCAGGCGCAGGTAGGTGTAGCCGAGCACCGCGACGATACCGGCGTACACCAGCATGAAGCGACCGGCGCGCTTGACCAGCCCGGAACTGAGCAGCGAGTAGCGCTCGGTGACACGGGCAAAACCACGGTTGAAGGCACCGAAGAAACCGCGCTTCTCATGATGGCCTTCGGGGACCGGCTTGAGCAGCGTGGCGCACAGGGCCGGGGTGAAGGTCAGGGCCAGGAAGCCGGAGAACAGGATCGAGATGGCCAGCGATACCGAGAACTGCTGGTAGATGACGCCCACCGAACCGCTCATGAAGGCCAGCGGCATGAACACCGCCGACAGCACCAGGGTGATACCGACGATGGCGCCGGAGACCTGTTTCATCGCCTTGATCGTGGCCTCGGTCGGGGACAGGCCTTCTTCGGCCATGATCCGCTCGACGTTCTCCACCACCACGATGGCGTCGTCCACCAGGATGCCGATGGCCAGCACCATGCCGAACATCGTCATCATGTTCACCGAGAAGCCCAGCAAGTACATCACCGCCAGGGTACCCAGCAGGCACACCGGCACCACGATGGACGGGATCAGGGTGTAGCGCACGTTCTGCAGGAACAGGAACATCACCAGGAACACCAGGACCATCGCTTCGAGCAGGGTATGGATCACCTTTTCGATGGCCACGTCGACAAAACGCGAGGTGTCGTAGGGCACGGAATACTGCATGTCGCTGGGCAGGAACTGCGCCAGTTCGGCCAGGCGTTCCTTGACCAGGGTGGCGGTCTGGATGGCGTTGGCGCCTGGAGACAACTGGATCGCACCGCCCACTGCCGGGGTGCCGTTCAGGCGCGAGGAGATGTTGTAGCTTTCGCTGCCGACTTCCAGGCGGGCGACGTCAGCCAGCTTGACGGTGGAGCCATCGGGATTGGAGCGCAGGACGATCTGGCCGAATTCCTGCGGGTTGTCCAGGGTGCCCTTGACGGCCAGGGTCGCGGTCAGCTCCTGTTCGCTGGTACCCGGGGCGCTGCCGAAGGCACCCGCCGGAACCTGGACGTTCTGCCCACGGATGGCGCTGCTCACGTCATCGATGGACAGGCCATAACCCACCAGCTTCTGCGGATCGATCCAGACCCGCATTGCCGCTTCGGAGGAGAAGAACTGCAGCTTGCCGACACCCGGCAGGCGGCGCAGCTCGTTGTTGATGTTGCGCGCGGCATAGTCGCCCAGGGCGGTGGTGTCGGTGCGTTCTGTACCTTCCTTGTAGTTCAGGGCGTAGATCAACAGGAACCCGGCGCTGCTCTGCTCGACCTGCAGGCCCTGGGTGAGCACGGCCTGGGGCATGCGTGCCTCGGCCTTCTTCAGGCGGTTCTGCACGTCGACCTGGGCCAGGTCCGGGTCGGTGCCCGGCTGGAAGGTCACGACGATTTCGGCGCTGCCGTTGGAGTTGTTGGTGGACTCGAAATACAGCAGGTTCTTGGCACCGTTGAGCGACTCTTCGAGCACGCTGGTAACCGACTCCACCAGCACCTTGGCCGAAGCACCCGGATAGGTCGCGGTCACGGTAATCTGCGGTGGTGCGACGTTTGGGTACTGCGCCACTGGCAACTTGGAAATGATCAGCAGACCGGCCAGGGAAATGAACAGCGCCACCACCCAGGCAAAATTCGGGCGCTTGATGAAAAAATCAGACATCAGAAAATCCTCGTATCGTAGCCGGGCTTATTGTTTCTGCTCGGTTTCCTGAGCCTGCTTGGGAGTGACCTTGACGCCCGGCTGCACGGCAGCCAGGCCACCGACGATGACCTGGTCCCCGGCCTTGAGGCCCTCGGTGATCTGCCAGCGCGAACCCTGCATGGCTCCGGTGGTCACGTTGCGAGCTTCGGCACGCTCCTCGGCACCAATCACCATCACATGGGAGCTGCCGTCGCTGCCACGCTTGACTGCGCGCTGCGGCACCAGGATGGCCTGATTATCGGTCCCTTGCGGAGTCTTGACCCGCACGTACATGCCCGGCAGCAGCACCCCATCAGCGTTGTCGAACTTGCCACGCAGGGTGATCTGGCCGGTGCCCGGATCGACCGCCACGTCGGTGAACTGCAGCGAACCCTGGCGCTCGTAGGGCGTACCCTCGACACGCAGTGTCAGGGCCTTGCTGTCACCCGCTGCCAGGCTGCCGGTCTTCAGGGCTTCGCGCAGGCGCAGAGCATCAGCGGCGGTCTGGGTGAAGTCGGCGTAGATCGGGTCCAATTGCTGGATGCGTGCCATCAGGGTGGCGTCACCCTGGCCCACCAGCGCGCCTTCGGTCACCAGCGCACGCCCTACCCGGCCGGAAATCGGCGCCGTGACCGAGGCATAACCCAGGTTGAGGCGCGCGGTTTCCAGGTCGGCCTGGGCCGAACGGGTTGCCGCCTGGGCACTGTGCAAATCGGCACTGGCCTTGTCGTAGTCCTGCTGGCTCACAGCCTCGATCTTCACCAGTGGTTCATAACGCTTGACCCGTGCCTGGGCTTCCTTCATCCCCGCCTGGGCCCGGGCCAGATCGCCCTCGGCGCGGGACACTGCCGCCTTGAGCGGGGCGGGATCGATCTGGAACAACAGATCACCGGCCTTGACGTCGGCCCCCTCTTCAAAGCGCTTCTTCATCACGATGCCCGCCACCCGGGCCCGTACTTCGGCGACGCGCACCGGCTCGATCCGGCCCGGCAGCTCCGAGGTCAGCGCCAGGGTTTCCGGCTTGACCGCAAACACCTCCACTGGAAGCACCATCTCCGCCTGGCTTTGCTGCTCAGCCGCGGGACCACACCCTGCCAATGCAATGACAACTGCCAATGCACTGAGCCTTCCAATTGCACGCAAATCGACCATGGCACACCTGACTGTTGATTGAGAATGTCCAGAATGCTACTTTCAAACCCTAAATGAGTCAACAACGACTCACATGAGCTTTTTTGTCTCAATTTCTGTGGAGCGCCGCGAGCTTTTTTGCATTACGCGCGCCCTCGAGGACTCAACCCAGGACGTGCAAATGACCCTGACGCCCCATGACGAACGATTCATCAAGGCGCTGGCCGTGGCCATCGTCGACCACCCACGCGCAACATTGAAGGAATTGGCTGAAGCCGCCGGCATGAGCCGGGCCACCCTGCACCGCTTCTGCGGCACGCGTGACCGTCTGCTCGAAATGATCGAGCGCCATGGCGAAGAGGTATTGCACCAGATCATTGAAGCCTCCTGCCTGCAGAGCGCAGATCCATTGGAAGCACTGCACAAACTCATCCGGGAGCATCTTGCCCATCGGGAGTTGCTGATGTTCCTGGTATTCCAGTACCGCCCGGACTTTCTCGACCCTCAGGACGATGGCGCACGCTGGCAGTCCTACGTGGATGCGCTGGATGCCTTTTTCCTGGGGGGCCAGCACCAGGGGGCATTCCGTATCGACATCAGCGCGGCGGTGTTCACCGAACTGTTCATCACTCTGGTCTATGGCATGGTCGATGCCGAACGCCGCGGGCGTGCGGCGAGTTCGAACACCGTCCATACCCTGGAACAGATGTTCCTCCACGGTGCCTGCCCCCAGGCCAGAATCGAAACCTAGACCACATGCCCCGCGCCGTGCGCGATGCTCCCTACCAGGCCCGGCAACTTGGCGGGCCTGCCGTTTCAAGCACCGGGCACTTGCCATGAAGGATGCCAGCCATACAGATTGCTCGAAACAGCTCCGAACGCTCCGGAACCCTCGCTGAAATTACCGGCAGCCATCGCCGCTTGAGCATAGTCCCTGGCCTGGCAAGCGACAGTCAGGGGCGGACTTTCTGCGCCCCTGCACACTCAGCGCTTCAAGCCGAAGCCTGGGCCTCTTGCCGAATCCAGTCCATGAACGTCTCGACCTCCGGCCGTCGCCAAGCCTCTGGCCGGGCCACCAGGTAATAGGCAAAGCGCGCCGGCCAGGGCTTGTCCAGGGCCTGCACCAGGCGCCCCGCGGCGATCTCCTCGCGGGCATATTCCTGGGGTACCAGGGCCAGGCCCTGGCCAGCCGCCGCCGCACGGATCAGCAGGTAATCATCCTCGAATGCCGTTCCGCGCTCGGCCCGTGGGTCCCCGCCCGCCCCATGGGCCGCCAGCCACAGGGCCCAATCCGCGCGATCGGCATCTTGCAGCAACGGCCAGGCCAGGCAATCGGCCGGCTCACGAATGGGCGCGCCAGTGGCCAGCAGCGCGGGGGCCGCGACCGGCAGCAACACCGGCGCCAGCAACGGTTCCGCCACCAGCCCCGGGTACTGGCCCAGGCCATGGCGAATGGCGATATCGACGCGGTCGCGCTGCAAGTCCACCAGCGCGGAAGACGCCTCGACCCGGACCTCGATTTCCGGATGCCGCAAGGTGAAGCGCCCCAGCCTCGGCACCAGCCAGGACGCGGCGAAGGACGGCACCGTGCTGATGGTCACGGTGCGCCGGGCGCGATCCGCTTCCAAGGTCCACAAGGCGTTCTGGATCTGCTCGAACGCCGCGAGCAATTGCGGGTGGACCCGGCTGCCCGCCTCGGTCAGCTCCATGCGCTGGTGCTGGCGGATGAACAGCGGCACACCCAGCCGCTCTTCCAGCTGGCGGATCTGCTGGCTGACCGCTCCCGAAGTGACACCCAGGGCCTGGGCGGCGTGCTTGATGCTGGCGTGACGGCCGACTTCGGCAAAAGCACGCAATGCCAGCAATGGCAGAACTGGATTCATGGTTTAGCTCTTCTAAACAAGACAGGCAGGTTAAATCGTTTCCTATTCACCTGACGCAAAAGGAAAATCCATTGGCAACGGCAATCATTAATTTAGCCTGACTTAACCTAATGGAGATAGCTCGCCAATGCTCGACCTATACACCGACAGCTCACCCAATGGCTTCAAGGTGACCATTGCCCTGCACGAACTGGATCTGCCCTACCGCCTGCACCCAGTGGACCTGGACGCCGGCGAACAGCACCATCCGCAGTTCCTCGCCCTCAACCCCCATGGCCGGATCCCGGTCATCCATGACCATGAAACCGGCATCACCCTGTTCGAGTCGGCGGCCATCCTGCTCTACCTTGCCGAGCGCAGTGGCCGCCTGTTGCCCCAGGACCCGACCGGCCGCTGGGACACCATCAAGTGGCTGCAATTCCACGCCTCCAGTGTCGGGCCGATCCTCGGCCAGCGGGTGCATTTCGAACTGTTCGCCCAGCAGCAGCTGCCAGCGGCCATCGCCCGCTACCGCCAACTGAGCCAGGAACTGTTCGCGGTGCTCGACGCGCACCTGAGCGAACACCCCTACCTGGCCGCAGACCAGTACTCGATCGCCGACATCGCCCACTTCGGCTGGACCCACATTGCCCGGATCATCGGGTTCGACTTCAGCCAGTACCGTCATCTGAGTGCCTGGCATGAACGAGTGGCCCAACGTCCCGCCGTGCGCCTGGGCGTGACCATTCCCGCGCCGGCCACCGGCCCATGAACACCAGGAGCCAACCGATGCAGACCCGCCCAGGACACGACGCCCCAGCGACCTCGAACTTTGATGGACACCCCGGCTACCGGCGCATGTTCGCCCCCGACCGCCTGACCCTGGGCCTGTTTTTGCCGCTGCGCTTCTACCAGGGCGTCATGCAAGTGCTGGCCGGGCAAGCCGACTGGGTCGAGGCCATCGACCGCCACGGCTTTGCCGCCGTCTGGGTGCGCGACGTGCCGTTGTTCGATCCGGCCTTCGGCGATGCCGGGCAGCTGTTCGAGCCCTTCAGCTACCTGTCGTTTCTCGCCGCCCGCACCCGACGCGTGGCCCTGGCCACCGGTAGTGCGATCTTTTCCCTGCGCCATCCCCTGGACCTGGCCAAGTCGGCCGCCAGCCTCGATCGCCTGTCCGGCGGCCGGCTGGTACTGGGCATCGCCTCGGGGGATCGGCCCATGGAGTTCCCGGCCTATGGCCTGGAGCATGGCGAAAGAGGCCAGCGCTTCGCCCAGGCAGTGGACTACTTTCGCCAGGTCATGGCCGACGGCCGGCTGGCCATCGACTCGCCTCTGGGGCATTTCGCCGGTGCCGAACTGCTACCCAAACCCAGCGCTGGATCGATTCCACTGATCGTCACCAGTTCCTCGGGGCAATCGCTGGAATGGATCGCCCGGCACGCCGATGGCTGGCTGACCTATCCCTTCGCCACCCACGACACCCGCGGGCCGCGGCAACTGGCCGAGAAGATCCGCGCCTGGCGCCAGCTGATTCCCGATGGCGGCTTCCGCCCGCACATGACCAATGAATGGCTGGACCTGGTGGACGACCCCGACCATCCGCGGACGCCACTCAACGGTGGCTTCGTGTTGCGTACCGGGCGCAAGGGTCTGCTGGATCTGCTGGAACAATGGCAAGAGGCTGGCGTCAACCATGCCGCGCTGGGTATCCAGTTCTCCCAGCGACCGGTGGCAGAGGTGATCCAGGAGCTGGCCGAGGAGGTGCTGCCGCACTTCCCTTCTCATCCCGGGCCCCCGATGCTGGATGCTGGCTGGTAACAGAGGTAGCCAATGAAGCAACGTTGCCATCAGCCTGACAGCATTTACAGGCGAGGTTCATCAACTAGTCTTGAACGGCGAATGACGTCTAGCCGGAAACTCCATGGACACCCTCAGCAAGCTCGAAATCGAGACGGCCCTTGCCCAGCGTTTGCCCCACTGTTGTGTGAGGTGCGTGATCAATCCCGACGGCAGTCTTTCACTGGATATCCTGGCGCCAGGATCGAACCAGTTCACCATCGCCAACATCGACCGCACTCACTACCACGGAGAGCCCGGCATCAACCGGCTGGTGCGCGAGATTCTCGAGGAGATGGTGGTATCACGCCAATCCTCACGTCTTTCATGAACCTGCCAGGACCGATCAGGGCGTGAGGCGCCTTGCATGGGCGTCCTCCTGCAATGCCTGACTCGACATGGCCTTATTCGAAAAGAGTTGTCCTGCACGTTTGAAAGGCTCCCACCCCTGATGTTCAAAGTTATCCAGCCAACAATCTCGCGTTGGACGGATCACTTCGCCGCGTGTCGCTTGCATATATATGGCATTCGGATTCGCCGCTCGCGCCAAGTTGGCGCTACGGGCCCCAGAACCATTCGTCGCCGCTCATTCAATCATTTCGACTTTTTAAAAATCACTGGCCTCCCAATAAATACTCGGTGCCACGACGAGTAAAACTTTCCATCAGCAAGAGGTCTTCAACCATGGCCAATAGCGGACATCCCAATCCAGGAAACTTTGCCAACGACCGGAAAAAAGCCGCCGAAGCAGGCAGGAAAGGCGGACACGCTTCAGGTGGCCATACCACCGGCGACCGCGACAAGACGTCCGGGGCCGGCAAACAGGGCGGCCGCAGCTGATTGCCCTGCGTTCTCTTTCCTGTACGGGTCCAGTGGCCCGTACCCCCTCTGGAGGTGCCCATGAAAGCCTATCCACGCCCCCCTTTTCCCGCCCAGCAGCAAGCGGTACCTGGCACGCAAAGCGCCATGGAGCCCTACCCCGACTGTGGCGAACAGAGCTACCAGGGTTCTGGTCGCCTGGCCGGCAAGACCGCCCTGATCACCGGGGCCGACAGCGGCATCGGCCGGGCGGTGGCCATTGCCTTCGCCCGGGAAGGCGCCGATGTGGCGCTGGCCTATCTGGACGAACATGACGATGCCCACGAAACCGCACGCTGGGTGGAGCAGGCTGGCCGCCAGTGCTTGTTGCTGCCGGGCGACCTGGCTGAAAAACGGCAATGCCATGCGACAGTCGCCAAGACCGTGGAGAAGTACGGGCGCATCGATATCCTGGTGAACAATGCGGCCTACCAGATGACTCACCACGAGTTGGCGGACATCACCGACGAAGAGTGGGTGCGGACCTTCGATATCAACATCACCGCGATGTTTCGCATCTGCCAGGCTGCGGTTGCGCACATGGCGCCTGGCAGTTCGATCATCAACACCAGTTCCATCAACTCCGACGCGCCCAAGCCCACCCTGCTGCCCTACGCCACCACCAAGGGCGCCATCGCCAACTTCACCGCGGGCCTGGCGCAACTGCTGGGCGCCAGCGGCATCCGGGTCAACAGCGTCGCCCCGGGGCCGATCTGGACGCCGCTGATCGTCTCCACCATGCCCCCGGAAGACGTCATTCATTTCGGTGAGCAAACGCCACTGGGACGCCCAGGCCAGCCGGTGGAAGTAGCCCCCATCTATGTCCTGCTGGCAAGCGACGAGGCCAGCTACATTTCCGGCTCGCGCTTTGGTGTCACTGGCGGCAAGCCGATCCTGTAGGCAACCCAGTCCTTGGCGGCCCCAGTGGGCGGATTCATCCGCTGGAGGTCGCGCTAGCCCGGCCGACGCTCAATCAATGCATCGGTCTCGCCGCCTGCACCGCCAGGCCTTGTTTCACCTCCCCCTGTATCCCAACGGCTGGGCGGCCGTGGCAGCCCGGTTCAATAGCAGGGTGCTGTTCGGGTTCAACGTGCTGGCTGCGCAGCATCTGCGCCCGGCGGTGCCGCTTTGAGCACAGGGTGAGAAAAACTAAACCATTGGCCTTGCCTCGCGCTCAACAGTAAGGCGACGCCTTCGTCGCCCGTGATCCGAGGAGAACCTTATGAACCACAAGCTCATGCACCAATTGGGACTGTCCCTGCTACTGACGGCCGGCACCTGCGGCCTGGCCCTGGCGGCGACCACCAGCGACTTCGTCGAGGAAGCCGCCCAGGGCGGCATCAACGAGGTCGAGAGCGCCAAGCTGGCGCTGGAGAAAAGCAGTGCCGCCGACGTCAAGGCCTTTGCCCAGCAGATGGTCGATGACCACACCAAGGTCAACCAGCAACTGATGACCCTGGCTCGCAAGCTCGATATCCAGGTGCCGGACGAGGCCTCGCTCACCGCCCGGGCGAAAAAGATGATCCTGGAAATGCGCGACGAATCCTTCGACAAGGCCTATGCCGACAATCAGGTCGAGGCCCACGAGAAAACCGTGGCGCTGTTCGAGAAGGAAGCGACTTCCAAGGACGACGCCCAGCTCAAGGCCTTCGCCCAGAGCACCCTGCCCCAGTTGCGCATGCACCTGGACATGGCCAAGCGCTTGCAGACCCAGCACGCCAAATGACCGCAATGCTCACCGTGCATCACGAGGCCTCGTCGTACGGCCTCGTGATGCTGCCGGGTGGTCGTGAACACCCCACAGGGTATTGCGAGTCTGGTGCCCTATCTGGAGCGAGTCATTGAATAAGTCGATTTACAACGCCGGGATCATCGGCGAGATCCAGCAATTTTTCAGATACGTATTTTTGCAGTCCATCCCTCAACCACCCGGTCACATGATTACCAGCGCAGGACGGCGCGCCTTGCCGGGCCCGGGTCCGGAACGCCGCGAACCTGCACAGCGACTACGCCACACACCATGAACTCAAGGAAAGGGGATGACCTCATGTACACCACTCAGCAACGCTTGCAACTGCGCGCCTGCCGCGCATTCGCCCTCGAACAGAATCAGCGCCTGTTCAAGCAGGCTCACGATCTGAACCAGCAAGCCTATGAATTGCTCGAGCAAGGGCAACCCGACCTCGATACCTTTGAGCGCTACCACCTGCTGCGCAACAAGGCCGAGGAGAAATTCCAGGAAGCCAGCGAACACTTGACCCTGGTCAACCAGGAATTCGCCGAGCCCGAACCCCAGGCGCCGGCGCTCCTGCCCTTCACCCCGGCCCAGCCACGCCAGCGCGCCCAGCCCAGGCCGATCCTGCTGCACACCGGTCGCTAGCCGCGGGCGGCCGGTACATTCGCGAACACACCTGGCTCGCCACGACCGCCGTGGCCAGGACGTGGATACCGGCCTAACGGCCAACGGGAGATTGCCTTGTGACCGAACACATCGTTCATTTTCACTGCCAGATCGACCAGAACACCACCGAGCGCTTTCGCGATGCGTGCCTGCAAGCGATCGAGGAAGGCGCCAGTTCGCTGTTGCTCAACCTGTCGACCACCGGTGGCAGCACCAACTTCGGTTTCACCCTCTACACCTTCCTCAAGTCGCTGCCAGTACCCTTGTGCGCGATCAACGCAGGCAATATCGAGTCCATGGGCATCATCATGTTCCTGGCGGCCAACCGGCGCATCACCGCCCCGCACTCGCGCTTCCTGATCCATCCGATGAACTGGTACTTCAGCCAGAATTCGGTGGATCACCAGCGCCTGCGCGAGTACCTGTCCAGCCTGGACAACGACCTGGCGCGCTACGTGAAGATCTACGAGCTCGAGACCGCTGCCGCCGATACCCAGCTGGATATCTTCAAATGCCTGTCCGCCGAGGAAAAGGTCATTGCCGCCCATGAATCCCTGGCCTACGGCATCGCCCATGAAGTGCGGCAAGTGGTCTTCGCCGACGACGTCAAGCACTGGAAGGTCAGTGGCGCCTAGGGCGCGACCATCCGGCAGGCAGCTGGCAGGCCGCCGTGCGTGCAGCGTCCCCCCTTTGAATGCCTCTGGTCGAGAGGCTGCCCGCACCGACGAGGAACTCCCCATGGCCGTCAACATCCTCCCCTTTATGATCATCCCTGCGGTTGCAGGGTCGCTGGAGCCCGGCTGCCACCACCGGATCTTCGACGTCCGTGGCGGTGGCTGCCACCGTGCCCACGGCGACGGCGGTGCGATGCGTCGCCTCGGTGAATTGCACTTCAGCCACACGCCGACTTGAGCCGAACGCCATGAGTTTCACGATCTGGGTCGCGGTGCTCGGTGCAGTGCTGCTGATCCTCGCCCTCACATCCAACTACCTGCGCTGGCTGCCGGTGACCACGTCGCTGGTCTGCCTGGTACTGGGCATGGCCATCGGGCCGGCCGGGGTCGGCCTGCTGCAACTGGATATCCGCCAGGCTGCGCACTGGATGGAAAACCTGACCGAAGTGGCACTGCTGTTCTCGCTGTTCGTCAGCGGCCTCAAGCTGCGTTTGCCGCTGGGCCACCGCAGCTGGTGGGTGGCCTTCGGCCTGGCCGGGCCAGTGCTCCTGCTGGGCATCGGCGGGGTCGCCCTGGTGCTGCATGGTTTGCTGGACCTGGACTGGGGGTTTGCCCTGCTGCTGGGAGCCATCCTGGCGCCTACCGACCCGGTGCTGGCCTCCATGGTCCAGGTCAACGACGCCCAGGACCATGATCGGGTGCGCTTCGGCCTGTCCGGCGAAGCCGGGCTCAATGACGGCGTGGCCTTTGCCTTCGTGATCCTCGGGGTACTGCTGCTCAAGCAGGACAGCGCCCCCCAGCACTGGCTGGCGGACTGGGCGCTGTACAGCCTGCTGTGGGCGATACCGGCCGGACTGCTCTGCGGTTATGCCATGGGCCATGGCCTGGGGCGCCTGACCCTGCGCCTGCGCATCCGCCACGAGGACAGCAGTGTCTCGCCCAACGACTACCTGAGCTTTGCCCTGATTGCCCTGGCCTATGTCGCCGCCGAGCTGATCCACGGCTACGGCTTCCTCTCGGTGTTCGCTGCCGGCCTGGGCCTGCGCCAGGCCGAAGTCCATGCCAGCAGCAGCCAGCACCCGCCCGCCGAACACCTGGTGCAGCCGGTGGTGGGCCACCAGCATGGCGACCCGCGCCAGGCCGTGCATGGCGATGTCCAGGCCCTGGAAGAACGTCAGGTGGCAGCCGGCATCATGCTCGGCGACATGCTCTCGTTCGGCAGCCTGGTGGAACGGGCCATGGAAGTGTTCATCGTCACCCTGCTGGGGGTGGTGCTACCGGCCCACTGGGATTGGCGAGCCCTGCTGCTGGCCGCGTTGCTGTTCCTGGTGGTGCGTCCGCTGAGCGTGCTGGCGATGCCCTGGGGCGCCCTGCTCGACCGGCACCAGCGCCTGCTGCTGGGCTGGTTCGGGATTCGCGGTATCGGCAGCCTCTACTACCTGTTCTATGCGCTGAACCAACAGCTCGAGCCGGCACAGGCGACGATGAGCATCCAGCTCACCCTGTCGGTGGTCGCCCTGAGCATCCTGGTCCACGGGCTCAGCACCCAGCCGCTGCTTCTGCATTACCAGCGCAGCCGCCGGTAAGCTGCGCGCGCAGAAAACTTGAACCTGCGGATCGCCCCCCTCCTCCAAATGCTGACACCGCCGTTGCGCGGCTCGAGCCCACAGCGCTGCGTGCCCCAGCGTGGTCCTGTCGCAAGACACAAGACTGATTCACCGATTGCCCCCCTGCACCAAGGAGCGGACATGCACGAGAACGTTTCATTGCACCGGCTGCACAGTTGCCTGCATGCATGGTCAGCGAGCAACCCGCTCCAGCCTCGGCTCCTGGCGCAGCTCATGGAGCAGTTGTGCCGCCAGGGCCTGGACCGCCTGCCGCTGCCCGGCCAGGGCCAGACCCTGCTGCGCTGGCGGGCCCTGGCCCGGGTGGCGGCCTGTGACCTGAGCCTGTGCAAGCTCTACGAAGGCCATACCGACGCCCTGGCGATCCTGCAGTACTGGTCGGCACCGCCAGCCCCGACGGGCAGCACCTGGGGCATGTGGGCCGCCGAGCCGCCCCAGGCCAAGGTCACGCTGCACGCTCCCACGCACGCCAACCATGCCAGCGAGGTCCGCCTGCAGGGGCTCAAGGCCTGGTGCTCCGGCGCCGCGATCCTCAGCCATGCGCTACTGACCGCCTGGGATGCCGACGGTCACCAGCAACTGGTGGCCGTGGCGCTGGACCAGCCCGGCGTACAAGTCACCGAGCACGGCTGGCAAGCGGTGGGCATGGCCGCCAGCCAGAGCGTCGAAGTGCTGTTTGACGGCGCGCGCGGCCAGTTGGTCGGCCCGGCGGACGGTTATCTGCAGCGGCCCGGGTTCTGGCAGGGCGGAGCCGGCATCGCCGCCTGCTGGCACGGCGCGGCCCAGGCCATCGGCCAGGCCCTGCGCAGCCAGTGCGCCCAGCGGCCGGAGCCCCACGCCCTGGCCCACCTCGGTGCCGTGGAATGCGCGTTGCAAGCCAGCGCCAGCCTGTTGCGCAGCACCGCCCAGTGGATCGACGAGCAGCCCATGGCCGCAGCCGAACTGCCCGCAAGGCGGTTACGCGCCGCCTGCGAAGCCAGCGCCAGCCAAGTGATCGAACACGTCGGTCGCGCCCTGGGCGCCACCCCCTATTGCCGCGATGCGCATCTGGCCCGGCTGCTGGCGGACCTGCCCGTCTACCTGCGCCAGAGCCATGCCGAGCGCGACCTGGCCGCCCTGGGCAGCCTGGTGGCGGCGCAGGCGGATCATGCGGATGGAGACTGGATGCCATGAACGCCAATCCGATCGTCGGCGACGGCACTTCGCCGTACGCCTGGAACACCTCGCGCCAACTCGCCGCGCTCGAAGTCGTGACGCCCGAACAACTGGTGCCAGCCGGAGCCCGCGCGGTGATCATCTCGCCCCACCCCGATGACGAAATACTCGCCTGCGCCGGCCTGCTCCAGCGACTGGCCCGGGCGCAGCGTCCGTTGCTGCTGATTTCGGTCACCGATGGCTGCGCCAGCCATCCGGGCTCGCGCTACTGGACCCCGCATCGCCTGGCCAGGGTACGCCCTCAGGAAAGCGCCGTGGCCCTCGCCCGCCTGGGCCTCTTGCCAGACCGCCTGACGTGGCTGCGCGGCGGCTTTCCGGACACCGCCGTGGCCCGGCACGAGACAGACCTGCAGGACTTCCTCGAGCGCAATCTGCAACCTGGCGACGTGGTCTTCACCACCTGGCATGAGGATGGCCACAGCGATCACGATGCGGTCGGCCGCGCCAGCCTGGCGGCGGCCCGCAAGGTGGGCGCCCGGGTCCATGAATTGCCGGTCTGGGCCTGGCACTGGGCATCGCCCGAAGACCCGCGCCTGCCTTGGCAACGGGCGCGCAAGCTGCTGCTGGACCCACCGACCCAGGCCCGCAAGCGCCACGCCGTGCACGCCTTCATCAGCCAGATCACCCCCGACCCCCTGTCCGGACAAGCCCCGGTGCTCGGTTCCGCAACCCTGGAGCGCCTCGTGCGCGATTTCGAGGTGATCTTCCTATGAGCGTTGCCGACGACTATTTCGACCAGCTGTTCGATGGCAACCCCGACCCCTGGTCCATGCGCTCGCGCTGGTATGAACAGCGCAAGCGCGACCTGACCCTTGCAGCCCTGCCCCGGTCCCACTACCACCGCGGCCTGGAAGCTGGCTGCGCCAACGGTGAACTGGCCCTGCGCCTGGCCGATCGCTGCAGCCAGTTGCTGTGCTGCGACACCTCGGCGCTGGCGGTGCAGCAGGCCCGCCTGCGCCTGCAACATTGCCCCCAGGCCCGGGTACACCAGGCGCGCCTGCCCGACCAATGGCCTGCCGGGCGCTTCGACCTGATCGTCATCAGCGAGCTGGGCTACTACCTCGACCCGCAGGATCTGCAACGGCTCATCGCCAAGGCCCGCGCCGCCCTGGCCACGGACGGCACGCTGCTGGCCTGCCACTGGCGCCATCCAATCGCCGAATGCCCACTGGACGGCGACCGGGTGCACCAGCAATTGGCCACGCAACTGCAACTGCCCCGGCTGCTGCGCCATGTCGAGGCCGACCTGCTCCTGGAGGTCTGGGGCACCTGCGCCACCTCGGTGGCCGAGCGCGAGGGGCTGGCATGATCGGCGTGGTGATCCCCGCGCACAATGAGCAGGCCCTGCTCGCCCACTGCATTCGCGCCGTCGGACAGGCGGCTCGCCATCCCGGGCTGGCGGGTGAAGCGGTGCGCGTCCTGGTGGTGCTCGATGCCTGCGAGGACGACAGCGCGGCCATTGTCGCGGCGGCCGGAATCCAGGGCCTGCAGGTCAACGCGCGCAGCGTCGGGTATGCCCGGGCGGCGGGCAGCGACTACCTGATCGCCCTGGGCGCGCGCTGGATCGCCTGCACCGACGCCGACAGCGAAGTGGCCCCCGACTGGCTGGTGGCCCAGTTGTCCCTGGGGGCGCAGATGGTCTGCGGCACGGTGCAGGTCCGCGACTGGGGCGAGCTGCACGAGGGGGTTCGCCAACGCTACGCCCAGGCCTATACCCAGGCGGATGGCCATCGTCATATCCACGGCGCCAACCTGGGGTTCTGCACCAAGACCTACCGGCGCTCCGGGGGGTTTCTCCCGCTCACGGTGAACGAGGACGTGCACCTGGTGCGGACCTTCGAGCGCCTGGGTGCACACATCTGCTGGAGCCAGCTGCCCCAGGTCATCACCAGCGCCCGCCTGCTGGGACGGGCCAGCGGCGGGTTCGCCGACTACCTGCGCACGCTGGCGCTGGAGGAACCGGCGGGCACCGCGCCCCTGGCGGACCCGTCATCCGTGGCCTGCGGCGATAATTTGAACGGCGCCTGAGGCGCCCGGGTCGGAACAATGGGAGCCCCGGCATCGCCAGGCTGCATTGAACGGCACGGGAGGAACTGCATGAGCAGCAAGGTTCGCATCGGCATTTCCGGCTGGCGCTACGCTCCCTGGCGCGGCGACTTCTACCCCAGGGGGCTGGCCCAGAAAGATGAGCTGGCCTTCGCGTCGCGAGCGGTGGGCAGCATCGAGATCAACGGTTCGTTCTATGCCTTGCAGACGCCCGAACGCTATGCGGGATGGGCTGCGCAGGTGCCGGAGGGATTCGTGTTCAGTGTCAAGGCGCCACGCTTCATCACCCATGTGCGGCGCCTGCGGGACATCCACGAGCCGCTGGCCAACTTCCTTGCCTCGGGGCTGTTCCAGCTGCGCCACAAGCTGGGGCCGATCCTCTGGCAGTTCCCGCCAAGCTTCAAGTTCGACCCGGCCCTGTTCGAGCAATTTCTCCAGCAACTGCCCCACCACGGCCGTACCGCCCGCCAGTTGGCCCGCCAGTGCAGCGAGCGCCTGCAGCGCGACGACTACCTGGACATTCCTGCCGATGCGCCGTTGCGCCATTGCGTGGAGATTCGCCATGCCAGCTTCATTGACCCGGCCTTCGTCGAGCTGCTGCAGCGCCACAACATCGCGCTGGTGGTCGCCGACACTGCCGGCAAGTGGCCCTGGATCGAGGAGCTGTGTGGCGACTTCGTCTACCTGCGCCTGCATGGCGACCAACAGCTCTACAGCAGCGGCTATGGCGACCAGGCGCTGGAGCGCTGGGGCCAGCGCATCGAACTGTGGCGCCAGGGCCGGCAACCGGCCGATGCCCGGCGTATTCCCGGAGCCCCGGGCCCAGAGCGCGGCCCGGGCGGCGCACGGGATGTGTATTGCTACTTCGACAACGACATCAAGGTTCGAGCGCCCTATGACACCCGCCAGCTCATGGAGCGACTCGGTCTGGCCGACACCCTCACGGTGCAGCCCGGGCTTGCGCCCCAGGGAGACTGGAAATGAAGGGCATGGACCTGCCCCGGACGGATGGACCATCGCCAGTGGCTTCGCTCAAGGTGTTGACGGTCAACATCCACAAGGGGTTCAGCTTCCTCAATCGGCGCTTCATGCTCCCCGAGTTGCGCGATGCGGTGCACAGCACCGGCACCGACCTGGTGTTCCTGCAAGAGGTGCTGGGCGATCACAGTCACCACGCGCAGCGCTTCGAAAACTGGCCGCAGCAGCCCCACCACGAGTTCCTGGCCGACAGCATGTGGAGTGAGTTCGCCTACGGACGCAACGCGGTGTACCCCGAAGGCGAGCACGGCAACGCCCTCTTGTCGAAGTACCCGATCCGCAGCCACGAGAACCTCGACGTCTCGCAACAGGGCGACGAACAGCGCGGCCTGTTGCATTCGGTGCTGGCCGTGCCCGGGCGCGACGTGCATGCCATCTGCGTGCACCTGGGCCTGCGCGAGGCGCATCGGCGCCAACAACTGCAACTGCTTTGCGCGCTGCTGGCAGGCCTGCCGACGGAGGCCACGGTGATCGTCGCTGGCGACTTCAACGACTGGCGCCGCCGGGCCGATGCCCTGCTGGCCGAGCAAGGGTTGCATGAGGCCTTCGTCCGCCAGCATGGCAGCCCCGCACGCAGTTTCCCGGCGCGCTGGCCCTTGCTGTGCCTGGACCGCATCTATGTGCGCAATGGCCGGACCTGCAATCCCCAGGTGCTCTCCAGCCGGCCCTGGTCGCACCTGTCCGACCATGTGCCGCTGGCGGTGGAGGTCTGGCTATGAAGCCCGGTTGGCGCGACGGCAACGCTGTCGAGTTGCTGATCAACGGCGAGCAGTTCTACCCGCGGGTGCTGGCGGCCATCGCTGCTGCCCGCCGAGAGGTCTTGCTGGAAACCTTCATCCTCTTCGAAGACAAGGTCGGCTGCGCCCTGCAACAAGCCCTGATCGAGGCCGCGCGGCGCATTCCCCGCGTAGAGATCACCGTCGATGGTTATGGCAGCGCCGACCTCAGCGAGGGTTTCGTCGGGCAAATGGTCGACGCCGGGGTCAGGGTCCATCTGTTCGATCCCCATCCACGGGTATTGGGCCTGCGCGCCCACCTGTTCCGCCGGCTGCATCGCAAGGTGCTGGTGATCGATGGCGAACTGGCCTTCATCGGTGGCCTGAACTTTTCCGCCGATCACCTGCAGGACTTCGGGCCGATGGCCAAGCAGGACTACGCCGTGGCCGTGCGCGGCCCGGTGGTCGCCGATATTCGTGACGCCGCCCTGGGCATCCTGGCCCAGGCCGTGGCAGACCCCGGCCCATTGCCCGTTCCCCCGTCTTGTGGACCGGCGTCTATCCGCCTGGCCATCCGCGACAACCAGCAGCATCGCGATGACATCCAGGCCCAGTACCTGCTGGCCATTCGCGGCGCCCGTCGGCGGCTGGTCCTGGCCAACGCGTACTTCTTCCCCGGCTACCGGCTGATCCGCGAACTGCGTAACGCCGCGCGCCGTGGCGTCGAGGTCAGCCTGATCCTCCAGGGCCAACCGGACATGCCCTGGGCCCGGGGTTTTTCACGACTGCTGTACAACTACCTGCTGCGCGATGGCGTGACCATCCACGAGTACGTGCAGCGGCCATTGCACGGCAAGGTGGCCCTGGCCGATGACGACTGGGCGACCGTGGGTTCGAGCAACCTCGACCCCCTGAGCCTGTCGCTGAACCTGGAAGCCAACCTGGTCATCCGCGACGCGGGCTTCAATCAGCTGTTGCACCAGCACCTGGACACCCTGGTGGCCCGGCATTGCCGACAGGTCAACCCGCAGCGCCTGTTGCGCGGCCAATGGTGGCGCGGCCCGGTGATCTTCCTGTACTTCCATTTCCTGCGGCATTTCCCCGCCATCGCCGGCTGGCTGCCGGCCCACCGGCCACGACTTGAATCGGTAACAGGCCTGACGCCGGACAGCGGCCACTCACAGCCCCTGGAAGGAGAGAAAAACCCATGAACGGCAGCCGGCACCGGCGCTGGCTGGCATGGGCCAGGCGTGCCCTGAACCTGCTGTTCCTGGTGCTGGTGCCATTATTGCTCTGGCTGCTGGCCAGGAACCTGCAATGGCAGGAAGTCAGCCAGGCCGTGCGCGGCTACAGCGCCGCCATCCTGTTGCTGGCGGTGGCGATCACGATCCTGAGCTTCGCCCTGTACAGCTGCTACGACCTGCTCGCCGGCCGCTATGCCAGACACCGGTTACCGGCGCGCCAGGTGCTGGCGCTGGCGTTCGTGGTCTATGCCTTCAACCTCAATCTGGGCGCTTGGGTCGGCGCCGTCGCCCTGCGCTACCGGCTGTATTCGCGCTTGGGTCTGGGGTCGATGGCCATCACCCGGATCCTGAGTTTCAGCCTGGCCACCAACTGGCTGGGCTACCTGCTGCTGGCCGGTACGCTGTTTGCCCTGGGCATGGTGCAACTGCCGGGCAACTGGGCCGTGGGCAGCAGCGGCCTGCGGGTAGTCGGCGGCATCCTGCTGATGGTGCCTGGCGCCTACCTGCTGGCTTGCCGCTACGCCAAGCGGAGGGCCTGGCACTGGCGCGGGCAGCGCCTGCAATTGCCCACGGCGCCGATGGCCCTGGCCCAACTCGGGCTGTCGCTGATCAACTGGACGCTGCCGGCGCTGGTGGTGTTCCTGCTGCTGCCCGACGGGGTCGGTTACCCCCAGGTACTGGGCGTCATGCTGATCAGCAGCATCGCCGGGATCATCACCCATATCCCTGCCGGCCTCGGCGTGCTGGAGGCGGTGTTCATCACCATGCTCCAGCACCAGCTGGGCAAGGGGGCCATACTGGCGGCCCTGCTGGGCTATCGGGCGATCTACCTGCTGCTGCCCCTGGCCTTGGCCAGCCTGGTGTATCTGGCGCTGGAACAGCGCGCCAGGGCCTTGCGCAACCAGAACAGACCGCAGCCGTGAATGATCACCGCCCGGATAAACGGCAATGTTCGAGCGCACACTTCCAAGGCCCTGCAACATGGCAACTTGAGCTGTTTGTAGAACTGGCTCATTGACAGCATTTAGTTGGGAAACCCCATTAACTAGTCACATGAGAAAAATTGAAAATAGTTTTTTGATCAAACGAGCAGCTCTTGCCAGCCAAAACAATGAAAAATACCGAACAATCGAAATTAGTTTGAATTCCTCGCACCTCCTGAACATCGACTACTTGTAACTAAAGGAGATGTTCATGAACCAGGAAACGATCTACAAGATCCACTATCTGCTCCACGGGAAACCGCGGTTCTTCATTATTCGCGCCCAGGCCATGGATAACGCCAAGGCCTGGCACTGGGCCAGTTGCGATGCCGGCGTCGGCATCATTCCCAAGTCCGATCGTGATCCGGTCAAGCGGGTCTCCAAACCCATGGCGCAAAGGTACGGGATCACCGACGTCAGGTGGCTGCACCCGACCCCGTTGTGCTGGTCCACGGAACATCCGGATTGAAACGCCGCGCCAGCACAGCGCCCTGCGCCAGGCCGTAAAGCGCCCCTGCACCGCCCTCAGTACCGGGGGCTGATACTCAACCGTTCGCCGACCACCATCTCCGTGACCCAATCCACCAGGATCGTGGTGTAGGCCTCCTGGGCGGCCTCGCTGGAGAGCGCGTGGTCGGCGCCATCGATGATGCGATGGGTCAGCGAATGGGTACGCTGGAACGCTGCCCGGTAACTCATGATGGTGGCATGGGGCACATGCTCGTCGCGCTCGGACTCGACCAGCAGCACATCGCCAGCAAACTCGCTGCAAGCCTTGAGGGCCCGGTTGCTGCGGGGATCGATCGGGCTGGAGCGGTAGCGCTTGAGGTCTTCGCGATCGAGCCCGCGCTTGGCCATCAGCCAGTCGCGATCCCGGTAGATGGCCGGAACCCGCAGAGCCAGCCAGCGCACCCGACGCACCTGGCTGAGCAGAGCGGCCAGGTAGCCTCCGTAGCTGGTGCCCACGACTGCCACCGCCGAGGGGTCGATGGCCGGATGCGCCACCAGCAGGTCATAGGCTGCCAGCACGTCCTGCAGGCTGTCTTCGCGTGTCACCTGGGCCTGGCGCTGGTTGGCCGCGCCATGGCCGCGCAGGTCGAAGGTCAGGCACAGGCAGCCCAACCCGGCGATCCCCCGGGCCCGATTGAGGTCGCGCTCCTGGCTCCCGCCCCAGCCGTGGACAAACAGCACGCCGGGCACCCGGGCCCTGGGGCTGAGCACGTTGCCCGCCAGTCGTTCATCGGCGACATCGATCCAGATCTGTTCGCTGCTAACCGTCATGGTTCTGTACCTGGGCGTATTTGAGAAGAAAGCCCCCGGCCTCGTCCGCCCCTCGATAGAGCATTACCGCACCGGCCGGCAGCCGTTGTTGCTCGCCGGTTTCGTGGGTCGAGGCCTGCAACCGGCAAACCTCGGGTTGTTGCCGGAACACCTGCAGCGCGGCCAGCTCCGCGCCGGTCGCCCCGCCGACGCGCCAAGACTGTTCCAGCACCCCGAGCCTGGGCTGGCCATCATGGCCCAGGCCCTGGACCACATCGTAGTTGCGCCGGGAGGCGAAGAATCCCGGGAAGCAGGCCGTGGCCGCTGCGTCATAGGTTCGGGCGTACTCCACCGCCAGGCGTACCTGGGGCTGCAGGTCACCCTGGAGCAACTGGGCGTAATCGCCGCGCGCCAGCCACAGCTCGGAACCGGCATACACCGGCTCGCCGAGATGATTGGGCCGTTGGTGCTGGCGGCCGTGGTAGCTCATCAGCAACCCGTCGACCAGCACCTGGCCCACGCTGTAGGTGACGGCCTCCTGGAGGTTTTCCTCGAGCACGACGCCCTGCCGGCAGGTGTCCGGGTCCAGTTGCTCCAGCCAGTGCTCCAGGTCCTGGAGACTGCGCAGCACCGCCTGGCCCGTCCCGCCGCAGGCCTGGACCTGCTTGACCCGCAGCTCGGCCTGGCCCAGGTACTGGCGGGCGATGCGCCGCACATCGGTGATATCGAACACCGTCAGCCCCGGCAACACCACCTGGCGCACCTGGCGGCAAAATTCCGGCACCCAGCCGGTAGGCCGAAAGCCGGCACCCCGGGGCAACGGGTGGGAAATCGCCTTGCTGGCCATGAAGGCCTGTTCCACATGGCCTCCGAGCAAGTCCTCGACACCTTCGACCCCCAGTTCGCGACGCTGCTCGCCTACCAGCGTGCGGGTGGGCACCAGGTACATCCCGGTCAGCGGCATCGGCTCCTGCCAGGCCCCGTCAAAGGGCCAGTCGAGGATCTCGGCCAGCCAGCGGGCCAGGTTCAGGTTGGTCTGGCGTTCATGCGTGGGGGCATCGGCATGGCAGTGGGCCACGACCCTTTTGTTAGACGAGTGCTCGAGCATCGTCCTGTCTCCCGTTCGAGCGCCGCCGGGGCTGCCCGCCGGCACCATGGTTTCACTGTTCCCGTGACTCGGGCTGGCTCATCTGCACCGACGCTTTCGAGCGGTCCTTGTCCTTGTCTGCGCTGTTTTCAAAACACCCTTGCAGGGCCAGCAGGCAAACGAGCAATAAAGTGATGGGGGAATGGTCCAAGACGTTCTTCATGGTGCACCTGCGACAATAAGACGGTAGTAACCAATAGAAAAACCTGCGACGCACAAGTTCAAGAACAATACTTTTTGCGCACCTGCGTACTTGCTCACCCATATGAGTGGCCCTGCACCCAGATGAATAGTTCGTTATATGAACAGGTTTTATCAATACCGCTTACTTATGATGGCCGTGGTGAAAAACCAACTAGCCAGTGGCCATCAACCACCGCTCATCGCCCCAACAACAATATTTATCGACCCGAGGAATTTTCCCGCACTCCCAGTTAATGCTCACTGTGCAGTGGGTGCTGATATTTCATCACCAAGAGGAAATCATCATGACGACTAAAGGCAATAACAACCCGGGCAACTTCGCCAACGATCGCGAAAAAGCATCCGAAGCCGGGAAAAAAGGCGGTCACGCTTCCGGTGGCAACGTAGCCAATGACCGGCAAAAGGCCTCCGAGGCCGGCAAGAAAGGTGGTCAGCACAGCGGCGGCGGTCACGGTCGCGGTTGAGACCTGAGGTGATTGCGCAAGGGCTCCGGCCCTTGCGCCTGTCAGGCGAACGTCTAGTCGAGCCTTGTCGGAAGCTGCACCCGGAATGTCGTGCCCTGCTCCCGATTGGATTGCACGTCGATCCGTCCACCATGTCCCGCGACGATCTGCGCGGCGATGAACAACCCCAGGCCCAGGCCTGAAGAAGCCCCTCGCTCGTAAGCACTGCTCCCAGCGCTGAACAGCAGCGGCATCGCCTCGGCGGCGATAGGCTCGCCCTGGTTGTGCACGACCAGGCAGATGGCCGTCGCATGTCGCTCCAGTCGCACCTCGATGGGCTGCCGGACATCACCGTGCTGCACGGCATTGCCCAGCAGGTTGGCGAACACCTGGCCCATGCGTCCCGGATCGAACAGCCCCCACAGTGGCGGGCCCTGTTCGAACAGGATTCGCACCTTGGGATAGCAGACGCGCACCTCCTCGATGACCTGGGCGCAGAGCGCTGTCAGTTCGAGGCGCTCCTTGCGCATGGGGATGCCCTCCCCCAAGTTGCCCCGGGCCAGATCCAGCAGGTCATCGACGATACGGTTGGCCCGGCGCACGCTGGCGCCGATCTGGGTCGCGAGGGTCTGCTGGCGTCCTTCGGACGTCGAGCGCGCCAGCAACTCGGCGCCCATCAGCACCGCCCCCAGTGGTGTTCGCAGATCATGGCCAAGAATGCCCAGGAACAGCTTGCGGGTTTGCTCCAGCGCTGCTTCGAAGGAGGCGATGGACTCGGTCAGCGCCTGATCGATGGCCTCGTTGAACCTCAGCATGTCGTCGGTGCGGGTGACTTTCACGTCCAGTTCATCGGACAACCACAGGCGCAACACGCTGGCCCTCAACGCACGGTATTCGGCAACCATCTGGTTCAAGGTGAAGCCGGCCAGCCAGCGCTCCTGGGCGTGGTTCTGCGCCGCCGTGCCGGCGTCGATTGCGGGTCCTCGGCCCTGGGACTTTTCGAACTGCTGCCTGTCGGTCTGCGGGGTCAGCATGTCCAGGGCGATGCACCTGAGGATGTGTTCGGCCTGAGTTCTCAAGCCTGCGGCGTCCTGGGTCGGGTAAGGGGTCTCGATGGATCTGGCGAACCTCTCCCATTCCAGCAGGATCGACTCCATGTGGATGAGAATGAAATTGGCAAGTCGCATGGATGCTCCTGATTGCTGCCCGAGCCATCCGGTGCGCCGCGGCTGCCTCCACGGGGTTGTCGATGACCACGGGCGTCTACATTGTTCGATGCCGGCTGGCGGCGCCCATCAGGTTGCGCCAGCGCGATTAAAAGCATAGAAGCAATGACCGTCATCAGCACATCAGGTTCCAGGACCCGGCACGGCGCTCAGGCCACAGGTTTGTGCAGGCCCATCTGCCGGCGCATCGCGGCGGTGATCGACTGCCGCGTCGTGGCATAGCCGGCCCAGGGGTCTTGGGTTTCGTCCAGGCGCCGCGCCACGTCCGCCAAGGTCCATTGCCCCGCCCCGCGCAGCTGCGCCAGCTCCTCGCGATGCACCGGAACCGATACCGGCAGGCCTTCCCGGGCACGCAGCGAGTAGGCACAGACGGTGGTCGCGCCACGGGCGTTGCGCAGGTAGTCGATGAAAATCCGCCCCACCCTATTGCGCGGCCCGGACACTGCCGACAGGCGCTGTGGAAACAGCCCTGCCAGGTACTGGACCATTGCCTGGCTGAAGGCCTTGACCTCGTCCCAGCCGGCCCGTCGCACCAGCGGCACCACCAGGTGCAGGCCCTTGCCGCCGCTGGTCTTGATAAAGGCCCGCAGGCCCAGTTCGTCGAGCAGCGTCAGGGTCAGCTGGCAGGCCTCGACCATGGTCTTCCAGGGCAGTGTCGGGTCCGGGTCGAGGTCGAGCACCAGGCGGTCGGGCCGATCGAAATCCTTGCTGGTGGCGTTCCAGGTATGCAGCTCCAGGGCATTCATCTGTACCGCACCGAGCAGTGCCGGCAGTCGGTCGATGACCATGGCTGCCTGGCCGGCTTCGGTTTTGCTGTAGGTACGCACGCCGGGGATGGCCAGTTGCGCAGCATGCTTCTGGAAGAACAGTTCACCTCCCAGCCCCTGGGGCGCGCGTACCAGGGCCACCGGACGCTGCTGGAGCTGGGGCAGGATCCACTGGGCCACCCGGGCGTAGTACTCGGCCACCTGGAGTTTGGTGGCGCCGCTGGCGGCATCGACCAGACGATCGCCATGGGTGATGCGCAGATCATTGGCGCCGGTGCCGGCTCCTGGATTGCCCCCCGGAGTCGGCGCAGAGCGCTCCAGGGTCACCGCGACGGCCGGCTTGTCATCGCGCAGGCCATGGAAGACCCCGTGGCGCACCACGCCATCCCGGGTCATCTGGCTGTAGGACACCTGCGCCAGCAAGCGCGGCTGGACCCAGTGCACCCTGGTGGTCGAGACGCCTGCAGGCAGGCTGGCCAGGGTCGGCCGGGAGGTCGCCAGGGGCTGCAGCCGTTCGAGCAGGTGCTCGAGCGTGGCGCTGCTGAAGCCGGTGCCGACCTTGCCCGCGTAGCGCAGGCCAGCGCCTTGCGGGTCATGCAGGCCCAGCAACAGTGCGCCCAGGGCGCTGCGGCTACCCTGGGGGTCGGTGTAGCCGAGGATCACGAACTCCTGGCGCTGCTGGCACTTGAGCTTGATCCAGTCGTTGCTGCGCCGGCTGACATAACGGCTATCGGGGCGCTTGCCGATCAGCCCCTCCAACTGCATGTCGCAGGCACTGTCCAGCAACTGTTGCACCGGCTGGTCGAAGGTCTCGGAGTAACGCAGCTGCGCCGCACGGTTGTTGACCAGCAGGGCCTGCAGCGCCGTCCGGCGCTCGTGCAACGGGCACTCGCGCAGGTCCACGCCGTTGAGAAAGGGCGCGTCGAACAGGTAATAGACAATGGCCTGGTCGTTGCCAGCATCGAAGGCGTTCTGCAAGGCCTGGAAGTCCGCCACGCCGTCCGCGCCCATGACCACCATCTCACCATCCAGCCACGCCGATTCCAGCCCCAGGCCAACCAGGGCCCGAGCCTGGTGGGGCATCCTGGCCGTCCAGTCCAGGCCGCTGCGGGTCAGCAGCTGCACCCGCCCACCGTCGATGCGGGCAAGCATGCGATAACCGTCGAACTTGATCTCGTAGCGCCAGTCGCCCGCCGGCGGGGTGTCCACCAGCGTCGCCAGCTGTGGCTTGAGCGAGCCCGGTAGCGCCTCCTCATGGGAGATGGCATGCGCCCTGCCCCGGGCCTTGGGCCTGGTGGTGGGGGGCTTCTGGCGCGGCGCCAGGGTGCGGTCGCTGAGCACACTGTGGGGTTGCGCCTGAAGAATGTCGTATTCCGTTTCGGGGCGAGCCTGGGCATCGTCGGACTTCACCAGCAACCATTGCTCCTTCTTGCCGGCAAGACGAGTGCGGAACAGGTTCCACACACCGCCAAGCTTTTCACCCTCCAAGCGAAAGCGCAGCTTGCCCCGGGCATACCCCTCGTGGGGGTCGCCCTCGGGAAACCAACTGCCACGGTCCCAGACGATCACGTCACCGGCCCCATAGTGCCCCTCGGGGATGTGCCCTTCGAAGCCCGCGTAATCCAGGGGGTGGTCCTCGACGTGCACGGCCAGGCGCCGAACGCCGGGGTCCAGCGAGGGGCCCTTGGGGATGGCCCAGCTTTTCAGGGTGCCGCCCAGCTCCAGGCGAAAGTCGTAGTGCAGGTGACTGGCGTCATGCTTTTGCACGCAATACTGCAAGGCTTGCACTGGCCTGCCCCGCACATGTCGGCCCGCAGGTTCGGGGGTGGCCTGGAAGTCGCGTTTGTTGTGGTATTCCGAAAGCGGTCTGGCCATGGCGCTGCTCCACGAGTGGCGTGCCCGCGGCCGACAAGGCCGGGGCCCTTGTGACGGTGGAAACGGCGCCCCGGGAGAAGTTCAAGGCACTTGCCCGATTTGCCTACCGGCGGTTGCCTAGCCAGATGGCGCTGCGGCTAGGACGCCCGCCGCCGGGTACGCTTGGCGGGCTTGTCCGGCGTGGCCTTGGTGCCCGCGAGGCTGCGCTTGAGCAGTTCGGTGAGGTCGAGGATGTCCGCCCCCTTGTCCTGCACCGCGGCCGGTACCGTGGCGATCCGGCCCTTGCTGGCCTTTTCCTCCACCAGGGCCAGGATGCTGTCCTTGAAATCATCGTGGTACTGCTCGGGTTCCCAGTGGCCACTCATGTCCTCCACCAGGCGCCTGGCCATCTGCAGTTCGCGCTTGTCGAGCTTGGGCCGAGTCACGCTGGTGTCCAGTTCCAGGCCGTCGAGGCTGCGCACTTCATCGGGCCAGCGCAGGGTGATCAGGACCAGGGCATCCTCCAGTGCCCGCACCAGCGCCAGGTGTTGCCGGGTATGCAGCACCAGCCGCGCCAGGGCAACCTTGTCCGTGGCCTTGAGGGTTTCGCGCAGCAAGGCATAGACCTTGCCGCCGCGCCGATCCGGACTCAGGTAATAAGGGGTATCGAAGTGCTGCAGGGGAATCTCCCCGGCGGCGATGAAGGCGAATATATCGATGGTCTGGGTCGCCTCGGGCCGGGCCTGGCGAATCTCATCATCGCTGAGCACCACGTAGCGGCCTTTCTGGTATTCGATTCCCTTGACGATCTGCTTAGGGTCCAGTTCCTCGCCGCTGACCTTGTTGATCCGCCGATACCCCACCGGCTCCATGCTGCGCTTGTCCAGCCAGTCGAAGTCCAGCCTCTGGCTGGCAACGACACTGTTGAGGGACACCGGGATGTGCACCAGTGCGAAACTGATGGCGCCTTTCCAGATGGCTCGGGCCATGGCGACCTCCTGCAAGATTGTGCAAGCACAAGCACAAGGCAGCTGCGTCCCTCAGCGTCACGGACGGTCCGCGACGCAGCCACCCTGCGCACCTGAAGCATTCGACCCCGCCGGAAAAACCCTGTTCCCACCAATCGCCAGGTCCTCTGCGTGCCAATCGGTTCTCCTGGACGGGAGAAAACCGGCCTTCAGGCGCCTGAGCGACCGATCCGCCGACGTCCTCCCGATAGCGCTGTTCGCCACACACTGCCCATTCGGCAGTCGCCCGTTATTCAATGACACTTCATTGCCAGTTCCGGCACGTCAATACAGGTATGGCATGAACTAACCCGCAGGGCCGCCACACGCAAAAGTTGCACAAGGCAATAACCAGCAAGTTGACAACTTGAACTTCCGATACTTGTTCAGATCATTCAATGCACAAGGCAGGCGGTTCCGACACGTTCGATACGCTGGCAAAAAAAACATGCTCAGGCCTGTTCCCAGACCACCGGAAACCAGTCTTCGCGCATGCGATCGCCGTTGTTCAGGTCGATGCCGGGAAAAGGCGGCGAAGTACGCCCCGGACGCTGGACATAACGCACGTCATCGCCCATGAAGCGGGTGGAGAAGGCCCGGCGGCGGCCATTCCCGGTGTTGCCCGCGGCGCCGTGGACGGTGCGAAAATCGAAGACGATGGCGTCCCCCGGTTGCAGCTCCGGGGACAGGATCCGGTACTCGCCGTTGTCCACGTCCGGCATGTCCATGAACAGGCTTTCACCCGTGTCGTCGTCGGTGGCGCCGTAGAAATCCTGGTTGCTGGCCCAGCTCTTGGGCCGCACCGGCTTGGGCCAGCGATGGGAGCCCAGGACCACGCTCAGGGTATTGCTGCGGGTCACCGGGTCCAGGGGAATCCAGTAGCTGGCGGTCTGCAGGCCGTCAACGCAGTAGTACGGCAGGTCCTGGTGCCAGGGCGTGGGCTTGGAGGTGCCAGGCTCCTTGACCAGGATGTGATCGTGGAACACCTGGACCTGGCGCGATCCCATCAGGTGCCCGGCGATGGCGGCGGCTGGTGAATTGAGGACGAAATCCTCGAACGCCGGTATCCGTTGCCAGTTGCAGTAGTCCTCGAAGAACCGCCCGCCCTCGCCATTACCGACGTTCTCGATGGCAAAAGCGCTGGGCTCGGCCAGGTTCTGTTCGAACCCTTCACGCAGGCGCTCGATCCAGTCGGCAAATACACCGCGCAACACCAGGGCACCATTTTGCTGAAACTCTTCGATCTGCGTGTTCATCGATTCCGCCTCTTGTTGTTGTCATTGGCGGCAGTATCGAGGGCGTCAACTTTGCAGGTAAACGACAAAATACTTATTCATCAATATAGGTAGTTTATATGGCCGGCTTGTTGCCAGCCTCGGGGTTTAACCGGTTAATAGCGATGCCTGAACTTGCCTTGCGCCTGGTCATTCGTTAATCACCGGCAGATGACATCCAAATAATAAGAACAATTGGGAGTTACTTGAGATGAACGATAAACAGCCTTCCATGCAGCGGGGCCTGAATACCCGTCATATTCGATTCATGGCCCTGGGTTCGGCCATCGGCACCGGATTGTTCTACGGCTCCGCCGCGGCGATCCAGCTGGCCGGCCCCTCGGTGCTGCTGGCCTACCTGATCGGTGGCGCGGCCATCTACATGATGATGCGCGCCCTGGGCGAAATGGCCGTACGCGATCCGGTATCCGGCTCTTTCGGCCACTACACCAGCCAATACCTGGGACGCTTTCCCGGTTTTCTCACGGGCTGGAGCTATGCGTTCTCGATGCTGGTGGTGTGCCTGGCCGATGTCACCGCGTTCGGCATCTACATGGGCTTCTGGTTTCCCGATACGCCCCGCTGGATCTGGGTCCTGGGCATCGTGTGCCTGATCGGGGCGCTGAACCTGTGCAGCGTCAAGGTGTTCGGGGAAATGGAGTTCTGGCTGTCGTTGCTCAAGGTGACGGCGATCGTCTCGATGATCCTCGGAGGAATCGCGATCCTGCTGCTGGGCATCCAGCCCGGCGGCTCGGCGCAGGTGCAGTCCGGCATCAGCAACCTGTGGAGCCACGGCGGCTTCTTCGCCAATGGCATCGGTGGGTTGGTCGCCTCGTTCACCGTGGTGATGTTCGCCTTTGGCGGGGTTGAGATGATCGGTGTCACCGCTGGCGAGGCCAAGGAGCCCCAGCGGGCGATTCCCAAGGCGATCAATTCGGTGCCGTTGCGCATCCTGCTGTTCTACGTGCTGACCCTGTTCGTGCTGATGGCGATCTACCCCTGGTCCAGAGTCGGCAGCGAAGGCAGCCCGTTCGTGCAGATATTCAGTGCTTTGGGCATCGACTCCGCAGCGGCAGTGCTGAATATCGTGGTGATCTCTGCGGCGATCTCGGCCATCAACAGCGACATCTTCGCCGCCGGACGCATGATGTATGGCATGGCCCGCAACGGCCAGGCACCGGCGAGCTTCGCCAGCCTGTCGCGTTTCGGCGTGCCGTGGATGACCGTCGCGGTGATGTCCCTGGCATTGCTGGGGGGGGGTGCTGCTCAACTACCTGGCGCTGGAGAACCTGTTCCTGATCCTGGTGGCGGTGGTGACCTTCTCCATCGTCTGGGTCTGGCTGATGATCCTGCTGTCCCAGGTGATGATGCGGCGGCACATGACGCCCGCCGAAGTCGCCACACTGGCCTTCCCGGTGCCGTTCTGGCCCATTGGGCCAGCCCTGGGCATCGCCTTCATGCTGTTCATCTTCGGCGTCCTGGCCTGGTTTCCCGACACCCGCACATCGTTGTTCGTCGGTCTTGGCTGGCTGGCGCTATTGTCCGTCGGCTACTGGCTGTTCATCGGCCGATCCGCCAGGCAGGCCGCTGTCGCAAGCAAGGCCCCTCAGGCCAACCCTGCCCCCTAGTCCGGGAACTGCTGGCTGGCCCACTCCTGAAACGCCCGGGCCACCGGCGAGGGGCGCATGGCACTGGATTGGGCCAGCACCACCGACTGCGGGCTGACCGCCTCCAGCAGCGGCCGACAGGCCAGGGGCTGGCCGTCATAGCTGCGGTCGCCCACCGGCCGTGTGCAGGACAGCGCCACGCCGTACCCATGGGCTACCAGGCCGCGCTGCATCTCGAAGGTCTGGGTCAACTGCAGCGACGCCGGTTGCAGGTCATGGGCCCAGAACAGCGACAGGAAATACTCGCGGGTACGGGCGATGTCCTCGAGGATCAGGCACTCGCCAGCCAGGTCCACCAGCGAGACCTGCTCCCGTTCAGCCAGCGGATGATCCACCGGCAACAGCGCGTAAGGCAGCAGCCGCGCCAGGACCCGAGCCTCGATGTTCGGACTCAGGCCGACGCCATAGGTCAGCGCCAGTTCGGCCTGGCCGTCCAGCAAGCGCCGGTTGACCCCGGCCAGATCGCTCTCGAACAGGGTAATCGAGACCTGCGGATGCTGCTGGCGAAAGCCTGCCAGCAGGCGCGGGGCAAAGTAAGGGCCCAGGTCCTGGAAGCAGACCAGGCTCAAGTTGCCGTGCAGGCCGGCCTGACGATCCTCGGCGCCGCCCATGACGCCCGCCCGCCCCAGGATGTCCCGGGCCTGTTCCAGCAGCGTGCGCCCGGCCGGACTCAGTTCAAGGCCACGGCTGACCTGGCGATGGAACAGCTTGTGGCCCAGCGCCGTCTCCAACTGGCCGATGGCCAGGGACACCGATGGCTGGGAAATGTGCATGGCTCGGGCAGCGGCGCTGACACTGCCCTGCTCCGCGGCGGCGACAAAATACTCGAGCTGGCGAAAGGTGAACCCGATCATCGGCCTGGATCCTTGCTTATTGTTTGCGCCGATCATACCGCGACCACCTTCCGGGCATCTTGCTGAACAACCTGTCGCCCGCTCGCGACCAGGCATCCATGCTCGGGCTGGGCGAGCCACCTGGGGATTCGTGAGCGCACGTCAAAGGTGTTTGGCGCGCCGCGGGCTTAATCCGCCAGCGCCCGATGGACATACTACGCCCCATCCAAGCGGCTACCCGCTCCGGGCCGCCTGGTTCGAGCGCGCCGCGCATCCACCATCAGGAGCAGATCCATGAGCATTCCTTCCTTTGGCCTGGGTACCTTTCGCCTGACTGGCCAGGCTGTCATCGACTCGGTCAAGTCGGCGCTGACCCTGGGCTACCGCACGATCGACACCGCGCAGATCTACGGCAACGAAGCCGATGTCGGCCAAGCCATCGCCGAAAGCGGCGTGCCGCGCAGCGAACTGTTCATCACCACCAAGATCTGGGTCGACAACTACGCCGCCGAGAAGCTGATTTCCAGCCTGCGCGACAGCCTGGCCAAGCTGCGCACCGAGTATGTCGACCTGCTGCTGATCCACTGGCCGGCCCCGGGCAATGGCATCGAGCTGGCCGAGTACATGGAGGCTTTGCTGGAAGCCAAGAAGCGGGGCCTTACCCGCCAGATTGGCGTCTCCAACTTCAACATCGAACTGACCCGGCAAGCCATTGCCGTGGTCGGCAAAGAGCAGATCGCTACCAACCAGATCGAACTCAGCCCCTACCTGCAGGGCCACACGCTCACCGCGTTTCTCAAGGAACAAGGAATCAGCGTCACTTCGTACATGACCCTGGCCTACGGCAAGGTGCTCAAGGACCCGGCGCTGGCCGATATCGCCGCCAAGCACCAGGCCACCGTGGCCCAAGTCGCTCTGGCCTGGGCCATGCAACTGGGCTACGCGGTGATCCCCTCGTCCACCAAGCCCGAGAACCTGGCCAGCAACCTGCTCGCCCGCAGCCTGCACCTGGACGAGCACGACATGGCGCGCATCGCCACCCTTGAGCGCAACGGTCGCGAAGTCAGCCCTGACGGCCTGGCGCCGATCTGGGACTGATGCCATGACCACGCCTCTGGAACACCTCACTGCCGATGGCCCGAGCGCCGCTCGCATGCACGGCCCCTTGATCGGACATACCTGCCTGGAGTCAGCCCCATGAAGCCCGGACGCGTTCTCTTCGCCCTGGCCATCGGGGCCTTTGGCATCGGCACCACCGAATTCACCCCCATGGGCCTGTTGCCGGTGATCGCCGAAGGCCTCGGCGCGAGCATTCCCAGCACCGGCATGCTGATCACCGCCTATGCCATCGGCGTGATGGTCGGCGCGCCGATCATGACCCTGCTGTTCAGCCGCTTTGGCAAGCGCGCGGCACTGATGATGCTGATGGGCATCTTCACCGTCGGCAACCTGCTCTCGGCCCTGGCGCCGGACTACTACACCCTGCTCGCCTCGCGGCTGGTCACCAGCCTCAACCATGGCGCCTTCTTCGGCCTCGGTGCCGTGGTGGCAGCCAGCGTAGTGCCCAAGGACAAGCAAGCCAGTGCCGTGGCCACGATGTTCATGGGCCTGACCATCGCCAACATCGGCGGTGTGCCGGCGGCCACTTGGCTTGGCCAGCAGGTCGGCTGGCGCATGGCCTTCGCCGGTACCGCGGTGCTGGGCCTGCTGGCCATCGCCGTACTGTGGTACGCCCTGCCCAAGGGCGAGCGTGGCAGCGTGCCGGACGTACGCCGCGAGCTGGCGGTAATCGCCCGGCCCAACGTACTGCTGGCCATGGCCACCACGGTGCTGGGCGCTGGCGCCATGTTCACTCTCTACACCTACGTGGCTCCGGTGCTGGCGCAACTGACGGGCGCCTCGGACAGCTTCGTCACCCTGGGCCTGGTGCTGATCGGCGTCGGCTTCACCCTGGGTAACAGCCTCGGCGGGCGCCTGGCCGATTGGTCGCTGGATGGCTCGGCACGGATCTTCCTCGGCGTGCTGGCCTTGATCATGGTGTCTATGCCCCTGGTACTGGGCAACCATGTCACCGCCGCCCTGGCGCTGCTGGTATGGGGCATGTTCACCTTCGCCGTGGTGCCGCCGCTGCAGATGCGGGTGATGATCGCCGCGGCCGAAGCCCCAGGACTGGCCTCCTCGATCAACGTCGGCGCCTTCAACCTGGGCAACGCGGTGGGCGCCGCGCTCGGTGGTGCGGTCATCAGCCAGGGCCTGGGCTACGCCGCGGTTCCCGTGGCCGGTGGCCTGCTGGCGGCGTCGGGGCTGGCGCTGGTGTGGTTGGGCGGACGACGCAAGGCAAGCGATGCCGCCGCTGACCTGGCATGACACCTGGCCAAGGTGAGATCCCGGGCTTTGCCCTGGGGCTGCGATCCGGTTTGAGGCAGGCCCCCTGCCTCAAACCGATCTCGGGGACTGATCGCGCCAATCCCGCGAGAGTTGTGCCTGATCCTGCAAATGAGCACCGAGGCAGATCGGTCTACGGATAAGATCCGCAGGTCACCTCAACAGACCAGTGATCAGCCATGAACGCCAGCGCGCTTGAAGAAATGACCCAGCTCGTCGCTCGCCATGCAGCCGTCGAAGGAGCCAGTTCCACGGCCAACCCCAGCCTGG
This sequence comes from Pseudomonas sp. L5B5, assembly GCF_020520285.1. NCBI lineage: Bacteria > Pseudomonadati > Pseudomonadota > Gammaproteobacteria > Pseudomonadales > Pseudomonadaceae > Pseudomonas > Pseudomonas sp. L5B5. The sequence goes on from NZ_CP084742.1 coordinate 876,439, forward strand.
AAGTGGCACGTCATAGCACGCGCCAGACCGCGATCCGCTGCCCCCAATCCCCATTCTTCGGCATGGTGGTGCAAGGCCGCATGAGCATTCAGCTGGGTGAAACTGTCCGGCACTTCGCTCAGGGCGACTACCTGTTCGTGTCATTCAGCGTTCCGGTGGCCTTCCACATCGTCGAGGCCAGCGAAGACCAGCCCTGCCTCGGGTTCGGCATGGCGATCACCCCGGAACGCCTGCATGAGGTACTCGCCCGGATGGACATTGCGCCCCGTCCATCGTCCCCCCATGAGGCATGCAGCGTGGTGGTCGATCGGCTGAACCCGCAACTGCTCGACGCGACGCTGCGCCTGCTGCGGCTTATGGATGTTCCTGGCGATATCCAGTCCCTGGCCCCCCTGATCGAGCAGGAGATCATCTATCGACTGTTATCCAGCCCCTATGGGTGCCGCCTGTTGCAGCTGGCTGTGATGGACAGTTCGACCAATGGCATCACTCGGGCGATCGACTGGTTGCGCAAGCACTACATGCAACCCCTGCGCATACCGGAACTGGCCGACCAGGTGGGAATGAGCGAGTCCTCGCTGCACCATCACTTCAAGGCCATCACCGGCCTCACTCCCATGCAGTATCAAAAGCAGTTCCGCTTGCACGAAGCGCGTCGACTGATCCAGATCGAGCGCCATAACATCGGCAATGCGGGTTTTGCGGTCGGCTACCAGAGCCGCTCGCAGTTCACCCGCGAATACAGCCGGTTCTACGGTGTGTCGCCATTGCAGCACCTCAAGGACAACGAAGCGTGATCGACACTTTCCAGCACTACAGCCATCGCTTCGCAGCAACGGCCGGAGCATTGCCAGCCCCGGGGGCCGGTTGAGCGCGCACCGCATCAACCGGCCGCCAATGCCTGCTACAGGGCTTGATCGGCAGCATCTCGCGCTTGCCCCATGCTGCTCTGGCCATGCTGGACCAATTTTCGCCCGGACAGTTTGCGCAGGCCGACATAGAACACCGGCGTCAGGAACAGGCCGAACAGCGTCACGCCGATCATCCCCGCAAGCACCGTCACCCCGGTGATTGAACGCACCTCTGCACCGGCGCCATGGGAGAACACCAGGGGAATGGTCCCGGCGATGAAGGCGATCGAAGTCATGACGATCGGACGCAAGCGCAAGCGGCACGCCTCCAGGGCGGCCTCGACCACTCCGCGCCCCTGGAACTCCAACTCCCGGGCGAACTCGACGATCAGGATCGCGTTCTTGCAGGCCAGTCCCATCAGCACCACGAGCCCCACCTGTACGAAGGTATTGTTGTCACCGCCGAACACTTTCACCCCGAACAAAGCCGAGAGCACGCACATGGGCACGATCAGGATCACCGCCAGTGGCAAGGTCCAGGATTCGTACAGGGCTGCCAGCACCAGAAACGCCAGGAGAATCGCCACCGGAAACACGACCAATGCGGCCTTGCCCTGGGTGGACTCCTGGAAGCTCATGTCGCTCCATTCGAAATCGAAGCCGTTGGGTAATACTTGCTTGGCCACCTCGGAGATCTTGTCCATCGCCTGCGCCGAAGACAGCCGCCCTGGATCGGCTTCGCCCGAGAAGTCTGCCGCCGGATAGCCGTTGTAGCGCAGGACTGGATCGGGACCGTAGGTCTGGCTGATCCTGGTCATCGAGGCGATCGGCACCATCTCCCCCCGCTCGTTGCGCGTCTGCAGGTTGCCGATGTCCTCGACGCGCTTACGAAAGTCGCCTTCGGCCTGGGCATATACGCGCCAGGTACGGCCAAACAGGTTGAAGTCGTTGACATAGCTGGAGCCCAGGTACACCTGCAGCGTCTGGAACAGGTCCGCCAGTGCCACGCCCTGGGCCTTGGCCTTGATGCGATCGACCTCGACATCGATCTGCGGCACGTTGGACTGGTAGCCCGAGAACGGAAAGCCCATGCCCGTCTCTTTCATCAGTGCGCCCTGCAACGCTGCGGTGGCTTGCAGCAAGGCGCCATAACCGGCGCCGGAGCGATCCTGGACGAACATCGAATAACCGGCGCCGGTACCCAGGCCAAGGATCGGCGGCGGGTTCATCACGAAAGCCATGCCTTCCTGTAGGCCATTCATCCTGGCCTGGATATCACCCATGATTTGCTTGGCGCTGCGTTGGCGCTCGTTGAACGGCTTGAGGATCACATAAGCCACCGCGTAGTTCGGGGTGTTGTTCTGCTGGATCGGGTTGAAGCCGGCGAACGTGAGTACATGGTCGACGCCCTCGATAGCCAGGGCAGCCCGGCCCAGTTCGTTGACTACCGCATCCGAGCGACTGATGGAGCTGCCCTCCGGGAGCTTCACCACTCCCACCAGGAAGAGCTTGTCCTGGGTCGGAATGAAGCCCCGGGGTACGTTATCGAACAAGAGGCCTGTACCCGCCAACAGCACCCCATAAACCATAAACGCCGCCCCGCGCCGCTTGAGGATGCGTGACACGGCCCCTTGGTAGCGGTTGGAACTGGCGTCGAAAAACCGATTGAATGGCGCGAACAACCAGCCGAAGGCACGGTCGAGCCCTCGTGACAGCGCATCCTTGGGCGCATCGTGCCCACGCAGGAGCATGGCCGCGAGCGCTGGCGACAACGTCAGCGAGTTGATCGCCGAGATCACTGTGGAAATGGCGATGGTCACGGCGAATTGCTTGTAGAACGTGCCGGTGACCCCGCTTAAAAAGGCCATGGGTACGAATACCGCGCACAGCACCAGGGCGATCGCGACTATTGGTCCGGACACTTCCTTCATCGCCTGATGCGCGGCAGCCAAGGGCGCAAGGCCCTCGCCAATGTTGCGCTCGACGTTCTCGACGACCACGATGGCATCGTCCACCACGATGCCGATCGCCAAGACCAGACCGAACAAGGTCAAGGTGTTGATCGAGAAGCCCAGTACATGCAACACCGCGAACGTGCCGATCACCGACACGGGCACCGCTATCAACGGGATGATCGAGGCGCGCCAGGTCTGCAGGAACAGGATCACCACCAGCACCACCAGCACGATCGCCTCGACCAGCGTTTTGACCACCGCGTCGATGGCTTCGCGCACGAAAATCGTCGCATCGTAGTCCGACCGGTAGTCCATGCCGGGGGGAAAGCTTTTCTTCAGCTCATCCATCTTGGCGATCACGTCGCTGCGCACATCCAGCAGGTTGGCGCCCGGGGCCTGGAACACGCCGATGACCGGCGCCTCCTTGCCGTCAAGCCGGGTGCGAAGCGTGTAATCACTGGCCCCCAGCTCGATACGCGAGACATCGGCCAGGCGCACGACCTCACCGTTCGGACCAGTCTTGAGCACGATATCGCCGAACTCGGCGGGTGTGCGCAGACGGCCCTGGGCGTTGATCGCAATCAGGAAATCGCTGCCGTCCCGCACGGGCTCGGCACCGAGCTGACCCGCTGAAACCTGCAGGTTCTGATCCTGAATCGCACGTACTACATCACCTGCGGTCAGGGCACGGGAGGCGACCTTGGCTGGATCGAGCCAGACACGCATCGCGTAATCGCCGCTGCCGAAGAAACGCACCTGGCCGACGCCCGGGATACGGGACAGCTGATCCTTGATCTTGATGTTGGCGTAGTTGCGCAGGTACAAGCCGTCGTAACGTCCGTCCGGGGAGATCGGTGTGATCATCAAGGCGAAGCTCGGTGACTGCTTCTGCGTGGTCACGCCCAGTGCCACCACTGCCGCAGGCAAGCGCGATTGGGCCTGGGCGACACGGTTCTGTACGTCCACTTGGGCCTTGTTGGGATCGGTACCAGGCTCGAAGGTGATCGTCATCATCATGACGCCATCGGAGCCGGCCACCGACTTCATGTACATCATGTCCTCGACGCCATTGATCTGTTCTTCCAGCGGTGCCGCGACAGTCTCGGCGATCACCTTGGGGTTGGCGCCGGGATAGGTGGCGGTGACGACCACCGTCGGTGGTACCACCTCGGGGTATTCACTGACCGGCAAGAGCGGGATGGCGATGAGGCCCACCAGGGAGATGACGATGGACAGCACCGCGGCGAAGATCGGGCGCTCGATGAAGAATCTGGAGAAATTCATGGGTGCCCTCCTCACTTCGCCGTGATCGAAGCGGCGGCGCCCATCGGCACGTCGCTGGCATCCACCGGCGCGCCCGGGAAATAGATCTTCTGCAGGCCGCCAACGATGACCCGGTCATCCTTCGTGAGACCAGCCTGCACGATGCGCAGGCCGTCGGCGAAACCGCCGAGCGTGACGTCCTTGCGCAGCGCCTCGTTCTTCGCCCCCACCACATAGACGTACTTGCGGTCCTGATCGGTGAGGATGGCCTTGTCATCGATCAGCATGGCGCTGAACTCGGCGCTTCCTTGAAGCTGTACCCGGGCGTACAGGCCGGGAATCAACAGGCGCTGGGGGTTGGCCACCACCGCGCGCAAGACAATGGTGCCAGTGGCGGAGTCGATCTGGTTGTTGACGAAATCAACCACCCCTAGGTGGGGAAAACCGCTGTCGCTGGCCAAGCCGATGCGCACCGGGTTGGCCGCGTTGCTCCGCTGGCCGGCGCGGGCCAGGACCATGTAGCGCAGGTAGCTCTGCTCGTCCGGCTGGAAGTAGATGTAGAGCGGGTCCTGGGAAACCACGCTGGTCAACACGCTCTGGTCGGCCTGGACCAGGTTGCCAACCGTCAGCATGGCACGGCCGATCCGCCCGGCGATGGGCGCACGCACCTCGGTGAAACCCAGATCGAGCTGGGCAATGGCCAGTGCCGCTTCTGCTGCACGCACATCCGCAGCGCCCTGGGTCGAAGCGGCACGACGGGTATCGAACAGCTCGCGCGAAATCGCATTGACCGCAACCAGCACCTGCGCCCGCTGCTCTTGTACCCGTGCCAACTCTGCCGTCGCACGGGCACGGGCAAGCTGCGCCAGTGCATTGTCATAGGAGGCCTTGTACGGCCGCGGATCGATCCCGAAGAGCAGATCTCCGGGCTTGACCTCGTCACCTTCCTTGAATGCGATGCGCTCTATGTAGCCACTGACCCGCGCTCGCACCTCGACCGCATCGGTGGCGGCAACGCGTCCGCTGAATTCGTCCCACTGGCGCACCGGCTTGACCAGCACCTGGGCCGCGCTGACCTGGGCCGCCGTGGGGGCCACTGCTGGAACGCTGTCGTCGCCGCACGCCGTCAGCGCCGCTGCGATCGAGGCGATGACAACCAGGGAAGATCCCGGCCCCAATGAAGTCCAATATCGCTTTAGGTCAGGCACAACCATCTCCTTTGGCTGATTTCGGAGCACGCCTGACCCTGCGTCGGCATCAGTAGATGCAACGTTGCTGCAAGACACAGGCAGGAATCGAAATCGAAAGAGGGAATGAAAACAAGCGGCGCAGGACGCAACTCGCACAATTCAAACGCCGGACTGCTGGCTTCAGCAGGCCCGCCGTGGCTTTCGGCAGGTGCACGATGCCATTCGGATCTTGGGGAGGGTTACATCGATTCCACGAAAGCCGTGCCCGATCCTGCGAGCGGATGCAGGAGCGACCCTACTGCCTGGCTTGGCCACGGAGATGCCATGGACAGCAGGCTGCGTCGCTCCCGGGCGAGAGGGGCCAACCTGATTGAGAGGCGAGTCCGGGCATGGCGCGGGTTCGTCGCTGCCTGGCAAGAGGCTGGATATGAAAGAACCACGGGTTTGCGAAAAAAAACCTGGCTTTTCGCTGCTGGCGCTGGTGTTGCTTTAGTGGATCGCACTGCCTATCTTGCCGTTCCTCGAGATCCCCCATAAGACCCTGGTCATTCCGGCCCTGGCGCTGTTCGGGGAACTGCTGACCCTGGCGGTCATCGCCATCCTCGGCAAGGAACACCGGGAAAGATCAAGCACGGGGACCGGCGGTGGCTACACCGGCCGGGCAGCGACCACAACGACAACGGATGAGACGAGAACGTCATGAACCATGCCCCAGCCCTCGATGCCCGTGAGGTTTGCCAACGGTTGCGGGAAGCCGCCCTGGGCATCCACCGGCTACGCAAGATCGGCCAGCAGCGCATTGGCGAGCCGGTCAAGGTGGACATCGACGGTTGGCGCCTGGAACTGGAATTCGATGACGGCCGCTTGCTGCATTGCCAGAACTGCCGAGCCCCCGAAGGGCAGCGTTGGCAGCTGGACACCCGGCAACGCTTCGGCACCGATCCGGTCAGCCTGCTCAGCACCTGGGAACTGGCCCAGATCGAACACCTGCTGGGTATCGCAGGCTGACCTCAGCAGGCTAGAGGCATTCCTGGGCGGCCTGTTCGAATTTCGAGGGGGCAAAGCTCGACGCCAGCAAATGGCGCTCATACAGGAAGACCTTGCCGCCATGGGGCGCCTTGTAGGCCTCCAGCACATTGTTGGCCGCCACTTTGCTGGACACCACGATCCGGTAGCTGCGCTGGGTCTGGGAAACCGTCGGCGTCAGCGATTGATCGCGCAGCTTGGGCACCACGCAATCGGCGTATTCGGCGGGAGTCTTGCTTGTCTGCATGACCAGGCTCGGGTCGTTCGGCGCCGAGGCGCAGGCGCCCAGCAACAGGGAGGCAAGGGTCAAGGCAGCAACGGATGAAGCACGCATCGGTGAAATCCTGGAAAAAGGTCGGGTTCGTTGCGCAGCGGTTCGGCGTCACGGGCGCTGCCGCTGCGTTCATCAATGGACTCCAGATGCCGGGCTTGGGAGGGTGGCATCTGCGACGGCGGCGATTCTCGCTGGTCAGCGGGCAAAGCAGAATAGGCGTTTCTTGATTGTCACTATCACTTGAACCGATAGTTGCGCCACGTGCAGACTGCCTGGCAGCCCGACTACAACTAGAAAAGGAAATCTCTCGTGCGAACTTTTGACCTGATCCGTGATGCCGTCCTCCCCGAATTTCGTGAGCGTGTGGCCGACTACCTGATCGATTACGAAACCGCGCTGGGTGACAGCAGCACCGATCCCGAGGCTCGGCGCGCCGTTGCCTACCAGTTGCGCGGCTATCTGCGCGGGTTGAACACCACGCGGGTACTGGGCATGGCCGATTGGGAAGAGCTGGACCGGCGGGTGCTGTCCACCTGGCTGAGCTAGCCAAGGGCCGCCAGCGCAGCGGCGCAGGTTGCACACCGCTGCGTCATGGCCGGAGGCCGACTAGGCCTGGGCCTTGCTGGCGACCAGGTAGGCACCCAGGCGCCGGCCCATCTCCTCGCCCAGGGCCTGCAACCCGCTCAGGGGCCGCACCATCACCTCGAACTCGACGATCTTGCCCTGCTCATCGAAGCGGATCATGTCGATCCCCTTGATCTGCCGGTCGCCAACCCGCGCACTGAATTCCAGCACCACGTCCAAGCCATCGGCCGTGGCCAGTTGCCGGTGGTAGGCGAAGTCCTGGAAGACCTCCAGCACGGTGCCCAGGATGGTCGCCACCAGCGGCGCCCCGGGATAGGCCGCATGGGCCATGGGCGAGCGAAACACCACGGCGGCATCGAGCAAATCAGGCAGGCCTCCCAGGTCCTGCTGCGCGATCATGGCGTGCCAGCGTTGCAGGGAAACGTCGGCCTGGGGCTGCAGTTTCAATTCGGACATCGGACTCTCCTGTTCAGCATCAAGGGTACGGCTCAGGTGCCATCCGCCCCGGTCCACCGGGAATTGATGGCGTTTCAGGTGGCGGCCGGCGCGGCAAAGCGCTGACGCAGGCTATTGGCGGCCTGCTCGGCCCAGATCCGGTAGGCCGGCGCCCCGGGATGGAAGCCATCGGCGGCCAGCATCGCAGTGTCGAGCGCCATGGCGTCTGCCAGCAGGGTGACTTGGCAATGGTGGCGGCTCCATTGTTCCAGCAGATGATTGAAACGCCGGGCCCTGCTCCCCAGGTACCAGCGCAACGGCTGCGGTAAAGCGGTAAAGGCATGCAGCGGCGGCACGCAGGAAAGCAGGATCAGCCGCGCCTGGCATTGCTGTTGCAGCCGCTGGACCAGGCGTGCCAGGCATACCAACCAGTCGTCGGCAGAGATGGCGCCGATGACATCGTTGACCCCCACGCAGACCAGTACCGCGTCGAACCCTTGGCCCCCGCTGCCCTCGAGTCTGCGCAGCAGTTGCGGGGTATCCAGGCCTGTCTGGGCCAGCAGTTGCCAGGACAAGCGGAAGTCGGCGGCCAGGTTCGCCACCAATTGACCGGCGAGGGCATCACCCTGGCGCGCCACGCCCACTCCGGCGGCGGCCGAGTCACCGATGATCAACAAGCGCAGGGGTGGCCCCTCTCCGCAGGTTCCGGAACGTTCGCCGCACGGCTCCGGCAACCTGGGGGTGACCCGGCGCACATAGAGGCCCTGGGCCAGGAGCAGCGGCCCCAGGACAATCCTGGACAGGCTTTCGATCATGATCCATGAACCCGTTGGAGATCTTGAAACGCAGGCTACGGCGCAATCTTATCAGCGTCAAGATTCTTCGCCATGCTAAGATCCGCGCCGTTGCCATCCCTCCGTCCAGCCTTGTCGAGCCGTGCATGACCAAGCATTCCCCGCGTTCGCGCGATTCCTACCACGTGGGCAACCTGGCGCCGCAATTGCTGGACGCCGCTCGATCCATGCTCGAGGAAGTGGGGCCGACCCGGCTCTCGCTGCGCGCGGTTTCAGAGCGGGTAGGCGTCAGTTCCACGGCCGCCTACCATCACTACGCCAACCGTGCGCAGTTGATCGGCAGCCTGGCCGCCCAGGGTTTTCACGAGCTGGCGGCGGTGCTGGTGCTCAAGGATCGCGATAGCAGCGGCTTGCAGAGGTTGCGCAATGCCTGCCTGAGCTACTTCAGCTTTGCCCGGGGCAACCCGGCGTTGTACCAGTTGATGTTCGGACCCGAGTTCGCCAACGGCGACATGCCCCCCGAGCTCGGCGCCGCCCGCGAGCAGGCCTTCGGCGAACTGCGGCGGATCATCGCCGGGCTGCTCGGGCAGGATGTGCAGAGTGCCGAGGTCCGCCGGGCCGCCCTGGCCGGCTGGTCCTACACCCATGGCCTGGCATCCCTGGTCATCCATGGCGTATTGGATTTCCCCCAGGGCACCACCGACGAGCGGTTCGTCGACAGTACCCTGCAGGGTCTGCAGCAGTTGCTCCAGGCCGGCAATCGCGGCTGAACCCCAGCGATCGGCGCGCACATCCCTCCCGAATCGGTCTTTTCCCGACCGAATCGGTCATTTCCGTTGAAGCCAGCGGCTATTTCTGCACAATGCGTGCAATTGAAAACTGACTCGAGGTCCACCGATGCTCTTGACCCCTCAAGACGAACGACTCATCAAGGCGCTGGCCCAGGCCATCGTCGACCGTCCGCGGGCTACCCTCAAGGAACTGGCGGAACTCGCCGGAGTGAGCAAGGCCACCCTGCATCGCTTCTGCGGCACTCGCGACAAGCTGCTGCAGGTGATGGAAGACCACGGCGAAAGCGTGCTCAACCGCATCATCGACAGCACCGACCTGCAACACGCGGAGCCTGTTGCGGCCTTGCGTTCGCTGATCAGCGAACACCTGACCCACCGCGAGATGCTGGTGTTCCTGTTGTTCCAGTACCGCCCGGACACCATGCTCAACGACGGCGAGGACGAACGCTGGCAGTCCTATACCGACGCGCTGGATGCCTTTTTCCTGCGTGGCCAGCAACTGGGGGTATTTCGTATCGACATCACCGCCCAAGTGTTCACCGAGCTGTTCCTGACCCTGATCTTCGGCATCGTCGATGCCGAGCGCCGTGGCCGCGCCGCCAGCGCCAACTCGGCCAACGTGGTGGAACAGATGTTCCTGCACGGCGCCATCGCCGCTACCAAGCCTGCCTGACAGGCTGCCCGCCACCTCGCTGCCAGCCAGGCAGAAAAAAGCCCCGCACCCCAGAGCTAGGGGTGGCGGGGCAAAAATGGCTGGTTGCGGCCAACCAAAGGAGCAGCACTGGCACCTCCATCCGCGGCCTGCCCCGCACCAGCGAGCCCAGGGCACTTCGTGCGGCTCAAGCCTGGGGAAAGGGACTGCCCCTTCCCTGCACATGGATTGCCAATGAAACGCCCGGAGCGTTTCCGGGTGCGGGCAAGATACTTTTCGCTCAAAACTGAGTCAATAATGATTCATTTGAGCTAACAAAGTTTTACATTTTGCTCTTACTGCCCCCGTCGCCGGCCTTTCAATCCAGATCTCGACCCGCGGTTTCCGGGGCCAGTTTCAGTCCCCAAAGCGACAACACGATGGCACCGAACATGTACCAGGCCGGGGCGTTCGGGCTACCCGTGAGGCTGACCAGGCCGGTAGCGAAGAGCTGGGTGAAGCCGCCAAACAGCGCCACTCCAATGCAATAGCAGATAGACATGCCACTGGCGCGGATCTGTGCCGGGAACAGTTCCGGCAACAGCGCCATGTTGGGAACGATGGTGTAGGTCAGCGGAATGCTGAGCAACGTCACGATCAGGAGCAGGACGCCAATGTGCGGATGCAGGTTGATCAGCAGGAACGCCGGGTAGATCGCCACCAGGAGGATCGGCAAGGGCCAGAAGATCGACTTGCGCCGACCGATGCGATCGCTCAGGCGCCCGGCATGGGATGACAGCAACAAGGGTGGCAGGCACGCGAAGATGGCGGCCCAGGTCGCGATGCCCAGGGGCATCTGCAACACGCTGATGGCATGGTTCGCCAGGTAGAACTGGATGGTGTAGATCGGCACGGTGGCGCCGATCACCAGCAGAACACCCGCGGCCAGTTGCCGGGGATGGCGCGCCAACTGCTTGAGCGAGCTGGCGGCCGTGTCGCCCTGGCGCTCGAGGTGGCGCTGCGCCGGGGGTTCCGGCAGCCGGTGGCGGATGTATTCGCTGACCGGGATGGCCAGGATGCCAATGGCGAACACCAGCCTCCAGCCCCAACTGTCCATGGCCTCGGCGCTGAGCAGGTTGCTCAGGCTCATCACCAGCACGCCACCGAAGACGACCCCCAGGCTCTGGCTGAAGGTCTGCCAGCTGCAGTAGTAACCCCGCGAATGCTTGTCGGCATATTCCATCAGCAAGGTGGTGGAACTGCCGATCTGCCCGCCCACGGCGAAGCCCTGGATCAGTCGCGCGACGATGATCATGGCCGGTCCGAACAGGCCGGCCTGGGCATAGGTCGGTGCCACGGTGAACAGCAGCGAACCCGTGGCCATCAGCCACAGGGTCAGGCGCAGCGCGGCCTTGCGCCCCACGCGGTCGGCATACAGTCCAATGACCAGACCGCCTAGCGGGCGCATGACGAAACCAGTGCCGAACACCGCCAGCGACAGCATCAGCGGGATCATCGAGTGATCGCCAAAGGGAAAGAACAGCCGTGCCATCAAGGTCGCCAGCATGCTGTAGACCAGGAAATCGTAGAACTCCAGCGCGTTGCCCAGGCAGATCGCGGCAATCGCCCGGTGGTGTTTCGCCTGGGGCAAGACCTGAGAGGCTTCGGTTAAGGGGGTGATCATTGTTTTTGTTGTTGTCATCGACGGTTCCTCTGGGGTGTTCGATTCAGGCCAGGAAACGCTGCACCAGGCGAACCCAGAAACTGGCTCCCAGGGGCAAGGCCTGATCGTTGAAGTCATATCCGGGGTTGTGCACTTCGCAACTGCCGGCCCCCTCGCCATTGCCGATCAGCAAGTAGCAACCAGGCACCCGCTCCAGCCAGAAGGCGAAGTCGTCGCTGGCGCAGATAGGCCGCATGCCCTGCACCAGGCCTTCCTCGCCCAGCCAGTCGCGAATCACCTGGGCAGCCAGTTCGCTGGCGCCCCGGTCGTTGACCAGCACGGGATAACCTTCACCGAAGATCACCTCGGCGCGGGCGCCGAAACTGCTGGCATGCAGCTCGGCCAGGTCCTTGATTCGCTGCCTGAGCATGTGCCGGACTTGCGGCTGCAAGGCCCTGACACTCAAGCGCAGCTCCGCCTGCTGGGGAATCACGTTGGCCGCATCGCCTGCCAGGAAGGCGCCGACGGTAACGATGGCCGTCTCGCCGGGCGCCATATTGCGCGACACCAGGCTCTGCAGGGCCATGACCAGCGAGGCGCCGATCACCACCGGGTCCACGCTCTTGTCCGGCATGGCGCCGTGGCCACCGGTACCGTGAATCCGGATCAGCACGTTGTCGGTGCTGGCCATGCAGGGGCCGGCCAGCACCCCGAATTTGCCCAGGGGCATGCCCGGCGAGTTGTGCAGCGCGAAGATGGCGTCGCAGGGAAATCGCTCGAACACCCGTTCCTCCAGCATGCGCTTGGCTCCGGAGCCGCCATGGCCCTCCTCGGCAGGCTGGAAGAACAGTTGCAGGGTGCCGTGCCAGGAACGGTTGCGGGCCAGTTCCCAGGCTGCGGCCAGGAGCATCGCGATATGCCCGTCGTGCCCGCAGGCGTGCATCTTGCCGGGGGTGCGGCTGCGCCAGGGGCGGTCACTTTGCTCCTGTATCGGCAAGGCATCGAGTTCGGCGCGCAGTCCCAGTCGCGGCCCCGGGCCGTTGCACAGGGTAGCCACCACGGCGGTGCCCGCCATGGTCGGGTGAATCTCGTACCCCCACTCGCGCAGATGGTGGGCCACCTGCTCGCGAGTGAAGAACTCTTCATAACCCAACTCCGGTCGGGCATGGATCGTCCGGCGCAGCTCGACCATGGCCGGAGCGATTTCGGCGATGCCGGGGGAAATCCAGGTTTCATTCATGCTGGGGGTGTCCTGATCGTCAAGAAAAGCCTGTAACGGCGATTGGACCGGGCGTGGTCCTGTCGCTAACCTAGCGCCGGAAAAAGCCGGGCATAAGCCGCAAAAACGTTGTCATGACAACCGTTGGTGTTCAGGGGAGCCACCGTGAAACTACATCAGCTGCAAGCCTTGATGGCCGTCGCCGACGGCGGCGGAATTCGTGCCGCCGCACGCATCCTTGGGCTATCCCAGGCCGCGGTGACCCGGGCATTGCGCGAGCTCGAGGAAGAACAGGGCCTGGCCCTGCTGGTGCGCCATGCCGGCGGCGCCAGGCTGACCCCGGCGGGCAAGATCCTGCTGCCCTACGCCACCCAGATCGCCAGCCAGTTGCAGCGGGCCCAGCGCGAACTGGCGCAACTGCGGGGGCAAACCCCGGCGCGGCTGTGCGTGGGGGTTACGCCCTGGCTGGGCCAGACGCTCCTTGCCGCGACAGTGCGCGCGTTCCGCCAGGCGCTGCCCTCGGTCCAGCTGGAAATCTATGAAGGCCTGCAGGCTGTCAGCCTGCCGTTGCTGCGCAGCGGGCTGATGCACCTGGCCCTGGGGCCGGCCACTACCCTGCCAGCCCAGGAATTCATCCACCTGCCCCTGGCCCGCTACCGCATGAAGGTCCTGGCGTCCCACGAACATCCGCGACGCCAGGCGCGCTCCCTGGGTGAGTTGCTGGAGGATGACTGGGTGATGAATTTCGGCCACTCAGGCTACGCCCCGGTGGTCCATGAGCTGTTCGAGCGCCACGGTTTCAGCATCGCCGCCGAGCGCATCATCGGCGCCCAGTCCAGCGCCATGCTCAGCAGCCTGATCGTCGATGCCGGCCTGCTGGGTTACTCGCCGGAACCGATGCTGCTGTGTGCTCCATTGCGTGACCGGACCCAGGCCCTGGACCTGGTCGAGCCACTGGCGGACGCCGAAGTGAGCGTGATCCACCTGCGCGACCAGGCCCTGGATACCGCAGCATTGTGTTTTATCCAGTGCCTGCAAGACAGCTTGAAGGCCTGTGGGCGCTCGCGCAGTGCCGAACACCGGCAATTGGCCGCGATGCTCGAGCTGCGCTTCTGAACCCGACTGGTAAATGCCGGCAGTGATGGCATGATGCGAAGCCCGCGGGCCTCGCCCCTGCGCCGTTTTTCCCGAAGACAAGAGAAGCCCACATGGCAAACCACGATATTTCCTTCCTGCCCGACCCGGACACCGATTCGATCTCCTCCGATGTCGCCGGTTTCGGCGGCCTGCTGGTCTCCACCCAGATCCCTACCCACGCCGACGGCAGCCTGGAGCTGGGGGATATCACCCGGCAAAGCGAGTGCACCCTGCAAGCCCTGAAAGTCGCGCTGGAGCGTGCCGGCAGCTCCATGGACCGGGTCCTGCACCTGACCATCTACCTCACCGACATGGCTGATCGCGCGGCGTTCAACGAGGTCTACCAGCGCTTTTTCGCCAAGCCCTGGCCGGTACGTGCCGCCGTCGGCGTGGCGGCACTGGCCGTCCCCGGCATGCGTGTCGAAGTCACGGCCATGGCCGCCAAGGCCTGATTCGCCAAGGCTCCGTCCGGTACGGAGCCGCCACCGGGCAGCACACGGGTGCCGGGCAAGCGTTTCACCGCTACAATGCGCGCCTTGACCCTGATAAGCCTGACTAAAAAAATGTCCTTGCCCAAACATCACCTCGAACTGCTCAGCCCTGCCCGCGATGTCGGCATTGCCCGCGAAGCCATCCTGCATGGCGCCGATGCGGTATACATCGGCGGCCCGAGCTTCGGCGCCCGCCACAACGCCAGCAACGAGGTGAGCGATATCGCCCAGCTGGTGGAGTTCGCCCGTCGCTATCACGCCCGGGTATTCACTACGCTCAACACCATCCTCCACGACAACGAACTGGAACCGGCACGCAAGCTGATCCACCAGTTGTACGACGCTGGCGTCGACGCGCTGATCGTCCAGGACCTGGGGGTGATGGAACTGGACATTCCGCCCATCGAATTGCACGCCAGCACCCAGACCGATATCCGCACCCTGGGCCGGGCCCGGTTCCTCGACCAGGCCGGGTTTTCCCAGCTGGTGCTGGCCCGCGAGCTGAACCTCAAGGAAATCAGCGCCATCGCCGCCGAGACCGACGCGGCCATCGAGTTCTTCATCCATGGCGCCCTGTGCGTGGCCTTCTCCGGCCAGTGCAACATTTCCCACGCCCAGACCGGCCGCAGTGCCAACCGCGGCGACTGCTCCCAGGCCTGCCGCCTGCCCTACACCCTCAAGGACGAGCACGGTGGCGTGATCGCCTACGAGAAGCACCTGCTGTCGATGAAGGACAACAACCAGAGCGCCAACATCCGCGCCCTGGTCGAGGCCGGCGTGCGCTCGTTCAAGATCGAGGGGCGCTACAAGGACATGGCCTATGTGAAGAACATCACGGCCTACTACCGCCAGCGCCTGGACGATGTGCTGGAAGACCGCCCGGACCTGGCCCGTGCCTCCAGCGGCCGCACCGCGCACTTCTTCGTGCCCGACCCGGACAAGACCTTCCACCGCGGCAGCACCGACTACTTCGTCAGCGACCGCAAGATCGACATCGGTGCCTTCGATTCGCCGACGTTCACCGGCCTGCCAGTGGGCGTGGTGGAAAAGGTCGGCAAGCGCGACCTGCAAGTGGTGACCTTCGAGCCGCTGTCCAACGGTGACGGCCTCAACCTGCTGGTCAAGCGCGAAGTGGTGGGCTTTCGCGCCAACATCGCCGAAGCCCGTGGCGAGTTCGAGGAAGACGGTGAAAAACGCTATCGCTATCGCGTCGAGCCCAACGAGATGCCCGACGGCCTGGACCGCCTGCGACCCAACCATCCGCTGAGCCGCAACCTGGATCACAACTGGCAGCAAGCCCTGACCCGTACCTCCGCCGAACGACGCATCGGCCTGGCCTGGAAGGCCCAATTGCGTGAAGAACGCCTGGAGCTGACCGCCACCAGCGAGGAAGGCATCAGTACCCGTGTTGTCCTGGACGGTCCCTTCGGCGTGGCCAACAAGCCGGAACAAGCCCTGGAACAGCTGCACGACCTGCTGGGCCAGCTGGGCACTACCCATTACCACGCCACCGACATCAAGCTGGACGCCCCCCAGGCGTACTTCATCCCCAATTCCCAGCTCAAGGCCCTGCGCCGGGAGGCCATCGAGGCCCTGGATGCCGCGCGCATCGCTGCCCACCCACGTGGCTCGCGCAAGGCCGAGAGCTCTCCGCCACCGGTCTACCCCGAGTCGCACCTGTCGTTCCTGGCCAACGTCTACAACCAGAAGGCCCGGGACTTCTATCACCGTCACGGGGTGCAACTGATCGACGCGGCGTTCGAGGCCCACGAAGAACACGGCGACGTGCCGGTGATGATCACCAAGCACTGCCTGCGTTTCTCCTTCAACCTGTGCCCCAAGCAGGCCAAGGGCGTGACCGGCGTGCGCACCAAGGTGGCACCGATGCAGCTGGTGCACGGTGACGAAGTGCTGACCCTGAAGTTCGACTGCAAGCCGTGCGAAATGCACGTGGTGGGCAAGATCAAGGGCCATATCCTCGACCTGCCGCTGCCAGGCAGCGCCGCCGAGGCCGTGGTCGGCCACATCAGCCCCGAAGACCTGCTCAAGACCATTCATCGCGCACCGCATTGAACCACGACTGAGCGCGGTACCCCAGTACCGCGCTCACTTGCCCGGGCTCATGCACGCGTTGACCACCGGCGCCTGCCAAGCCCCTTGCTGATCGCCCCGGCGCCCGGTCCGTGACGCCGTTCACGACCCGGGGTTGGTCACCTGGATGTATACCGCCCAGCTTCCCAGCAGCAGCCAGAACACCGCGAACAGCCAGGGCGAACGCATGGAAAACAGCAACGACTTGCGATAGCCCTTGTGACTGGATTCGCTTTCGCAGAATAGCGGCGACTCGTCATAGGCCAGGCCCATCAGCGGTTCGCTGTGCAGCAGGTGGCTCTGCTTGAAGTGCCAGTGATCGATGATCTCGTAGGCGGCCTTGATCCCCGGCCAGGCATTGAGGGAACTGAGGATGCCCAGCAAGGCCAGGAATGGCGGGACGGACAGGGTAAACAGCTTGCCCCACTCCGGATTGAGATTGGCCATGCAGGACGCGAAGGCGATCACCAGAAACGCCTGGGCCGTCAGGTAGGCGTCGGTGCGGTTAGCCAGGATGGTGGTTTCGTACTGGATTTCCCTGCGGTAGAAATCCAGCCGTTCCTTGGGCGAGCCGAACATCTTGGCGCTGTGCTCGGTCAGGTCGGCCTCACCCACATGGGATGTCAGAATTCTCGGCATGTCGTGATCAATCGCTCAGTTGGTTTACCCCTCGCCTTCACTGTCTGCCCCGTTCGGCCGGCGTCTGGCGGTTCAGCGCCTTGGGTCCGACCATCAGCCACAGCAACAGCCCCAGCAGCGGCACGAAGATGATCACCACGATCCACAAGCCCTTGTTTTCAGCCCGCGCCCCGCTGCGAAGCAGGCTCCGGATGGCCCAAATCTCGGCCAGCAGCACAATCACCGCGGCTACGATCCACACATATTCAAATTGCATAAAGTTCCTCCCGCTCTGTACTGCCTTAGTTCGGGTACGGCGGCGAGGGTTCATTAAGTTTGCCCTGCCAGGAGCGGCATCGCGCTGCCCCCGGTGATGGCGAAAGGATGATGTCCAGGGCGATGGACAGCAGAATGTTGGCAGTGCAGACCCGGCCCCCAGATCCTGCCTTGTATCCCCGCCCTGGCGGGTCGATTCCAGGCCTGCCCGACAGAACCGGGATTTTTTTTGCGACCAGCTGTTCAAAGGTACCGAAGATGGTCTATTGCCCACCTGTTTGTCGGCAAACAGGTATAGTTGCCGGCCTTAACGGCCTGGCTTTCGCCTTCCGGCCCAGACAAGACATAGTGGACGTCGCGTGTTCGCAAGATTGATTTTCCTCGCATTGCTCCTGACCCTGTCAGCCTGCAGCTCAAACCCCTCCTCCGGCCCCCTCAAGGCCGGTGAGTATCGGGTCAAGCGCGGCGACACCCTGTATTCAATCGCCAGCCGCAACGGCACCAGCTGGAAGGAAGTGGCGCGGCTCAACGGCCTCAAGGCGCCCTACACCGTGGAGGTGGGCCAGGTCCTGCGGGTCAATGGCTCCACGCGGACCAAGACCACGAGCGCCAGGAAAACCACCACCACGGCTCGCCGGAGCCAGCCAGCGGTGGCCGTGCCAGCCGCCCCCAAGGTCACCTTGAAGGGCTGGAGCTGGCCACTGCGCGGGGTGCTGATCGGACGCTTCTCGCCTACCGGCAAGCTGAACCAGGGCATTCGCATCGCTACTTCCCAAGGCCAGCCGATCCACGCCAGCCTCGGCGGCAAGGTGGCCTTTGCCGGCTATATGCGCGGCTACGGCAACCTGATGATCCTCCAGCATGGCCCGTCCTACACCAGCACCTATGCCTACAACAGCAAGCTGGTGGTCAAGGAAGGCCAGATGGTAATCAAGGGCCAGAAGATTGCCGAGGCCGGCTCCCAGGATGCCGACCGCACCCAGTTGTACTTCGAGATCCGCGCCAACGGCGTGCCGGTGGACCCGCTGCGGTTGCTGCCACCGGGTTGAGGGGGCCACCCTCGACACCCTGCTGGCCGGGGGTGTTCAGGCGCCCCACCGCACCTCATGCGGCCCGAGGCGCCAGCGAAGCCCTGACCTGCGCTGGCAACAGCGTCAACAAGGCCAGTAGCGCCGTCAGCGCACCGATCCACAGCGGCGCCTTCAACCCATGACCGGCCTGGATCGCCAGGCCCCCGGCCCAGGCGATGAAGGCCAGGCCGGCATTGATCACCGACACATGCACGCTATTGACCAGCGGCCCCGGATTGGCAGTACGCATCACTCGCACGATCAGCGCCGGGCTCATGGGAACGCCCACCAGGCCAATGACCAGAAATGCCACGACGCTGAACAGGGCCTGTTCGGCGCAGAGCGCAAAGACCAGCAGGGTCAGGCCCAGTACCGATAACCCCGCCCCCAGCACGGCGAAGGTAAAACGATCGGCGAACCGTCCCACCAGAGTGTTGCCAACAAGGTTCATCACGCCGTACAGCCCCAGCAGGATTGGCAGCAGCGAGCCGGGCACCCCGGAAACCTCGGTGAGGATCGCCGTGATATAGGTGAATGCTGCGTAGGCTGCAGCAATCACCAGGCCACTGCTGGCGTAGGCAGCCCATAACTTGCCGCTGCCCAGGGCCCTGAATTGCTGGCCCAGTCCGACGCTGCTCGGCTGCGGTGAGGACGGTACCAGCATGGCCACGATCACCAGGCACAAGGCCGTCAACGCCACGACTATCCAGAAGCTTGCCCGCCACCCCAGTTGCGCGTCGACCAGGGTAGCGGCCGGAACCCCGAGCACGGTGGCCAGCATCATCCCGCTGAGCACGACGGAGGTAGCCCGGCCCCTGACCTGCTCCACGACCCTCTCGCCACAGATCGCCAGCGCCCCGCCAATGCACGCGGAGCCCGCCACGCCGGTGATGACCCTGGCCACCGCCATGGTCCCGTAGTCACCGGCACCCGCGGCAAGCACGCCACCAATCAAATACAGCGCCAGCTGCCAGAGCAGTGCCTGCCGGCTGGGCACCTTTAGCCAGAGAAACAAGGCCGTCAGCAACGGCCCCCCCAGCACCATGCCCAGCGCATACAGGGCAATCAAGTAGCCGATCTGTGCGGTGCTCACGTCAAACACCGCCGCCAGGGACGGCATCATGCCGGCCACCATGAACTCGGAAGTGGTGAGGACGAAGATGGTCAGGGCCAGCCAGTAGACCGCCGCGGGCATGGATGCCGGACTGCCGTCCGTGGGCTCATGCATGGCGCCAGTCCGCCTTGATGAGGATTGTCAGACCGAGTGACGCCTTCCAATGGTCGAGCATGATGAGACTCCGGCATAAAAATACATTCAATTGAATTATTGAATGAATACTCCATGCTAGGTTTGCCCAGATGTCCGGGTCAAGTCCCCCCTTGAGCGCCTCAGGTGCAGGCCACTTACCGGCCCTGGGCGTATTTGATGAGACCAGCGTTACCGCCGCCAGCCTGGCGCAAGACCTCGGCGGCTCAAGGATCGGTTGACTGGGATCGAACAGGCATTTCTAATGCGTCGCCCCACGCAAGTGCCCATTCCAACGACAGGTGCAGGATGCACGATCCACTCAATTGCGCAGTTCACTGCGACTCGCTGCACCCACTGCCAGCTACTCCCCGGCTTCATCACGCGCCCCGCTCGCTTGCCCCCCTCGTCAAGGGCGCGCTATTGACCCTGGCCACGTTCGGGCTCTTTGGCTGCGTGGGCGCCTGGGTGGACATGCCTGAGGAACAGGTATCGAAGACAGCAGCCCACCAGCAATTGATCGAAAGCGCGAGGACGCCGGTCATCACGCGCACAGAGAAGAGCTCGCCCGAACGACAATGGTGTGGCGCCACGCTCCTGGTGGTGATCCTGCCAATTCCGCTGAAGCTGCCGGTGTGCGAGTCCTACAGCAATGCCATCGCCTACGGCAACGACATCAACGGCACTGAGGTTCCCTTGCAGCGCTCGAGCCGCAAGATCAGCTCGGACTTCCATGCCTGCGGGCCCTTCATGTTCCTGGGCCCCCTCATGCACGGCTACCAGGGCAACGCGCTCTGCGGAACATTCCGGTAGTCGCGCTTGAGGGTCTGGCTCGGCAACTCCTGGAACAGCGCGCGATAGCTGCTGGAAAACCGCCCCAGGTGCCAGAACGACCAGTGCATCGCCACCTCGGCCACCGTGGTGTCTGCCGGGCTGCGGCTGAGCAGTTCACGGTGGGCGCTGTTGAGTCGGCGCAGGCGCAGCCAGTGGCTGGGGGCCATGCCGGTGAACGCCTTGAAGGCGCTCTGCAACTGGCGCAGGGACACCCCGGCGACCTGGGACAATTCCAGCAGGTTGAGGGTTTCCTCGGGGACATCGGCAGCCCATTGCGCCACCCGCTGCATGATCGCCCGCTCCTCGGCTCGCCGCTGCAGGCCGCCTGAATCCAGGCGCGCGCAGGCGTTGTCGAGGATGTACAGGCAATCGTCCAGCAACTGCTGGGTCAGCACTTCGCGACTGGGCGGGTCGAGGGTCTGTGACAGGCGGGTCAGGGTGCCACTGAGCCAGCGACAGAACAGCGCGTTCTGCTGGCAGGTCAGGGGCGCCATGAACAGGCCATCGAGGCGTTCGACGCCAAGCCCTTGGCCCTGGACGAACTCGGGACCGAACACCACCGCCACTTCCTGGTAGTTCTCGGGGGTGATCCAGATGTTGCGACTTTCGCCATTGAGCACGTACAGCGCGTTGTCGCTGCGATCGAAGCAGAACGCCAGGCTGCCTTGGGGGGCGTTGAAGTTCTGTTCGACCCGAGTGTTCATGCACTCTTCATAGATCTCCACGCCCTGCAGGTCCAGATAGCGCACCAGGCCATTGAAATGCCCGGGGGACATCTGCCGGTACTGCTGAACCCAACCTGGCGTGGCACGGACCTGGTCAAGCACATCGAAGGTCTTGAAAGCCTGGACCTGAAGCGGAGTGGACATCGTCATGGGAAGACCCTGCGCACTCTTTTGGTGCGCTTTGCTTCTGCTTAAAGTGGATAGATGGAACCACAAGGGTTGCCCAAGATAGTCGCCAATGCGCCGCAGGGGAAGCCTTGCCGGGATACTCCCGCTCACCTCGGAGCAGACAAAACCAATAATCGAGGTCTTTATGAACGCCCCATTCGATCAGCTTTCCTCATGGCTGAAAGAGCACAAGATTACCGAAGTAGAGTGCGTGGTCAGCGACCTGACCGGCATTGCCCGCGGCAAGATCGCACCTACCAACAAGTTCCTGCATGAGCGAGGCATGCGCCTGCCGGAAAGTGTCCTGTTGCAAACGGTAACCGGGGATTTCGTCGACGACGATCTCTACTACGAACTGCTGGACCCGGCGGATATCGACATGCTCTGCCGCCCAGACCCGTCGTCGATCTACCTCGTGCCCTGGGCTCTCGAGCCCACGGCCATCGTCATCCACGACACCTTCGACAAATTCGGCAACCCCATCGAACTGTCGCCACGCAATGTGCTGAAAAAAGTCCTGCAGCTCTACACCGACAAGGGCTGGCAACCGATCGTGGCACCGGAGATGGAGTTCTACCTGACGCGCCGCTGCGAAGACCCGGACCTGCCGCTGCAAGCGCCCCTGGGACGCTCGGGCCGAGCCGAGAGCGGCCGGCAATCGTTCTCCATCGACGCCGCCAACGAATTCGACCCGCTGTTCGAGGATGTCTACGACTGGTGCGAAGCCCAGGGCCTGGACCTCGACACCCTGATCCACGAAGACGGCCCTGCGCAGATGGAGATCAACTTCCGCCACGGCGATGCCCTGGACCTGGCGGACCAGATCACTGTGTTCAAGCGCACGATGCGCGAGGCCGCGCTCAAGCACAACGTCACCGCCACCTTCATGGCCAAGCCGATTACCGATGAACCCGGCAGTGCCATGCACCTGCACCAGAGCGTGGTCGACATCGCCACCGGCAAGCCGGTGTTCACCAACGACGACGGCAGCCTGAGCGAACTGTTCCTGCACCACATCGGC
The DNA here is from genome assembly GCF_020520285.1 of Pseudomonas sp. L5B5. Classification (NCBI taxonomy): domain Bacteria; kingdom Pseudomonadati; phylum Pseudomonadota; class Gammaproteobacteria; order Pseudomonadales; family Pseudomonadaceae; genus Pseudomonas; species Pseudomonas sp. L5B5. Next base: position 898,793 of record NZ_CP084742.1, read on the forward strand.
GGCTTGCAGAAGTACATCCCCAAGGTGCTGCCGATGCTCGCCCCCAACGTCAATTCGTTCCGCCGCTTCCTACCGGATACCTCGGCCCCGGTGAACGTCGAATGGGGCGTGGAAAACCGCACCGCCGGCCTGCGAGTGCCAACCTCGAGCCCGGATGCCACGCGCGTGGAGAATCGCCTGCCCGGTGCCGATGCCAACCCCTACCTGGCGATTGCCGCGAGCTTGCTGTGCGGCTATCTGGGCATGGTCGAGGGCATTGCCCCCAGCGCGGCAGTGGAAGGCCGCGCCTATGAACGGCGCAACCTGCGCCTGCCGATCACCATCGAGGATGCCCTGGCGCACATGGAAGAGTGCCCGACCATCGAACAGTACCTGGGACGCAAGTTCGTCCGCGGTTATGTCGCGGTCAAGCGTGCCGAAAACGAGAACTTCAAGCGGGTGATCAGCTCCTGGGAGCGCGAGTTCCTGCTGCTCAGCGTCTGACCCCGGCAATTTGGCTAACAACAAAAACATCCCACAGAGGTGTCGAACATGCGTCTATTCAAAGCAGTGATCCCGGTCGCCCTGGCGGCCCTGTGCAGTACCGCCGTCCAGGCCGAGTCCAGCGTCAGCGTGTACAACTGGAGCGACTACATAGGCAAGACGACCCTGGCCGACTTCCAGGCCCAGACCGGGATCAGGGTGATCTATGACGTCTTCGACTCCAACGAGACCCTGGAAGGCAAGCTGCTGGCCGGACGTACCGGCTACGACGTGGTGGTGCCTTCCAACCACTTCCTCACCCGCCAGGTGAAGGCCGGGGCCTTCCTCAAGCTGGACCGGGCGCAACTGCCCAACTGGAAGAACCTGGACCCCAGGCTGATGACCCTGTTGCAGCAGAACGATCCCGGCAACCAGTTCTCGGTGCCCTACCTGTGGGGCACCAACGGCATCGGCTACAACGTCGACAAGGTCAAGCAGGTGCTGGGCATCGATCGCATCGACTCCTGGGCCGTGCTGTTCGAACCGCAAAACCTGAAGAAGCTGCAGCAGTGCGGGGTCTCGCTGATGGACTCGCCCGATGAAGTCATGCCGGCAATGCTCAATTACCTGGGCCTGGACCCCAACAGCGAGTCGGCGGCCGACTACCAGAAGGCCGAAGCCAAGCTGCTCAGCCTGCGCCCCTACATCACCTACTTTCATTCCTCCAAGTACATCTCGGACCTGGCCAACGGCAATATCTGCGTAGCGTTCGCCTATTCCGGCGATGCCCTGCAGGCGGCCAACCGGGCCAGGGAAGCCAAGAATGGCGTGAACATCGCGTACGCCATCCCCAAGGAAGGCAGCAACCTGTGGTTCGACCTGATGGCCATCCCCGCGGATACCACCAATCCCCAGCAGGCCCATGCCTTCATCAACTACCTGCTGGACCCGCAAGTGATCGCCCAGGTCAGCGCCCAGGTCGGTTATGCCAACCCGGTCCCGACCTCCAAGCAGTACATGGACGCCAAGCTGGTGAGCGACCCGCAGATCTACCCTCCCCAGGAAGTGCTGGACAAGCTGTACATCTCCAACACCCCCTCTCCCGCCATGATGCGCCTCATGACACGCTCCTGGAGCAAGGTGAAGTCCAGCAAATGAACCGGTCAACATTCTCCGGCCATGCCAACGAGCATGCCCGCTCCTACTACGCCGCCTCGGTCGGCGCCCTGCCCGGCTACCCGGTCCTGAACGGCGACCTGCAAGCCGATGTCTGTGTGGTCGGCGGTGGTTTCACCGGGGTCAACACCGCCATCGAACTGGCCCAGCGCGGCCTGTCGGTGATCCTTCTGGAAGCCCGGCGCATAGGCTGGGGTGCCAGCGGGCGCAACGGTGGGCAACTGATCCGCGGTATCGGTCATGACGTCAGCGGTTTTGCCCGCCATGTCGGTCAGGAGGGGGTCCGGTACCTGGAGCGCGCCGGCATCGAGTCGGTGGAGTTGGTGGGCCAGCGCATCGCCGAGCATGGCATCGACTGCGACCTGCGCTGGGGCTTCTGCGAATTGGCCAACACCCCGGCCCAGTTCAGCGCATTCCAGGGCGAACAGGAGCACCTGGCGAGCCTGGGGTATCGCCACCCTACTCGCCTGGTAGGCCCCGCGGACATGCAGCAGGTGGTGGCCTCGCGGGTCTATGCCGGCGGGCTGGTGGACATGGGCAGCGCACACCTGCACCCGCTCAAGCTGGTGACAGGCGAGGCCCGGGTCGCCACGGCCCTGGGTGTACGCATCTTCGAGCTCAGCCCGGTGCTGGAGCTGGGCCACGGCGACAGCGTGACGCTACGCTGCGCTGCCGGCACGGTACGCGCCGGGCGCCTGGTGCTGGCCTGCAACGCCCACCTCGACGAGCTGGAACCCCGCCTGAGCGGCAAGGTCCTGCCGGCCGGCAGCTATATCATCGCCACTGAACCACTGCCCGAAGCCCTGGCCAGGCAACTGATCCCGGAGAACCTGGCACTGTGCGACCAGAAAGTCGGCCTGGACTACTACCGGCTGACCCCCGAGCGCCGGTTGCTGTTCGGGGGAGCGTGTCACTACTCGGGCCGCGACCCGGCGGATATCGCCGGCTACATGCGTCCGAAGATGCTCAAGGTGTTCCCGCAACTGCGGGAAATCGGCATCGACTTCCAGTGGGGTGGCAAGATCGGCATCACTGCCAACCGCTTTCCCCAGGTCGGACGCCTGCGCCAGTTCCCCAACGTGTACTACGCCCAGGGCTACTCAGGCCACGGGCTGAACGTGACCCATTGGACGGCGCGGCTCCTGGCCGAGGCGATCCACGCCGGACACAGCCAGGGCATGGATGTCTTCAGCGCCGTACCGCACATGACTTTCCCTGGTGGACCAGCCCTGCGCGCACCCCTGCTGGCCCTGGGCATGCTCTGGCATCGGGTACGGGAGGTACTGGGCTGACGCTCGACGCGGACCTGGCGGTATCCAGGGCAGATCGCTTTGGTTCAGGCAAATCGCCGTTGCAGGAAGTCCAGCAGCAGCCGGTTGACCCGCTCCGGGCATTCGCTCTGGATCCAGTGCCCGCAGTCCTCCAGCACATGCTGTTCCAGGTCGGCCACGCGATCGGGCATGCGCTTGAGGGTATGGGCCTCCAGCACGCCAACCGGGTCGCGGTCGCCCAGCAGGAACAAGGTGGGCTGGACCACCCGCGCCTCGGCAAGGAACTCGGTGCGTTGCCAGCTGCGCTCGAAGTTGCGGTACCAGTTCAGTGCACCGCGAAAGCCACGGCCGGCGAAGGTCTGTCGGTAAGCCTGGAAGTCCTCCTGCGAACACCAGGCGGGCAAGCGGTCGGGGATGGTCACGTCATCGAACAAGCGGGCATTGGCCGGCTTGGGCTGCAGCAAGGTCTCGATGTTGCCCATGAACAGCCGCAAGCTGGCGTCGATATCAGCGTCCAGTTCGGCTTCGGCCACCCCCGGCTGCTGGAAATACAGGATGTAGTTGAAGTGCCCGCCATGCACCTGGCGCATGATTTCGCTGGCCGGGCGCTTGGGTCGCCCGGCAAAGGGCACCGACAGGGTCACCAGCGCCGCCACCCGCTGCGGTTCCAGCAGCGCCAAGTGCCAGGCCACCGGTGCACCCCAGTCGTGGCCGACCATGCACACTCGCTGATGGCCGAAGACATCCATGGCCTGCTGGATATCGGCGCACAGGGTCAGCAGGTCATAGTCCTGTATCGCCTCCGGAGCCGAACTGCGGCCATAACCCCGCATCTCCGGGACGAAAACCTGCAGACCCGCAGCCACCAAGGCCGCGACCTGGTGCCGCCAGGAATGCCAGCATTCGGGAAAACCGTGGAGCAACCAGACGGGCCGCCCCTGCTCAGGGCCAGCCACCCGGACACTGAGTTCGATGCCGTTGACGGCCAGAATGTGTTGCTGGAAGGAAGTCATCGCAAAGGCTCCTGGCAAGTGCCCGGAAAACCTAGCAGATGCCCCGCGCCGTGCTGAGCATCATCGATCAGCCGAATGATCCAGGTACCGAATCTGCGCGGCGAGGAGAATGACTGGAGGGCTGGCGCTTCGTGTAGCCGCTGGCGCAGCTGCGCATGGGCGCGCAGCGGCCGCAAGAAGAGGGTTCGCCGAGCGCGGGCGTGAAGGCCCTGCGGGGCCTTGTCGCAGCCTCGCTGGCTCTACAGGCCGTGGTGGTCAGCTGGCGACCAGCCCGGCCAGGGACTGGCTTTGCTGGCGGATCAGGCGCTGGGTGGTCAGGACCTTGTCCAGTGCCTGCTCGGAGTCCGGGTCCTGCATCGGGGCACGAATGGCCGCCGATACCAGGCTGATCAGCTTGGCCATGACCTCGGCATCGGTGGCCGGGCGGCCCAGGCTCATGGCCTGCATCAGCAAGCGCAACTCGGTGCCAGCCATGACCCCGGAAATCGCCTTGAGGGCGAATTGCAGGCGCACCCCCAGCTCATTGCGTGGCAGATCCGGCAGGGCCAGGGCGAAGGCCTTGAAAAAACGTTCGAACACCGGCTGGTAGTGCTCCTTGAGGTATTCCTGGATGAACGGCGATGTGTCGCTGTACACCCTGCCGAGGAATCGAACGAACGAGCGGCCTTCCAGTCCGCCATTTTCGTCGCTGCGCTCCAGGCCCATGGCCGGGGCGAACAGCACCCCCAGCAGGGTCTCGCAGTCCAGCGGGCCGTCAGCCTGCTCCTCGCACTTGGCCAGCAGCTCCAGGCGCTGGTCGTTGAGCGGTCCGAGGCGCTGCATCAGCAGCGTCTTCATCAGCGAATCCTTGTCGCCGAAGTGATAGTTCACCGCCGCCAGGTTGACCTTGGCCCGTTCGGTGATCTGGCGCAGCAACACGGCGTCGTAGCCGTACTTGGTGAACAATGCCTCGGTCGCTTCCAGCAGTCGGGTCTTGGTGACATTGGGGGCACTGAGTTTTTTGGCGACCATGGAGGACTAACCTTTACTGGATGAAAAACTGACCGTTCGAACAGTGTTTTAAAAAAAAATTTGATTTTTTATACCTGCCAAAATCCCTAAAAGCAAGCGCCCAAGGGACTCTCCGCGCGCTCGAAGGCCGTTTTGTGACCAGCGGGTTCCTGGCCCGAACCTGTCAAAAAAAGCCCTCGATTACCCGTTCCAGACGGCTGGCGCAGGCGGATGAACGCAGTTACTATTCAAACAATGTTTTAAAAATAATAAATAAAACCAGAGCTTGACGCAGTCCCGAAAAAAATCACCTCCATGCCCCCAAGGCGTGGTTTTTTTCAAACAGCTCGTCGAGCCAGCCGGCGCAGTAAGCAATGACAGAGACGATAATCGAGCAAGGTTTGATCTCCCTGCAGGGCATAGGCAAGAGCTATCGGCTGGCGGAGCAACCGCTCCACATTCTCAAGAACGTTTCCCTGTCCATCGCAGCCGGTGAAAGCTGCGCCATTCTCGGTGCCTCCGGTTCCGGCAAAAGCACCCTGCTGAACATCCTCGGCCTGCTGGACCTGCCCGACAGCGGCGACTATCGCTTCGCCGGCCACGACATTTTCCGGGCCAGCCCCGACCAGCTGGCGGCAATTCGCAACCAGCAGATCGGCTTCGTGTTCCAGAGCTTCAACCTGCTGCCGCGCCTCAGTGCCCTGGACAACGTCGCCCTGCCCCTGAGCTATCGCGGCGTGGCCCGTCGCGAATCCCTCGAGCGGGCCAGGCACGTGCTCGACCAGGTCGGCCTCGGCGAGCGCGCCGACCATCGCCCGGCCGACCTCTCCGGCGGCCAGCGGCAACGGGTAGCGATCGCCCGGGCACTGGTGGGCGAGCCGTCGGTGATCCTGGCCGACGAGCCTACCGGCAACCTCGACAGCCACACCGCCCGGGACATCATGGACCTGCTGTTGTCGTTGAACCGCGAGCGCCAGGTGACCCTGATCATCGTCACCCACGATCCCGGCATCGCCCAGCGCCTGGAACGGCAGATCCGGGTCAACAACGGCGTGATCCAGGAGGGCTGCCCGGCATGAGCCTGAAGGTCGAGCAAAGCGCCAGCCAGCTGCTGCACGAAGCCTTCGTCAGCCTGCGCACCCTGGGCAAGCGCTCGATCCTGGCCTTGCTGGGCATCGTCATCGGCAGCTCGTCGGTGGTGGCCCTGATCAACATCGGCCACAACGCCGCCGAGGATGCCGCGGCGATTTTCAAGGACATGGGCACCGACACCCTGGTAGCGCGCTTTCCCGCCAGTGGCGACGCTCGCACGCCAATGCCGGAGACCCTCGACACCCCGGCGCTGAAACACGCGGTCCCCAGCCTCATCAGCATCGCCCCTATCGTGTTGCTCAGCGGCCCAGTGGTCTTCAATGGCCGCACAGCCAATGCGAGCCTGGTCGGAGCGACCTCGGAGCTGGCTTCCGCCATGCGCCTGCAACTGCCCGCCGGGCGTTTCCTGTCCGACTTCGACCAGGGCGAAACCTATGCGGTGGTCGGTCACCAGATCGCCCAAACCCTGGGGACCGCGGATGAGCCGTTGAAACCGGGTGACCGGATACGGATCAACGATTACCTGTTCCTGGTCATCGGTATCCTCCAGAACCAGCCTGGCGCGGTCCTGGTACCGGTCCAGGCCAACGACTCGGTGTTCCTGCCTCTGCACGGCATGCGGCGCATTTTCGCCGCGCCACAGATCAGCAACGTGATCACTCGAGTTCAGGCAGGCCAGGACATGGAGCAAGTGGCGTCGGCCATGACCCAGGCGTTGAAAACGATCTTGCGCGGCCAAGACGTTGAGGTGCAGGTGCCGCAGCAGATGATCGACGGCATGACTCGGCAAAGCCGGACCTTCGGTTACCTGCTGATGGCCCTGGGAGGCATTTCCCTGGTGGGGGGTGGTGTCGGGGTGATGAACGTGATGCTGATGAATGTTTCCGAGCGACGCCGGGAGATCGGTATCCGCATGGCGCTCGGCGCACGCCAGCGTGACATCCGCAACCTGTTCCTGCTGGAGGCGGTAACGCTGACCGCAGTCGGCGCCTTGTCCGGCGCGGTGCTGGGAGTCGCGTCAGCCTTCATCTACGCCAGGATGTCCGGCTGGCACTTCTCCCTGGCGGCCAGTTCATTGCCGTTGGGCATCGGCAGTACCTTGCTGGTGGGCCTGTTCTTCGGCCTGTATCCGGCCGTCTCGGCCTCCAGGCTGCAACCGGTGGAGGCGTTGCGCGATGAATGACTGGCGTCTCTGGACCCTCGCCTGCCTGTGCCTGTCGAGCCCTTTCGCCCAGGCCAAGGACCTGGTCGATCCGCCTTCGGCGCCGACCATGCGCAGCAGCCATGAACGCAGCGCCTTGCTGAGCCAGCAGATCACCAACCTGACCCTGGGGGATGCTGTCTACCTGGGGCTGCGCAACAACCGCAGCATCCGCAGCTCCTACCTGCAGCGGGTGGCGCAGAAATTCGACCTGCGCGTCTCCGAAGATACCTTCAATCCCAAACTGCTGATCACGGGTAACTATCGCAGCAGCAGGAGCAGTGACGACATCGGCCAGAAAGCCAACATCACTCCGACGACGAGCCTGCTGGGGGAGTACGGAACGCGCCTGAGCATGGCCTGGACCCAGGATATGAGCCGCGCCGACCGGGCTGGCCGCAACCGCAGCGACGGCCTGGACCTGTCGATCATCCAGCCCTTGCTGCGGGGTGCCGGCAAGGATGTCACCACCGCCCCCCTGCGCATGGCGCGGATCAATGAACAGAGCAATCGCCTCAACCTCAAGGCCATGGTCGCCCAGACCATTACCTCGATCATCACTGCGTACCGAGAACTGTTGCGGTCCCAGGAGCAATTGATCATCACCCAGGACGCCCTGAAGCGCGCCCACGCCTTGCTGGATGTCAACCGTGCACTGATTGCCGCCGGACGCATGGCCGAATTCGAGATCGTGCAGACCGAGGCCGATATCGCCAGCCAGGAACTGGGGGTGGAAGAAGCGCGTAACCAGATGGATCTCAATCGCCTGTCGCTGCTGCGCCTGCTGGCGCTGGACCTGTCCTCGCCCATCCATGCCAGCGAGGCCCTGCAGGCCTCGAAGATCACCATCGACAAGAGCGAGGCCCTGCGGCTGGCCCAAGTCCAGCAACCCGAATACCTGGCCAGCCTGCTAGGCAGCCAATTGGCGGACTTGAACCTGGTGATCGCCAAGGACCAGGGACGCTGGGATGTGAACCTGGTCGCAGGAGCCAACCAGACCCGCAATCGATACGACAACGACACGCGCAACGACTCCGAGCGCAAATGGAACGGCTATACCGGCGTGGAGGTACGCATTCCCATCGGTGACCTGAGCACTCGCCAGGCCGAAGTCCGAGCCCGGGTCAATGTCGAGGACCAGGAGATCCGCCTGGCCGATGCGCGCCAGGTGCTGGAGCGGGACGTCAACAACGTGGTACGCGACCTGGGCACCCGCTGGCGCCAGTACGAGATCGCCCAGCGAGCCAGCGAGCTGTCGAAACGCAAGCTGGACATCGAACGCGACAAGCTCAGTGCCGGCCGCTCGAGCAACTTCCAGGTCCTGAGTTTCGAGAGCGATCTGCGCAATGCCGAGAATGCCCGGCTCAACGCACTGATCGCCTACCTCAACGCCCAGACACAGATGGACCTGACCCTGGGCATGACATTGGAAAGCTGGGAGATTGCGCTCAATGACTTCTGACAAGCCGCAGGCCGGCAAGCACCGACGCCATGTCCTGCAGGCACTCGCCCTGGCCGTCGGCATCGCCATCGGTGGGGTGGTCCTGGTCAATTACCAGTCCCCCGCCGCCGAACAACCAGGCAGCGGCCGCTGGGTGACGGTCCAGGGCGCGCCACTGACTCACCAGATCGGCCTGGTGGGCAAGATCGAGCCACAGAAGACCATCACCCTGACCGCGCCTTTCGAAGGCAATGTACAGGCCAGCCTGGTGGAACAGGGGCAGCGCGTCGAAGCTGGGCAAGTCCTTTTGCAGATGGACCCCGGGCTGGTGGAAATCCAGTTGCGGGATGCGCTTGCCGTCCAGCTCAAGGCCCGTCGTTCGGTCCAGGAGTTGATGGACTGGAACAATGGCGGGACGGTCGCCCGGGCACGACGGACCCTGCGCAATTCGCAGATGTCCCTGGCCAATACCGAGCGCAAGCTCCGGGAAAGCCAGAGCCTGTTCCAGCGCGGCATCATCCCGCGCAACGAACTGACCGACCTGGAACAACAGGCACAGATGCAGCGCATGGACCTGACTGCCGCCCAGGGCGAACTGCAACAGGCACTCAACCAGGGTTCGGGCGAATACCGGCAGATTGCCGATATGGAACTGACCAATGCCACGGTCAAGTATGAAAGCCTGCGCAAGCTGCTGGAGGCCAAGGATGTGATCGCGCCCTTTGCCGGGATCGTCGTGCCGCCCCCTGGCGGTACAAGCACCAATCCGGCAACGACGGCCAACGGGCCAGTACAGACCGGCGCCCACCTGGGTCTGGGCCAAGTCCTGTTCGGCCTGGCCAATATCGAACAACTGAAGATCGTCAGCAAAGTCTCGGAGCTGGATATCAACCAGCTGCATCAGGGCCAGCGCGTCGAGATCCTGGGCGACGGCTTTGACGGCGAACGCCTGGAGGGCGTGGTGGATATCGTCAGCAGCCTGGCCATACCCAACGATTCGCCCGGGGCCAGCGCCCAGTTCCCGGTGACGCTGTCGGTGCCCAAGCTGACCCAGGAACAACTGCAACGGGTGCGCCTGGGCATGAGCGCCCGGCTGACCATCATCACCTACAGCAACGACCAGGCAATCGTGGTGCCAGCCACTGCAATCCAGCGCGGCGCCGACGGCATGAGCGTGGAATTTCGCACCTCGGCCGATCAGCCCGCCAGGCGCGTACCGGTGACCGTGGGCCAGTCGACCGCCGAGGGCGTGGAAGTGTTCGGCCTGCAATCGGGCCAGGTGCACCTGCCCGAGGGCCAGTGAGCACGCTGCGGGGTCATGCCGATCAGTTGAGGAAATGGTAGGAGCGAGGCTTGCCCGCGATGGACGTCAGAGCGCTGCGTTTATCCAGTGGATACGCGCTACTGTTAACGACCATCGCGAGCAAGCTTCGCTCCTACAGGGGATCACCGCGCCCGTTGTGTTCAGCCGTTCAGCGCAAGGCCCGGCGCAGGACCTTGCCGACGGTGGTCTTGGGCAGCTCTTCGGTACGGAACTCGACATAGCGTGGCAGCTTGTAACCGGTCAGGTACTCGCGACAGTGGGCCAGGATCTGCTCCTGGGTCAGGCTCGGGTCCTTGCGCACCACGAAGATCTTCACCTTTTCCCCGGTTACCTCGTCCTCGATGCCAATGGCCGCCACTTCCGCCACCCCCGGATGCAGGGCCACCACATCCTCGATTTCGTTGGGATACACGTTGAAGCCGGAGACCAGGATCATGTCCTTCTTGCGATCCACCAGGCGGATGAAACCCTGCTCGTTCATCACCCCGATATCGCCGGTGGAGAGCCAGCCATGGCGATCTAGGACCTTGGCGGTTTCCTCGGGACGCTGCCAGTAGCCCTTCATCACTTGCGGACCGCGGACCTGCAACTCGCCCTCCTCGCCGATCTGTGCCAATTGGCCGTCCTCGCGCATGAAGCGCACCCAGGTCGATGGCAGCGGCACCCCGATGGTGCCGCTGAAGTCGCTCTCGCGCATGCGGGAAATGTCGATCGGGCTGATGCTCACCACCGGCGAGCATTCGGTCAGGCCATAGCCCTCGACGATCGGCACCCCGGTCACCTCCTTCCAGCGCCGGGCCACCGCGGTATGGGTGGCCATGCCACCGGCGATCGAGAGTTTCAGATCGGAGAAGTCACGCCCTCGAAACTCTTCGTTTTCCAGCAGGCCGTTGAACAGGGTGTTGACGCCGACGATGCCGCTGAACTTCTCCTTGCGCAGGATCATCTGCACCCGTTTCACGTCCCGGGGGTTGGCGATCAGGATATTGCGCCCGCCCAGGCACATGAACATCAGGCAGTTCACGGTCAGCGACAGTACGTGGTACAGCGGCAGCAAGGTGACGTTGGTTTCCTGCTGGTTTTCGTCCAGCTGGTCACCGACCCAGGCCTTGGCCTGCATCAGGTTGGCCAGGATATTGCGGTGGGTGAGCATGGCTCCCTTGGCATCCCCGGTGGTGCCACCGGTGTACTGCAAGAAGGCAATGTCGCCCTGCGCAAGGTCCACCGGCCGGTGTTCCAGTACCGCCGCCAGCTTCATCATCGCCGGGAAGCGGATCGAGCCCGGCAAGTTGAACTTGGGCACCTGCTTCTGCACATGGCGCAGGACGAAATTCAGCGCCGCGCCCTTGAAGGTGCCCACCAGGTCGCCGATGGAGGCCACCACGATGTTCTTCAGCTTGCTCCCGGGCATGGCCTGTTCCAGGGTGTGGGCGAAGTTCTCGAAGATCACCACGGTCTCGGCGCCGCTGTCCTTGAGCAGATGGCGCAATTCGTGAGCGGTGTACAACGGGTTGACGTTGACCACCACTGCCCCCACCAGCAGGGTGCCGAACAGGCAGATCGGATATTGCAGGCTGTTGGGCATCATCAAGGCCACCCGGTCGCCCTTCTTCACCCCTTTGGACTGCAACCAGGCGGCGAAGGCGAACACCCGCTTCTCCCACAGGTCGTAGCCCATCTCGGTGCCGATGCTGACATAGGCCACCCGTTGTCGATACTTGTCCACGTGTTCGAGAAACACTTCGCGCAACGACGGGTAACGGTCGATGTCGGCTTCGATATCGCTGGGTACACCCTGCATATAGGCACTGAGCCAGATACGCTCGACGGGTTGCAGGCTTACGACGCTCATTGGCAGTCTCCTTGTTATTTTATTTTTCGACGATAGCGGTGACGCCCAGGCCGCCTGCTGCACAGACGGATATCAGTCCGCGGCCTCCACCGCGTTCGTGGATCGCCTTGGCCAGGGCCGCCAGCAGGCGCCCACCAGTGGCGGCGAAGGGATGCCCGCAACCCAGGGAGCCGCCGTTGACGTTGAGCTTGGCGCGATCGATGCTGCCCAGCGGTCCTTGCAGCTCGAGCTTGTCCCGGCAGTAGTCGGCATCCTCCCAGGCCTTGAGGGTGCACAGCACCTGGGCGGCGAAGGCCTCGTGGATCTCGTAGAAGTCGAAGTCGCCAAGCTCCAGCCCCTCCCGGGCCAGCATGCGCGGCACGGCATAGGCCGGTGCCATCAGCAGGCCTTCGCTACCATCGACGAAGTTCACTGCCGCGGTTTCCCCGGTCCGCAGGTAGGCCAACACCGGCAGGTTGTTGGCGGCGGCCCATTCCTCGCTGGCCAGCAGTACCACCGAGGCACCATCGGTCAAAGGTGTGGAGTTGCCGGCAGTCAGGGTGCCGTTGTCGCGATCATAGGCTGGCCCCAGGCCGGCGAGTTTTTCCAGGCTGGCATCGGCCCGCAGGTTGTTGTCCCGCGCAAGGCCGCGATAGGGCGTCAGCAGGTCGTCGAAAAAGCCCCGTCGGTAGGCCGCATCCAGGCGCTGGTGGCTGGCCAGGGTCAGTTCGTCCTGGGCCAGGCGCTTGATCTGCCAGCGCTTGGCCATTTCTTCGCAGTGCTCGCCCATGGACAGACCGGTGCGCGGCTCGCCATTACGTGGCAGCAGCGGCTTGAAGAACATCCCCGGACGTACCTTGAGCAGGCTGCGCAGCTTGTTGCCGGTGCCCTTGGCGCGGTTGGCCGCGAGCAGGGTCCGACGCAAACCCTCGTTGATGCCGATGGGCGCATCGGAGGTGGTGTCGGAGCCGCCGGCAATCCCCACTTCGATCTGGCCCAGGGCGATCTTGTTGGCCACCAGCAGAGCCGCCTCGAGCCCGGTGCCACACGCCTGCTGCAGATCGTAGGCCGGGGTCTGCGGCGACAAGGTGGTTGACAGCACGCACTCGCGAGCCAGGTTGAAGTCCCGCGAGTGCTTGATCACCGCTCCCGCGGCGAACTCCCCCAGGCGCTGTCCGGACAGCCCGAAACGGTCCACCAGGCCTTGCAGCGCCGCCACCAGCAGGTCCTGGTTGCTGTCGTTGGCGTACACCGTGTTGGAACGGGCGAACGGAATCCGGTTGCCACCGATGATTGCCACCCGGCGCACCGGCGCCGGATTGAAACTGTACTCAGTCATTGCCCAGCTCCCCAGGTCAGTAGGCCGCGCATGTGGGGCTTGTCGCCCGCGTTGTTGCGCACTTCGAATTCATGGTGCGGGCCGTCGGGCACGCGGTTCCAGAGGGTCACCGAGGCCGGCAGGAAGATCGGCAGCTTGAACTCGCAGTCCAGTTTCGCCGCCGCCAGCGGATGCGGTGGTTGCTGCGCTGCCAGGGCCCGGCCCAGGGTCCACATGCCGTGGGCGATGGGCCGGCGAAAGCCGAACAGCCGGGCACCGAGCCACGAAGTGTGGATCGGGTTGAAGTCGCCGCTGACCTTGGCGAAACGCCGCCCCAGGTCCCCGGCCAGGCTCCAGCGCTGGGTGCGCACCAGGGCCTGTTCGTCCAGCTCCAGCGCGCCCGCCCAGGGTTCGCCCACAGGACCGGAGACACCGCGGCGCAGGTACAGGCTGTCGCCCTCCCAGGCCAAAGCGCCGCCACTGTAGGCTCGCGTGGCAATGGACAGGGCCTGGCCCTTGGGGTGGGCTATCCAGCGCCCGGCGAACACCTCCAGGCGCAGGGCCTGGCCCTCCTCCAGGCGCTGATGCTGGTGGATGCGGTTGGCCAAGTGGACCATGCCGCTGGCCGGATAGGGAAAGGTCCGGCTGGTGAGCAGCAACAGGTGCAGGGGAAAGGCCAGGGTATGGGGAAACGACAGCGGCACCCCATGCTCGCGGCGGAACCCGCAGGCCTGGGCATACCGGGCGACCTGCGCCGCCTCGAGTTCCACCGCCGGGCGTACCAGGCGTTCGATGGGCAGCTGCGGCGCGGCCTCCAGCTTGGGCTTGCGCAAACCGCGCAGGCCGTCGTAGAGCAACTGGCCCCGGGACGGTGGCGGTTCGATGATGCGGATCGTGGAGTCGGCATTCATGATTCAGGCTCCCAGCAGGCTTTGCCCGCAGACGCGGACCACCTGCCCGTTGATCCCACCGGAGGCTGGATGGGCCAGCCAGGCGATGGTTTCTGCCACGTCCACTGCCTGCCCGCCCTGGGACATGGAGTTCATCCGCCGCCCCGCTTCGCGGATCATCAGCGGGATCTTGGCGGTCATCTGGGTTTCGATGAACCCCGGGGCCACGCCATTGACCGTGATCTGCTGGCGGGCAGCCAGGGGCGCCAGGGCCTGCACCAGGCCGATGACTCCGGCCTTGGACGTGGCGTAGTTGCTCTGCCCGAGGTTGCCGGCGATTCCGGAAATGGACGATACGCAGACGATCCGCCCGCCCGGGTTCAGGCCCTGCCCCTCCAGCAGCGCCTGGCTGAGTAGCAGCGGCGCCTCCAGGTTGACCGCCATGACCTTGCGCCAGCCGGCCTCGGTCATCTTCGCCAGGGTCTTGTCCAGGGTGATGCCGGCGTTGTGCACCACGATATCGAAGGCCCCCTGCTCGCCCACGAACGCCAGCAGGCGCTGGCCTGCGTCGGCCGCGGTGATGTCCAGGGCCAGGGCGCTGCCCCCCAGGCTGGCGGCGGCTTGCTGCAGCTCGGCCTCGCTCTGCGGGATGTCCAGGCACACCACCTGGGCCCCTTCGCGCGCCAGGACCTTGGCGATGGCCAGGCCGATGCCGCGGCAAGCTCCGGTGACCAGTGCCCGGCGTCCTTCCAGGGGCCGGTCCCAATCCAGTTGCCGGAGCACGTCCACCGGCTCGCCGATGCGCACCACCTGGCCCGAGACATAGGCCGAGCGCCGGGACAGGAAGAAGCGCAGGCTGCTTTCCAGCTCGGCCTCGGCACCAGGCTCGACATACAGCAGCTGTACGGTGATGGCCCGGCGCAGCTCCTTGCCCAGGGAGCGCACGAACCCTTCCAGGGAGCGCTGGGCCACGGACTGGGCCAGCTGCGTGCAATGTTCGGGGGCAGTGCCCAGGATCAGCACCCGACCGTGGAGAGTCAGGCGCCGGACGTTGGCATGGAAAAAGCGATACAGCTCATCGAGCTGGGCCACGTCGCCCAGCCCGGTGGCATCGAAGACCACGCCCTGGACCTTCACGGTGGACGGCGCGTTGATGCTTGCGGCCTGGGCCGCCACGATGTCGGTGGCGGCGAAGATCCGTTGCAGCTCGCCCAGCAGGCGCCCCTCGGGCGCCGCGGCGAGGATCACCGGGTTGATCAGGTTGCCGCCCTGCCCCTCGCGATGCCGTTGCAGCGGCACCGGTTGTGGCAGGCCGACGCGCTGGGCCAGCCAGCGCCCCCACCCGGAATTGACGAGCGAAAGATAACCGTCAGACATATAAGGTTCCCAATCAAAACCAGTAGAGGGTCAATAGGCCGAATCGCTGGCTGCCACGGCGTCTTCGCTGCTGGCAGTGCGTTTGCGCGAGGCCGGCTTGGCGCCTTGTTCGAAGTGCGCCTGGCGTTGCTGCAAGGCTTCGAGCAGGCCGAAGTCCTGCGGGAAGTCGTCCACCTGGATCGCGTGGTCGCCGTACTCCACATAACGGTCGAGCAGTTCGTCCTCGTCCTGGCTGATCAATTGCAGTTCCAGGGCCTTGCCCCGCCAGACGTTGAAGGCCTCGCGGGAGATCGGCAGCGGCCCCAGGGTGCCCTGCTTGACCGCCGGCTTGAGCCGCGCCTCGATCAGCTCCACCTGTGGCTGCAGGCGGAACGCCAGTTCGCCGTAGGCCAGCTTGTCGATGTCCGGTTGCGGGATGTAGGAGTCGGCCAGCAGGCGATCGCGGGTCGCACCCGGGGTCTGCACCAGTTCGGCGACATCGGCCAGCAAACGATCGCTGGGTTTGTGCTGGGGGATGCCGAACGGGAAGCTCAGGCCACGAATGATCCGAGCCGCCGCCTTGGACGGATAGTTGTCCAGCACCTCGGCCAAGGCCTCATGGGCCCGCAGCAAGGCATCCTGGGCCGCCCAGTGCACCAGGGGCAGATCGGCCTGGGGGCGCCCGTCGTCCTCGAAGCGCTTGAACACGCAGGACAGGATGTACAGCTGGGACAGGATGTCGCCCAGGCGCCCGGTGATGCTTTCCTTGCGCTTGAGTGCTCCGCCCAGTACGCCCATGGAGATGTCCGAGACCAGGGCTAGCACCACCGACAGGCGCTGGACTTGCCGGTAGTAAGGCGCCAGGGCCTTGTCCGTGTTGGCCGGAGCCTTGATCAGGCGCCCACCGGTAACGGCGTGCACGGCGGCGCGCACGGTATTGGCGAAAACGAAGCTGACATGGCCGAACATCGCGCTGTCGAAGTCTTCCAGGCCCTTGCGGCTGGTGTCGCGAGCCGCCTCCATCTCGCGGAACACATAGGGATGGCAACGGATCAGCCCCTGGCCGTAGATGATCAGGCAGCGAGTCATGATGTTCGCGCCTTCCACGGTAATGGCGATCGGGCTTTGCTGGTAGGCGCGGGCCAGGAAGTTGTTGGGTCCCATGCAGATGCCCTTGCCCGCGACGATGTCCATGCCGTCGTTGACGATGATCCGCGCCCGCTCGGTGACGTGGTACTTGGCGATGGCCGAGATCACCGACGGTTTTTCGCCAGCATCCAGCGAGGCCACCGAGACCCGCCGTACGGCATCACAGGCATACAGATGCCCGGACATGCGTGCCAGGGGTGCCTGGACCCCTTCGAACTTGCCGATGGGCAGGCCGAACTGCTTGCGCATCGCCGCATAGGCGGTGGTGCCGCGGACCGCGACCTTGCCCAGGCCGACGTTGGACGACGGCAGGGAAATCGCCCGCCCGGCTGCCAGGCATTCCATCAGCATGCGCCAGCCATTGCCGACCTGCGCCGCGCCGCCGATCACCCACTCCAGGGGAATGAACACATCCTTGCCGGTGGTGGGGCCGTTCTGGAACACCGCGTTCAGCGGCCAGTGCCGGCGCCCGGTGTTCACCCCGGGATGGGTGGTGGGGATCAGTGCACAGGTGATGCCCAGGCTGCCTTTCTGGCCCAGCAGGCCGTCCGGGTCTTCGGCGCGAAATGCCAGGCCCAGTACCGTGGCGATGGGCCCAAGGGTGATATAGCGCTTGTCCCAGGTGACACGAAAGCCCAGGACTTCCTCGCCTTCGAACTGGCCCTTGCAGACCACGCCGGTATCGGGAATGGCCCCGGCGTCGGAGCCGGCATAGGGGCTGGTCAAGGCAAAGCACGGGATGTCTTCGCCACGGGCCAGGCGCGGCAGGTAGTGCTGGCGCTGGGCCTCGGTGCCGTAGTGCAGCAACAGTTCGGCCGGGCCCAGGGAGTTGGGCACCATCACCGAGATCGCCGCCGCCGAGCAGCGGGTGGAGAGTTTCATCACCACCTGGGAATGGGCGTAGTGCGAGAAGCCCTTGCCGCCGTACTGCCTGGGAATGATCATCCCCAGGAAACCGGCGTCCTTGGTGTACTGCCAGGCCTTGGGCGACAGGTCCTGCCAGACCTGGGTGGTTTCCCAGTCGTTGGCCATGTCGCACAGGGTTTCCACTTCGTTGTCCATGAACGCCTGTTCCTCGGGGCTCAGGCTGGCCGGCGCGGCGCCCAACAGGCGCTTCCAGTCAGGCTTGCCGCTGAACAGCTCGGCATCCCACCACACGGTGCCCGACTCGATGGCCGCGCGCTCGGTATCGGACATGGCCGGCATGATCTTGCGAAACATCGCCAGGGCCTTGCGGGTGAGCAAGGCGCGGCGCAGGGGCTTGACCGTCAACAACGCCGCCGGCAGCACCACCAGCAGCACACCCAGACTCAAGCCCAGGGTGCCCACCAGGCCCAGCAGGTACCCGGCCGCCAGCCAGACCAGGCCCGTGCCCAGCCACAGGGCTGCAGTCGCCTGTCGATAAGCCAGGGCCAACGCCGCGGCAACTCCCAACAATAACCAGACAATCATGGAATACCTCTCTTGTTCTAACGAGACAACTCCTTGGAGCCCGGGCGTTGTGCCGGCCCCTCGGAAACCACACTACAAAGGAACCAATCGCGTTTCAAATTTTATTTTGAAATTTTTATTTAAGGCGTTCGAGCAAAACAAAATGGCTGAACAAAGTCAGCCCGGAGTGTCGGAACATGATTTGAAACAGGCTCAGTAGCGGCCTGTTCAGCCAACGGCAGCAACCCAGTCTTCGGGCAGTGCCGTTGGCTCTCGCAGCGTGTGGACCTTAGAAGTGATAGGTCGCGGACAGGCTCACTACCTCGCCCTTGGCATTGACCTTGCCGTCCAGTCGCGAGGCACCAAGACGATCCACGTTCTGAGTCTTGATCTTGGCTTCCTTGACGAATTGCCGTGAGTAGGCGCCGTCGATGGTCAGGCCTGGGATGGCCTTGATGTCGTAACCAAAACCCAACGAAGTGAACCAGCGATCGTTGTCCGGGATCCGCGGGTCGCGGGTCGAATTCCGAGTAGGCGTCTGGTCGAACGCAACACCGGCACGCAGTGTCAACTGGTCGGTGAACCGGTAGTCACCACCCAGCGAGTACATCATGGAGTCTTTATATTTATATGGTATGGCCACGAGGGTGTTGCCATCGGACTTGAGGGTCAGGTCCTTGAACGATGACCATTGGGTCCAGAGCATGCTGGCGCCCAGGGTGAAACGGTCATCGAACACATGGACCCAGTCCAGGCCGACAGTCGCCGGGATATCCAGCTGGGCGGTGGCGTTGGCTCCACCTGGATTGAGCTTCAGGCCGGGATAGGCCAGCTCCACCAAGGTCTCACCATTGGGCCCGGCCGGTTGGGTCATGTACTGCATGCCCACGGCATCGGCATAGATGTTGTACTTGCCCTCCATCTTGTTCTTGATCTTGGCGTGATAGTTCAGGCCCAGGGTATCGCGGTCCGTGGGTTTCCAGACCACGCCGGTGAACCAGCCAACCGAGGTGTTATCCACCTTGACCCGCATCAGGTTCGCACCGACCCCTGATGGAATATTCGAGCCAATATTTGGAGACACGGCAGCCGCGGCAGTCAGGTTGAGGTTCTGGCTGACGAAGCCCTTGCTGTGCTGGACAATAACGCCGGCGCCCAGGGAGAAATCGTCCCGAACCTTGAACGACACCGAGCCGGTCAGGCCCACGGTTTCGATCTTGGTATCGACCGCGAAATCACGGATCTTGGAGTTGTTCTGGTCCCAGGTGCTGCGCATGCCCATGGGCACCACCTGGCTGAGACCGAAGGCGAACCGATCATTGATCGGCATCACCATGAAACCTGTTGGCAACCAGGCGGTGAAGCCACCCTGGCCACCGTTGCCATCCAGGGGCGCCGGGGCACTTGGTACACCGTTTCCATCCACCGGCATGATGGTTGCCGGATTGCCCTGGTAATCGAAGGCATCGCCTTTGTACTTCATCTTGATGCGGGCATAGTCGACCGTCATCTGTGCCACGTTCTGATCGATGAACGCCATCGCCGCCGGGTTGTTGAACGCCGCGCTGGGATCATTCTTGAACAGCGAACCACCACCAAAAGCCCGGCCCCACCCTGGAGCACCATAGGTGGGCGTGGAGAAGCCACCTGCCTGCACGGTCTCGATAGCGCCGAAACTCCCCAATATGGCCAGTGCTACTGCGGCCCGCAGCTGTTGTTTCTTATTATCCATGCCCCACTCCTTATTATTATCGATAGCAACCGACGCTGCAGGGCGGCCCTTGTCTGCAGATCACCGCCTCTTGCGAGGCGGTGTCCTTCAGCGGGTGATCAGCCCTTGGTTCCAGGCAATGCTTAAATCACTTTCGCTTTTGGCGACGGCTTGGCGTTCAGGACATCGACGGTGCAACCACCGGCCAGGGACTGAGGCGAGCTCAGGCTGATGGCGTTGGTGGAGTTGCTCCAGGCCACGTTGATAGTGGTCGGGCCGCAGTTGGTGGCCGGGAAGAACGAGATGCTGTAGCCGACGTTGGTCACGGTACCTGCGGTAGTCGAGGAGGCGCTCAGGAGCCATGGCAAGCCGGTGATCTTGGGCAAGTTGCACAGTGCATTGCTGCCACTGACAGTCGCCCCCGTGATGCTGGCCACGCCGTTGTTGATGGTGCCGCTGAAGTTGATATCGCAGGTTACAGCTGCGCCAAACGACGAAGGCGAACGTACGGTGAGGCTGCCACCCGGAGTGGTGAAGTTGCCGCTCGTGGCTCCGCTATCGAAAACGATGCTGGCAGCGTTCGCCATGGAGGCAGCGCCCAGGCAGGTGAAAAGAGCAGTAGCGGACACGAGAGTTTTGATGCCTTTCATTGTTGTTTTTCCTCACATGTATGGCGATTTATTCGCCGGGGGTTAATGGCCCTGAACGAGATGACACGGAGAACAACGACCGAGCTTCCCTTTCCAGCCAAATCTTAAATTCGCTTTATGTGCAGACCGCTAGTTCAGGGCGCTACCCGGAATGTGGGTGGCATCTGGATCGACACAGTCTTGATGGTGCAACCACCGTCGAGGCTGACCTGGGTCGCTTCGAGCTTGCCGGTGGTGTTGTTCCAGCTGCCTTCGGCGGTGGTCGGGCCACAGTCGCCGCCCACCAGGGGCGCGTGCACGGTGACCTGGATGCCTGACATGGCGCCGCTGGTTTCATTCTTGGCGACCAGCTTCCAGGGCAAGTGCGTGGCCTCGACCTGGCCACACTTGAGCCCGCCGCTGAAATCGACTTTGTCGACGCTGGCGTAGCTGCCGTCGGGGCTGACCTTGCCACTGACCTGGATGGTGCAGTCGGCATTGATGATGCTCTTGGCGAAGCTGATGGGGCCCTTGGCGGTGAATTCGGTATTGGCCGGTTCGATGCGCGCGGCCTCTGCCGCATTCATCAACGACACTCCCACCAGGACGATGAACAGACGAGCGGCGAATAGAGGTGAGATAGGCATCCGTGACTTCCTTACAGTTGCTTATTGTTGTTGTCGGTCAACATGTTCAAGGACTTCTGTCTTGCTCTGCTCACCGTTCAAGAGGGCGAATCGCGGGCGAACGCTACCGGTTCACGAGCACTTGAAGTGGTGAGCAGCACAACCGTGGAGCGGTTCTCAATCTGTTGCGTTGAAGCCGTATTGCTTGAGCAGCTCGGCGCGCTTGGCCGGATGGATGTTGGCCAGCCGCACATCACCCGAGTAGTGGGCCAGCACCCGATGATCCATCAGCCGACGCCAGAGGAACGGCACATAGGCCCAGACGATCATGGTGGCGTAGCCGTAGGGCAACTGTGGCGATTCGTCGAAGTGCCGCAGGGCCTGGTACGACCGGGTCGGGTTGGCATGGTGATCCGAATGCCGCTGCAGCTGGAACAGGAAGATGTTGGTAACGATCCGGTTGCTGTTCCAGGAGTGGCGTGGCGAGCAACGCTCGTAGCGACCATTGGCTTGCTTCTGGCGCAGCAGGCCGTAGTGCTCGACATAGTTCACCACTTCCAGCAGTGAGAAGCCGTAGATGCCCTGGATCAACAGGAAGGGAATCACTGCGGCACCGAGCCAGGCGATCAATACCCCCCACAACACCAGGCTGTAGGCCCAGGAGCTGAGAACGGTGTTCTTCCAGTGCAGGGTCGGCAAGCCCAGCTTGTGCAGGCGCTCGCTTTCCAGGTGCCAGGCCGAGCGCAGGCTGAGCCATACGGTGCGTGGCAGGAAGCTCCAGAATGACTCGCCCAGGCGTGAACTGGCAGGGTCTTCCGGCGTGGCCACACGAACGTGGTGCCCACGGTTGTGCTCGACGAAGAAGTGTCCGTAGAAGGTCGAGGCCAATGACAGCTTGGCCAGGAACTTGGCCATCGGCCGGTTCTTGTGTCCCAGTTCATGGGCGATGTTGATGGCGATGCCGGTGGCCGCACCCGTAGACATGGCCATGCCGATGTAGGTGAACCACCCCACGCTGCCGTGCAGTTGCGAGCGCTCGGTAAGGAACGCGGCGAAACTCGCCAGGCTGCCATGCAGGTGCAATTGTTCGCTCAGCTGGACCAGGCCGCCCGCGATGATCCAGTCCACACCGTGGATTGCCATCCAGGCGGTGAAGATCAGGGACACGACCGAGAGCACCGCACAGCTGTAGACGATAAAGCGGTAGTAGGGTTGTTTTTCCAGATCCGGAACGGCGGATTCGGGCGGGTTGCTGGTGTCCTCGCCGATCAGGCCGTCGATCAGGGGGATCAGGCCGAAGATCACCAGCACTCCGGTCCACCAGAACACCTGAACACCGGTGGCGAGCGCGAAGAGCCCGGCCAGCAGAGGAGTGATCATCGGCAGGGTGCCGAGCCACCACAGGTGACGCTTGCCATCGGTCCAGACTTGAGGTGCTGCCACGGAAACATTCATGGCAGCCTCCGCAGGATGGCAGTCGGCAGGGATGCTATAAAGGAAAGCGCGAAGGCGCTGCCCAAAGCGTGAATGAATGAAGAAGCAGAAGCGTGAAATGGCGGTATTTTCATTATTTTAACCACTCAATTGCACTTTCAAAAAAAACATTCAAAACATTTTTTTAAAATAAATAGCGCGAATTCGATAGCTCGTCAACTATTTTTTCAGCTCGTTTTGAATGTCGCCCGTAAAGCAGTTACAGCTGCTGCCAGAGTCGTCACCAAGCCCCCGAAGGCGCCCCGCACAACGCCCCTAGCCTGCCCGTGATGCCGCGAACGGCGGGTGCAGCACCGTGGCGCTGCGTTGTGGCGTGGCCTGGGACGCAACCTGGTCGATCATGGCCACCACCGGTTCCACCGCGCTGATGGGCAGCATGTGCCCGCGACCTTGAATGATCTTCAACAACAGCCCCGGCACCTTGCCGGCCATCGACTCACCATGGCGTCGATGGTTGAGCACCTGATCCCTGGAACCATAGATCAGGCCCACCGGCAGCCTCAGGCTGGGGTAGAGCTTGACCATGCCGGGCAAGGCCCGATTGACCACGGCGATCTCGCTCGAGGCGTTGTAGAAGTTGTTCGAGCGCATGCCCAGCAAACCGCCGCCACGCACCTCGAAGTCTTCGGGCACCGGATCCGGGGCGAACACCGCCTTGACCAGCTTGTGCCGACCCAGCATGGCCATGGGTGCTGCCAGCGTCAGCGCCATCCAGCGACGCAGCAGGGCCGGGCGCACACCAAGGGACAGGAACACCAGGGGCAGCATGCGCTGGGGATGGGTCAACGGCGCCACCAGGATCAGGCCGGACACCGACTGCGGATGATTCAGCGCCAGGGACAAGGCAATGGCGCCTCCCAGTGAATGCCCGAGCACCAAGGGCTGGTTCAAGTCCAGGGCACGGATGAATTTGGCAATCAGGCTGGCCTGGGCCGGCAGGTCCGCCGGCGCCCCGCGACCGCGAGTGGAGTAACCGGAGCCGGGGCGGTCCAGGGTGATGACCCGGTAGCGGTCACGCAGCTGCGGCGCCAGGGAATGGGTCAGGTTGCGCCCACAGCCGGACAGGCCATGGATCATCACCAGCGCAGGCCCCCTGCCCTCGTCGGTGTAATGCAGGCGTTCGCCACCCACCTCGAGGAAACGCCCATTGATCGGCACCTGGCTTTCGATTCGGCGGTTGATGCGAAAGCTCACCATCCAGAGCACCGCACTGACTACCAGGAAAATCGCCGCCGCTATCAGCCAATCCATGATCCGCCCCCTCGAACTGCCCCGCGCCACCCTCGGATCGGAATGATCCGGCTGGCTTGCCGTCCTGGCCTGGTATCGCCGATGGCGCTTCACCCCGAGTCCGAGTGAGCCCCGCAAATCCACAGGCGACAAGCGCAGGTGACATTTTCAGGTGATTTATTTAAATTAATTTTTAAAACATTATTTTAAATTGTGCAATCCTGAGTTTTCATTCACTGACGAAAGTCACCCCAAGCGTCATAACAATCGAGGTACACACCATGAATGCGTACTCGCCACCCGATGACCCTGAGGTCGTCGACATCGCCATCATCGGCGCCGGCTTCGCCGGGCTGTGCATGGCGATCAAGCTCAAGCAGGCCGGCATCGAAGATTTCTTCGTCGCCGAACAAGCCGCCTCTCTCGGAGGCACCTGGCGCGACAACCACTACCCCGGCTGCGCCTGCGACGTGCAATCCCATGTCTATTCCTTTTCTTTCGCGCCCAATCCGAACTGGACCCGGCAATTCGCCCCCCAGGCGGAAATCCGCGAGTACCTGGAGAACTGCGCCCGGGACTTCGCCCTGGCCCCCTACCTGCGCTTCAACATGGGCCTGGAGCAGGCCGTCTTCGATGAGGATCGCGAGCGTTGGCAGTTGCGGTTCGGCAATGGCCGCAGGGTCAGTGCGCGGATCCTGGTTTCCGGCATGGGCGGCCTGTCGCGCCCGGCGATCCCGGACATCCCGGGGCTGGAGGACTTCACCGGCAAGCGCTTTCACTCCCAGCAGTGGGACCATCGCTATTCATTGCAAGGCAAGCGGGTGGCGGTGATCGGCACCGGTGCCAGCGCGATCCAGTTCGTGCCCAAGATCGCCCCGCGGGTGGCCCAGCTCAAGCTGTTCCAGCGCACCCCACCGTGGATCATGCCCAAGCCCGACCGTGAGCTCGGCAGCCTGGAGCGCTGGGCCTTCAAGCACCTGCCCTTCACCCAGCGCCTGATGCGCTCGGCGCTGTACTGGGCCCTGGAAAGCCGGGTGATCGCCTTCGCCCGACGGCCGAAGCTGATGAAAGTGGTGCAGCGTGTCGCCCTGCGCCACCTGCGCAAGCAAGTGCCCGACCCGCTGCTGCGCCAGCGCCTGACCCCCGACTACACCATCGGCTGCAAGCGCATCCTGATTTCCAACGACTACTACCCGGCCCTGTCCCGGGGCAACGTCGGGGTGATCGGCGAAGCGATCCAGCGCATCGAGGCCGACGCCGTAGTCACCGCCGACGGTAACCGCCATCCCGTGGACTGCATCATCTTCGGCACCGGTTTCCAGGCCACCGACCCACTGCCCCACGGCCTGCTCTTCGGCCGCCAAGGGCGGGACCTGATGGACTACTGGTCACGGGGTGCCCATGCCTACCTGGGCACCTGCCTGCCGGGTTTTCCCAACCTGTTCATGATCGTCGGCCCCAACACCGGCCTGGGGCACAACTCGATGATCCTGATGATCGAGGCCCAGGTGGACTACATCCTCAAGGCCCTGGAACGGATGCGCCAGGCAGGCATCGGCACCCTTGAGGTCAAGGCCGACGTCGAGCGCCAGTACAACCAGCGCCTGCAGCAACGCCTGGCCGGCACCATCTGGTCCACCGGCGGCTGTCGCAGCTGGTACCTGGACCCGCGCAGCGGGCAGAACACCACACTGTGGCCCGGCTCCACCCTGAGCTTTCGCAAGGCCGTGCAGCACTTTGAGCTGCAGGATTACCTGGCCAGCCGCCTGCCCACTGCCGCCACCGCGCCGGTCGTCGCGCGCCCACTGAACCTGCAAGAGGCTGCTACCCATGAAGAACTTCAACGGTAAAGTCGCCGCCATCACTGGCGCCGCCTCCGGCATGGGCCGCGCCCTGGCCGTGGCCCTGGCTCGCGAGGGTTGCCATCTGGCCCTGGCCGACAAGAACGCCCAGGGCCTGGCGCAGACCGTGGCCCAGGCCCGGGCCGCCACCTTGCTGCCGCTGCGCATCAGCAGCCAGGAGCTGGATGTCGGCGACCGCGAGGCCATGTTCGCCTGGGCTGCCGCCAGCGCCGCCGAGCACGGCCAGGTCAACCTGGTTTTCAACAACGCCGGGGTGGCCCTGTCGAGCACCGTCGAAGGTACGAGCCTGGCGGACCTGGAATGGATCGTCGACGTCAATTTCTGGGGCGTGGTGCACGGTACCCAGGCCTTCCTGCCGTACCTCAAGCAAGCCGGCGAAGGCCACATCATCAACACTTCCAGCGTGTTCGGGCTGTTCGCGCAACCGGGCATGAGCGGCTACAACGCCACCAAGTTCGCCGTGCGCGGTTTTACCGAATCCCTGCGCCAGGAGCTGGACCTGCAGGGCAACGGGGTGTCCGCCACTTGTGTGCATCCGGGTGGCATCCGCACCGAGATCGCCCGCACCAGCCGCATCAGCGACAACGTCAAGGGCTTCCTGATCGACAACGAACAACAGGCTCGGGATGACTTCGAGAAGCTGTTCATCACCTCGGCGGAAACCGCGGCCAAGGTGATCCTGCTGGGGGTGCGCAAGAACAAGCGACGGGTGCTGATCGGCCGTGACGCGCACTTTCTCGATCTGTTCATCCGCCTGCTGCCCAGTGCCTACCAGAGCCTGGTGGTCTGGATCAGCCGGCGCATGGCGCCCAAACCGGGCAAGCACCCTGCCCCCGCCTACGAACCCCAGGATGAGCGTGGCCTCTGAGGCCGCTCTCGCCGTGTCTAGAGGAGTGACAGCCATGCTGCCCATCCGCCGTGACATCAAGGTCGAACTGCCCGCCGAGCGCATCTGCGACTGGCACGAACAAGGCAGTCACGTGAGCCATTTCTTCAATGCCCTGTCCCTGCTGTTTCCTTCCGGGGAGCTGTTCTTCATGGACAGCGTGCGCCACTACCGCGACCGCATCCACGACCCCGAGCTCAAGCGCCAGATCCAGGGTTTCATCGGCCAGGAGGCCATGCACAGCCGCGAACACCAGCATTACAACGACCTGTTGCAGGACGCCGGTTTGCCGGCCCATCTGCTGGACCGCCGGTTGCGGGTGATCCTCGACTTCCAGAAGAAACACTTCTCGCCGGCCTTCAACCTGGCACTGACCATCGCCCTGGAACACTACACCGCGATCCTCGCCGACCTGCTACTGCGCGATCCCAGCCGGTTCGGTGACTCGGTCGAGGGCTACCGGCAGATGTGGCAATGGCACGCGCTGGAGGAGACCGAGCACAAGGCCGTGGCCTACGACGTCTGGAACACCGTGCTCGAGCCTGGCCCCAAGCGCTACCTGATCCGCACCGGGACGATGCTGTTCACCACCCTGACCTTCTGGCTGGTGGTGTTCGATTTCCATGTGCGCATGCTGATCGCCGACCGCAAGCGCGGCGGCCACTGGCGCGGAATGTGGCAGGTGGTGAAGTACCTGTACGGCCCCAAGGGCGTGTTCCCCAGGATCGCCCTGCCCTGGCTGCAGTACTTCAAGCCGGGCTTCCATCCCTGGGACCATGACAACCGTCACCAGCTGCAACGCATCGATGGCCTGGTGCAGGACATCGAGCAGACCCGTGCCACAGCGGCCAAGTGACGGGCCGGGGCCACCGGCCAGCGACAATCCGCCGGCAGCGCGCACGGCTGCCGGTGACTGCTCCACGGCCAGGGGAAACGCCTGAGGCAAGGCATCGGGTCGAGTATGCCCGCCAGTCACTGCCGCAGATCCGGCCGCTCACGCCCTGGCCAGGGCGCTGCTAATCTGCAGCGGACCCAGTGTGTCGCGAGCCTGCACCATGTTCCTGATCCTGCTGCCCCACGCCGACTACGACCCGACCGAAAGCAGCCTGCCCTGGCAGGCCGCCCGCGAGGCCGGCTTCGAAGCCTGTTTTGCCACGCCGCAAGGCATGCCGGCCTACGCCGATGCACGCCTGGTCAGCCTTGGCTTCGGCCCGCTCAATCCCGTGCTGATGACCCGCGCCGCCGACCTCGAGCGCTACCACGGCATGACTCGCGACCCGGCCTTTCGCTACCCCCTGAGCTATGTCGGGGTCGACCCGCCAGCGTTCGAAGGCCTGCTGATCCCGGGCGGCCATGCCCGAGGCATGCGCAGCCTGCTGGAGTCTGCACAAGTGCAGCGGATCATCCTGGCCTTCTTCCAGGCCGACAAACCGGTGGCCGCGGTGTGCCATGGCCCTCTGGCCCTGGCGCGCTGCATCGACCCGCAACACGGACGCTCGGTGCTCTACGGGCGCAAGGTCACCGCACTGCTGGCCGGTCCCATGGAGCTGATGGCCTGGATCGCCACCGCGCCCTGGCTGGGACGCTATTACCGCACCTACGACCACTGCGTCGAACACGAGATCAAGGCGGTGCTGGCCAGCCCGGGGGACTTCATCCGCGGCCCGTTGTTGCCCAGGCGCGATTCGGCGCAGCATCCCGAACGCGGTTTCGTGGTCCGCGATCGCAACCTGCTGACCGCTCGCTGGCCCGGGGACTGCCACCGCTTCGCCAACGAGTGGGTGACCCTGCTGCAGCAAGCTCGGGCGAGCCACTCTCAGCCGGCACAGACCAGTCGCTGACCCGGCTTGAAGGCGTGGCTGCGGGCCCCCCAGACCAGTACCAGGCCCACGACGGCCAGCGCCGCCATCACCCAGGGGAATGACAACGCCCCCTGGCTCTGCAGCAACAGGCCGCCCACCACCCCGCCACCGGCGATCCCCAGGTTGAAGATGGTCACCAGCATCGACTGGGCGACGTCGGCCCCTTCCCCGGCAGCATCGGCCACGGCGGTCTGCAGCAGGGTCGGCGCGCCACCGAAGGTCAGGCCCCAGGCGACGATGGCCGGCCATACCAGCCACGGCTGCTGGCCCGCGATACCCAGCAGCAGCGAGGCCAGGGCGAAGCCTGCCAGGCTG